>NZ_CP107773.1 GCF_036345155.1 Streptomyces sp. NBC_00582
TGACGCGCCGTCACTACGCGACGGAAAGTTGTAACGTCGCTCCGCGACTCAAGAGCGCTGGCTAGGTGGAGGGGTGGCGCTCCGGGGGATGCCGTTACATCTTTTGGGAGAGCTGAGCGGCGTGCGCGGTGCCGGCCCGCGTACTGCGGAGCTCGCCCTACCGGCCATCCCTGGGGGCCCAGTAGTGGCCTGTGTAGACGTGAGCCGGGTAGCCCTTGCTGGTGCGCTCCACGTGGCTCGTGTAGGTGTCGGATCCGCACTTGCACATCGTGTCGGGCTCCCGGTGTCGGCGTCTTGTGTACCTAATTATGTCACGTGGTTGTGTACCGCGCAAGTTCTGTAACGGTGACTCATCGTTACAGCCCCTCTCTCCTAGAGGTCTAGACCTCTAGACAATTCTAGCAATTGGAGCAGCGGGCTAGCGGGGCGATACGCGTTGATTATGTACCTGAGTTTGGGAAAGGCGTTACGTTATCACCGCTGTTGCCGGGGTGAATATGTATGTACCGGCCTTCTCTGCTGTCTGAATTCTCATCCTGGAGCGTGGCGAATTGCTAGGTCTGTCTTTCGTGCTTTCCGGTGGTGAGGTCTTTCTACAGCGCAAGGCAGAGGGTGAGGAGGGCGCCGGGGGTGGGAATTTGCGGGCCGGCCGGTTGGAGGCGGCCGGCCCGGCCGGTCAGGCGCCGAGGCCGATGTGGGCGACGTAGGTGTAGGCGCCCCAGTCGGAGTCGAGCTCGCCGATGATGTCGTCCCAGATCTCTTCGAGCCCGGCGATGTCGCCGGCGACGAAGGCGTCGACCGCGTCGTCCCAGATGTAACGGACTTGGAAGCGGCGTACGCGCAGGTTGCTGCGGCGCCGCGGTGCCTCGACGACGTCCTGGTTGATGGGGTGGATCTCCACTTCGGTGCCGTGGCCGCCGCGGTTGAGGTGCTGTTTCAGGGCGCCGGGGTTGTTGAGGATGTTGTTGGCGCGCAGGTTCCAGTAGGCGGTGTCGATCGCTTCCTGGTTCTCGGGGCGGGGGTGTTGGGTGCCTCTGGTCCAGGCGCGGATGGTGGGGCGGGTGGCGGTGATGCCGGCTTCGGCCATGGCCTGGGCGCCGCCGCCGGTGGTGGTGAGGTAGTTCATGCGGGCCATGAGGCCGCGGCGGGTGCTGGCGGGGGACCTGATGCCGCCGTGGATGATCATGCGTTCCAGGGCGTCTTCGAGGGCGCGGCCGAGGGCGTATTTGCCGTGGATGTTTCCGGGGTCGCGGTTGGCCCCGTATGTTCCGAAGTTTTTCCATCCGTCGGTGGACATCAGGCGGTGGTCTTCCTCGGCAGGGTGTACTGGTTCTTGAGTTTCATTTCGGCGGGGCTGCGGCCTTCGGTGAATACGTTACGCCAGTCTCCGCCGGTGACGTGGAGTTCGTCCGTGCCGCGGACGCGGACGACGGTGAGGCCCTTTTTGTGGGCGCGGTGGGCTTTGTACCAGAGGTTGGCGAATGCCTGGGAGCGGATGATGTGCATCCACTCGGGTCGGCGGATTTCGAGGTTGGCGTTGGATTCGCCGAGGGTGGAGGTGAATTTGGAGTACATGGCTTTGATGTATTCGACGGCCACGGTTCCGTCGGCGTATCCGGCGGCTTCGCGTTCCAGGGAGGTGTGGCGGGCTTCGGTGAGGACGCGGCGGAATTTCTCCAGCAGGCCTTCGCTGGCGCCGCTGGTCCAGCTCTCGGCGATCACCGGCTGGTCGCACAGGTCGTAGCGGGCGCAGCGGATGAGGAGGCGGATGGTGGCGTCGGTGAGGACGACGGGGCCCATCTCGCGGCGGTTGCCGATGGGGTCGGGGAGGTGGGGGTGGTGCCAGGTGGGGCGCTGGGTGAGGAGGTGGACGCCGGAGAGTTTGGGGTCGAAGCCGCCGTGGGGGTTGTGCCTGAGGGCGCCGATGGGCAGGTGGGTCTTGAAGGCGGCCATGAAGGAGGCGTTGGTGTCGAGGGCGTCGACGGTGACGGGGTCTAGGGCGCCGGTGTTGAGTTGGTCGGTGAGGTGGGTGTTGGTCCAGTTGTGGCGTCCTTCCCAGATTTCGTCTGAGCCGTCCTTGGTCTTTTTGCGGAGGATTTCGAGGAGTTCTGGATAGACGGTGTGGTCGTAATTCGAGCCGACGCGGGTTTCTTTGAATAGGGCCATGGCGTCGGGCACGGCCTTTTTCACCAGGGCGGCGGTGGCGGCTTCGACGTCGCCGCCGTGCTCTTGGAGGGCCTGGTCGACCGCGCGGGTGATCTGGCCGGTGTAGTGGGAGTAGTCGCGGCCGGCGTAGGTGCCGCTGCTGGCGGTGGTGCGCGGCGGCTGGGTGTGGTGCGTCGCGGGGTCGCTGGTGGTGGTCGCGGGGGCTGGAGTGGGCTGTGGTGCGGGTGTGTGCGGAGTGCTGGTCGGCTCGCTGGTTGCGAGGGGTGTGGAGCGGCCGGGGACGGCTACGGGCGGCCAGGCGGAGGCTCCGGGCGCGGCGGGGGCCTGGGGGGTGGGGTCGGTGGCGGTGTGCTCGGGTGGTTCGGGGTCGTGGGCGTAGGGGTCGAAGTCGGTGGGGTCGGTGAGGCGGGCGTGGGCGCGGTCGGCGTAGAGGGTGAGGGTGGTCTGGAGGCCGAGGTCGCGTTCGGTGATGGCGAGTTGGACGCGGTGGTGGGGGTGGTCGGGGTCGGGGGTGAGGTGCAGGACGGTGTCGAGGCCGAGGGTGTTGATCAGGTCGGGGTGGTCGGTGTCGAGGGCGGCGAGGACCGGGAGGTGGTGGGTGCGGGCGAGGTGGGCGAGGGTCTGGGCGGCGTCGCGGAGGCGGGGGCCGGACAGGGGCAGGTGGGGGTCGTCGGCGGCCTGGAGGCGGTCGACGACGAGGAGGGCGGTGCCGGTGAGGTCGGTGAGGGTCTCGGCGATGGCGGCGGGGGTGAGGTCGGTGCCGTCGTCGATGTAGAGGGGGGCGGCTGCCAGGTCGTGGTGGAGGGCGGCGACGTCGGCCTGTTCGGTGTCGGTGAGCTGGCCGGCGCGCAGGCGGCGGTAGTCGACGGGGAGGTGGGCGGCGACGATGCGGGCGGCGATGTCGGCGCGGGTGAGGCCGGAGGCGGCGTAGAGGACGGGCTGGTGGTGGTCGAGGGCGGTGGTGCGGGCTGCGGTGGTGGTGAGGAGGCTGCCGCCGGTGCCGGGGGTGGCGGCGACGAGGTAGAAGCGGCCGGGCTGGAGGCCGCCGAGGGCGTGGTCGAGGCTGGGGATGCCGGTGGGCAGGCCGCGCGGGGATGGGACGGTGTCGGTGGGGTCGGTGTCTGGGGTGGTGGGGGCCAGGACGGTGTCGAAGGCCTCGCCGAGGGGGGCGAGGCGGCGTGAGGGGCGTGGTGCGGCCGGGACGTCGGTGTGGGCGGGGGCGGTGTCGGTGGGGGGTACGTGGTGCAGGGCGGCGGCCGCGGGGGTGTCATCGGTGGTGTCGGGCGCGGTCTTCGGGTCGGCGGCCGGGGTGACGGGGGCCGGGTGGGGGCGCTGTTCGGCCGGGGTCGGGTCGTTCGGTGCGGCCGACGCCGGGGCGGTGTCGGCCGCGGTCGTACGGGTGGGCTGGGGCGACGGTGCTGGTTCGGCGCCGGTCGGGGCGGGACCGGCGGGCTCCGCGAGGGGGGTGGGCCCGGTGGGTGGGACGGCAGCGGTGGCCGGGGGCGCCGCGTTGGCGGGGGTGGGGGTGGTCGGCGGGTGGGGGGTGCCGGTGGGGGTGGCCGGGAGCAGCACGGCGACGGGGGTGGTGTGGCGGCGCAGGACCTGGGGGTGGCCCTGGGCGGCTTCGTGGATGAGGTCGCCGAGTTTCTTGCGGGCGTCGGCGATCCCGTGGGCGGGAGCGTGCTCGAGGTCCCAGCCCAGGGTGGTGGCGGCGTGGGGGGTGGTCAGAAGGGCGTGGTCGGTGTCCTCGCGGGTGAGGGGGGTGGGGGTGCCGTCGGCGGCGGCGCGGATCAGGTCGGGCAGCGCGGCGCGGGCCTGGTGGAGCGTGGCGGGGGTCTTGCCCGGGACTGCCTTGGTCTTGCCGGGCGGCGGGGCCGGTTGGGATGTGGTGGTTGCAGGCTGGTCGGAGTCGGCGGCGGGCGCCGGCGCGGCGGGCGCCGTCGGCTTCGCGGCGCCGGGGGTGGGCGGTCCGGCGGCCTGGCCCGGGGCGGAGAGTGTGGTCGGGGCGGGGCGCGCGGTGGCAGGTTCCGGGTTGGCGTCGGGGCCGGCTGCGGACGGTGAGGCAGTCGCCCCGGGGTCGGGAGCGAGCGGCGCCGGGGCGGGGGCGTTCGGGCCGTCAGCCGGGGTGGAGGTGGGGGTGGGGGTGGGGGTGGGGGTGGGGGTGGGGGTGGGGGTGGGGGTGGGGGTTTCTTCGCCGGCCGGGTCCAGGTGGTGGTGCAGGAGCACGCACGAGCTCAGGCTCGCCAGGGCGGGACGTTGAAGGACGTCGTCGAGGCGGTCGTCGCCGCCCAGGACCAGCGGGAAGTTGTCGGCCGACCACAGGTCGTACAGCATGCGCAGGGCGGCGGTGGGCAGTTCGTGGGCCTTTGGCACGATGACCAGCCGGGAGGCGCGGCGCAGTTCGGCGGCGATCAGGTCCTCGGTGGCCCGCAGCGTGCCGGGCTGTGGCATGCGCTGGTCCAGATCGAGCTGTACGAACAGGTCGCGGACCAGTGAGGAACGGTCCTTGCCGCCCGTGTGCACGGCTGGAAGGTTCGGGGGGCTGGGAGTGCGGGTGAGGGCGGTGTGCACGGTGGTGGCGTCGGGGCCGGTGACGGTCAGGATGGCGCGGGCCTGGGCGATCTCCCGTACGTGATCGGCCAGTTCTTCGCCGTGGGCGGTGCCGGCAGGGTCCAGGGTGGTCCGCGGGTCGTCGGCGGCCGCGGGGTCGGCGGGTGCCGGGCCGGCGGGCGGGGAGGTGTCGGCCGGTGCCGGGGTGGTGGCGGGCTCGGCGGGTGCCGGCTGTGACGGTGAGGGGAGGGGGTCCTGCTGCTCGGCCGGAGTTGTACCGCTCGGCGCGGGGGTGCCCGGGGAAGTCGGCGCTACGTGGTGCCGGAGGGTCACGCGGGAGTTCAGGCTCGCCATGTCCGAACGCGACAGGAGAGTGGCGAGGTTGGTGTCGCCGATCAGGACCAGCGCGAAGTTCTCGCGCGCCCACAGGCTGTAGAGCAGTTGGAGGGCGGAGGAGCGCAGGCCGGGGGCGGCGGTGGCGATGATGAGGCGGGGGGCTCGCTTGAGTTCGGCGACGATCAGGTCCTCGGCGTCTTTCAGGGCGTGGGGCCGTCGCTGTCGGCGGCCGAGGCCCAGCTGCGTGTAGAGGGCGCGGGCCAGGGAGGCGCGGTCTGCGCCGGCCACGGACACAGCCGGCTGGCCTGCGGGCAGGTGCTGGGCGAGGGCGGTGTGGGCGGTGTCCGGGTGGGGGGTGGTGAGGACCAGGACGGTGCGGTGTTCGGTGATCTCGTGCAGGGCGCCGGCCAGTTCGTCGGCGGCCAGTTCGTCGGCGGCCGGAAGGGGTGGGGTGCCTCCTCGACGGCGCCGCCCTCGGGCCCGGCGGCCGAGACCGTGTCGGGAGCGGCAGCGGGATCGGGAAGGAAGCCGTCGGCGGACTCCGGCGCGGCGGTGGGCTCGGCCGGGACGGCTGCGGGAGCAGCCGGGGTGGAGGCGGGGGCCGGGGCTGTGGGGGGCTGCTCGGCCGGGGCCTTCCCGCTCGCTCCGGCCCGCGCGGCCAGGGCGGGGCGCAGGTAGTCGACGACGACCTGCTGCAGCAGCGCGTAGGCCCGCCCGGCGCGGTCGCTGGTGGGACCGCCGAACGCGGCACGGGGGGCAATGAGCAGCACGTGCCAGTGAGCGCCGGTCGTACGCATCTTCGCGGCGGCACTCAGCGCCAGGCGCAGCGGGCGGCCGGACTTCTCCGCCAGCCCCCCGCGCGCCGGGTTCACCAGACCATGAGCGGGCACGGACAGGTTCTGACGCAGCGCGAGCGGCACACTCCCCCACACCGGGTCGTCGGCGGGCGGCAGCAGCAGGCCCGTAGCTGCCCCGGTCTTGGCGGCGGAGACGGAACGCGAGGAGGACACGGGCAACTCCAGCAGAAGCAGAACGGGGGCGGAGCGGGCCGCCGCGTCGCGGGCGGGCGGGCGGGCGGCCAGGGCCGGCGGAGGACAGGCGCGCAGCGGTCGGCCACACGCCGCACAGGGGTGTAACGCCTTGAGGGTGAGTCTAGCGCTCCGGTACATAACCGGGGACGGTTTGTGTAACGCGTGGGGGTGGGTGAGGTGGGCGGTGTGGTGACGCGACCGCGGTAGGCCGACGGCCGGACGCAGGGCGGGGGGTGAGGCGGAGGGGAAGCCGTGGCTCGTGCCGGGGGCCGGGCGGGCCGGGGCCGTGGACGCCGCCCGCGCACGGATCCTGGCCGGACCCCAGCCCCCGCCCCGGGCGGGATACCCGTGCAGATCGCCGAACGGGCCGAGACCCGGCGCACGCAGGACACGGACGTGCGCCACTGGATCAAGGACGAGGACGATCTCGACTGGTACCAGCGGCATCAACGCGACGAGGAAGAGCCCGAGGAGCGGCGGACAGCCGTCTGGGTCGACGACTCATCGACGACGAGCACGAGGAATCGCACCAGGTGCGACCCCCGTCCGGGACGGGGCGGGACCTGCGCGCCGAACTCGCCGTGATCGCCGCGCGGGCCGGCCCGGCAGGCGAGAGCGGAACACGGCGCTGACGAGTTCGCCGGGCTGTCTCCCGGCGGGGCATCGACGCGGGGTGGAGCAGCTCGCTGGGCTCGTAACCCAGAGGGGTTCCGGAGCCCGCACCGCTGTCGCCGCGACATGCCGTGATCACGCGCGAGCCGGAACTCGTTCGACAGCGGCCCCGGCGCCGCGCAGGGAGTTCACCAACGGACCAGCAGGTCAGGCGCCAGGCTCCCCCTGGTCCTCGTCAAGGACGAGTACCGCGTGTTCCTGATGGAGGTAGCCGCGCGGATCGGCGTCCCATCGCCCATCGGCGGCCGCAACGGGGCCGCGGCCGGTGCCGTGCCCGCGGTCCCACTCCAGCAGGCCGAGGGCGGCCAGATCGGCGTCGACCTCCCCGGCCGCGGCGAAACCGGTCTCCCGCTGGAGGGGATCGGCCCGGTCGGCGAGAGCGGCGCGGCGCAGCAGATAGCGGCGCTGCGACGGCCCGTCGACCGCACCGTCGCGTAGCGCCTGCCTGGTCAGGTCGTTGCCCAGCTGTTCGACGGCGTAGGTCTCGTGCAGCAGGGCACGCCACGCGTCACTGTCGGCCTGACGGGTCATCGGATCCTTCCAACACGAGGGCAGGGCGAAGCCGGTACCCATGATGGCGACTGCATCCGCGGGGCGGGTACGGGTTCTGTTTGTCGCCGTCCCTCCGCCTGCTGTGCCACGCGCCAGCGCGCGGCACCAGGTGTTCAGCGTTTTCCTCGTCCAGCGCCCGGGCGAGGGCGGGAACGGACGACACGCGGCACGGCAGAGGGCCAGTGACCTCGGTACCGACCGCAGGGCGCAGCCACGGCACCGACCGGGACGGCCGGCGGGGAGCCGCACGGCGACGGGCGAGAACCCGACGGGCTGAGAACTCGACGGACCCGGCGGGGCCGGACAACGGACCGGCGGACAGCGGACGGCGCGGCGCGCCGGACGGCGGCCGGGGCGGCGGCGGACGGGCGGGGACGGCCGTGGGCCGCAGGCGGCGGGAAACGGGAGGCTTCCGCGGATACCGCGGCGGGCGGGAGCCGGACCGCGGCGGGCGGGAGCCCGGCTGCACAGAGACCCGGGGGCGCGGGCGACGCGGGCCCGGCAGGGACGGGAACGGCAGGCGGCGACGCCACGAGGACGGCCGGGACGGGCACTGTTCGGCGTTGTTCACTGAACAACGCCGAACAGTGCCGAACAACCCACCCCCCGGCAGCGGGCGCACGCGACCGGCGGGCGCAGGGCCGGGACAACGGGGTCGCGGCGGACGCGCACGCGGCGCGGGACGGCGGGCGGGAGCCCGGCGACACGGCCGGGAGCGAGGAACGGGCAACGCGCGCGGGACGGCGGGCGGCACGGCACGGGACGCCCGACACAACCGCGGCCGGACACGGCCGGGGACGGGCGGCGCGGGCCAGCCGTGCGGCGCGGGGCGTACAGCAGCGCTGCCCTGACACGGCGCCACGGGACCATGGCGGGCCGGATACCCGGCGACGCGTCCCCACCGGCGCAGCGACCGCGGCAGCATGGGGACAACGCCCGGGACGGGCCGCGGCGCAGGGCGCGGGGACAGGCGGGCCGGGGACCGGGGACGGGCAGCCGACAGCGCAGCCCGGCCGGGGGGCACGGGTGCGCGGCGCGGGCTGACACAGCGGCGGCCGAGGCGCGGCGCGGGCTGACCGCAACGGGCCGCTGGTACGCGCTGACGCCCCACAGGCGGCTGGTCCGTGGGGCGTCCAGATGTGGTGGCGGTCAGCCCTGCAGCATGGCCTTGAGGTCGCCCAGGCTCAGCTCGTTCGTGCCGCGGTCGGCCGCGCTGCTCTGCGTCCAGTTGAGGATCGCGGGATGGGCATCCTCGCGCGAGTACGAAGTGCCGACGGCCGTGTTCTGGCCGTCGGTGTCGGCGAGCTGGGTGAGGTAGGCGGCCAGGGCGTGCGGTCCGCCGCCGCCGTAGCCGACGCCGTACCCGTGGCCCTCACGCTGCGGAAGGATGGACAGGTCCCCCTTCTCCGTCCGCGCCCAGAACAGGCTGCGGCCGGTGTGGAAGCGGCTGAAGGTGTCGCCGGGGCGCAGGGCGAGCGGAGCGAACGTCTTGTAGCTCCACTGGTCCGTGCCGCCCTCGCCTCGGTGCTTGAAGTGCTTGCCGACGACGGGCAGCCCGAACTCGGGGTCGTAGAAGGTCCGGCGGCACACGCAGCCCGATCCGGAGACCGCCGACGGGCTGCTGGCGTCCTCCGTGACGCACGGGTCGAACAGGGTCGGGATCTTCGTCGGCTCCACCAGCAGGCAGTGCATCGCGTTCGGCTCGCACCGCACCAGCCTGCTCAGCCATTCCTGGAAGTGCGGTGTCACGGTCTGCTGCGCCTCGATGTCCACCTCGGCGTTCAGCGACGACGAAGCGACACCGAGACGTGCCTCGGTGTAGAGGACGAAGTGCATGAAGCCGTTCGTCGGGTCGGTCAGGTTCAGGTCGACGGGCTCGTAGGTCACGTGGCACTCCAATGCAGGCTGCTCGGGCGGCGGGTCAGAAGACGCGGTGTTCGGGGCGCAGGGTCAGGCCGCCGTACAAGAACTGCTCGGCATCGTCCGGTCCGAGGCCAAGGGCGCGGCAGACGGCAAGCCCTTCGGCGTCGCGGACGAAGGCGAGCAGGATCTTGCGGCTGGCGGGGTCGGCCACGGTCCGGCGGGCGGCTTCGATGGTGTGGGCGACGCAGCCGGTGGTGCCGTCTTCCACAATGTCCCGGCGGGTGTGCTCGTCCCAGACGTTGAGCTGGAGGTTGGCACCCTCCGTGGAGCAGTCCTCCTTGGAGTCAGCCCCCAGGACGCAGCGCCCGAGCAGCGCGGCGTGGGCGTGCCTCTGAAGGTAGACGACCTTCTCCAAGACCTCTGCGACGGACTTCTCCAGATTCCTCTGGATCATTTCCCGGGGCATGATCTGGACTTCCGAGCCCGAGGACCTTGCCCTGATGAGAAGCGCCGACACGTTCTTGGCGAGGTCGTCGGCCATGCTGAGCAGGCCCGCCACGTTCACGTCGCCGTGCTGGCGGGGCGGGGGCAATTCGTTGGGGTAGCTGTCGAGCGGATCCAGCGGTTCGTGCAGGTCGGTCAAGGTTCCTCCCGTGCCAAGTGCCAACGCCTTGATTCTCGGGCCGGGTTGTCCGTGCTCGCGGATGAAGTCGCAGATCGGCCACGTCTGGCCGGTTGGCGCCCCTTGGCAATCGTGCCCCTCCACTTCAAGGACGTCGGCTTCCTTGAGGCGCCGCTGCGGTGCGGCACCATGTGGATTCAGCGGGTACGGGCGCGGCCGAACAGCAGCCGGTCTGCGGCGAGCGCCGCATCCAGGTACACGTCGACCCGCGCGGCGTCGGCGGTCTGCGGAAGCGGGTCCAGTCCCAGGAGCAAGACCGCCTCTCCGTTGTGCGCGACCAATTCGGTCCAGGGTCGGCGCGTGGGGAGCCGCAGCTGGCGGGAGACGCCGGGTACGTGCAGCAGCACATGGTCGCCTACGATCTGCAGGCAGCGCTCGAGCTCCGGGACGACGTCCCGGGCGTCAGCCAGGCCACCCAGGCTGGCGGAAAGTCGCCGCATCCGGGCCTCGGCCGTCTCGGCGGTGGCCTGGCCGGCCAGGGTCGAGGCGCAGGTGATCAGGATGTGCGCGGCTTCCCGACCGTCCGGGCGGGCGCCGGGCCAGGTCCAGGCGGCAAGGGACACCAGCAGCCGCAGGTCAGGGCCGAGCGGGTTGAGAAGGACACTCATGCTGTCGTGCCTCCCGTGGCCTTGAAGCAGCACCAGATGATCTTCCCGGACGGGGTGCGGTCCTGAACTCCCCAGCCATCGGCGAGCGCGGCCACCAGGATCAGCCCGCGTCCGGAGATGTCCGTGTCGGAGGCGTGCCGAGCCTCAGGGCGCCGGCGGCGGCTGTCGTGCACTTCCATGCGCACGGCTTCCTCCTCGGCGTCGAGCTTGACCAGGAAGCCGTGACCGGGAACGGTGCCGTGGACCACGGCGTTGGTGGCGAGTTCGGAGACGCAGAGCCGGATGTCCTCGACACGGTCCGGCAGGTCCCAGTCGTCCAGGGCCTGGGTGGTAAAGGACCGTGCCTGGCTGACCGACTCAGGCCGGGCTTCGAAGAACCGTTGGGTCGTCTTGGCCATCATGGTCCTCATGACTCGGCGTCCAGGACGCGGGTGGTGCCGGGGTGGCGGCGGACGGGACCGCTGCGAGAGACGGCGTGGTGGGGGGCACGGGGCTTGCGGACCAGCAGCAGCCGCGAGCCGGTCGCCTCGATCCGCCGCCCGCGTTCGGCGGCTATGGCCTTCGGTCCCAGGTGCGACATGGCCGGAGCGAGAACGCCGTAGACGTCCGGCAGCGCGAGCACGTCCAGCAGCCCGGTGAACGCCGCCGAGGCGGGCCCGGCTGTGGCGTCGCGGTCGGTGAAGACGCCGGACAGCTGCAGTTCGTGACTGCGGCAGTACTCGGCGAGTGAGCCGACCAGAGCGTCCTGCCGCGCTTGGGAGACCCGCACCAGCCGCAGGAAGCCGTACACGACCAGGCCGTTAACCGGGCGATGCTCGGTGAGGGGTTCCATGCTGGTGACCGTCCAAAGGCTCGACAAAGAAGGGGACGCTCTGAGCGTGGCCGCTCCCCAACTCCTCGCCAACCACCGGCCGTTCTACTTCCGTTCCACTTCTGTCCCGCCGACCGGGCGGATCTGCTTCGATGACCGGTGGAAGGGAGTGACGCGTGGCGACCGTGCACCACTGGACCGGCCTGGAGGCCAAGGCCCTGCGGACCGCCCTGCGCCTGAGCGTGCGGGCCTTCGCCCAGCAACTCGGCCTGGCCGTCGCGACCGTGTCCAAGTGGGAGAGCAAGCTCGCCGACACCGAGCCCCGACCCGACACGCAGGCCATCCTCGACACTGCCCTCAGCCGCGCGGACGCCGCCGTCCACCTGCGGTTCGAAACGCTCCTGTCCGAGATGACCAGCACCGGGCCGAGCGCCGGATGGCACCGCATCACCGCCTCCGGCCCCAGAGCCTGGGAATACGAGAGCTGGGTCGACGACCTCGACCGGGTCGTCGTCGCCCTGTCCCGGCAGAACTTCACCTTCGCCGACAGCCTCCTGAACCGATGGCTCACCCGCTTCAAGGCACCTGAACTGGACGACAAGGGCCTGTATCTCTTCGCCCGGTCCACCGCTCTGCTCGGCGATCTCAAACGCGACCAGGGCGCCGTGCTCGGCCCGCTCTCCGCCCACCACTCCTACGCCGACGCCCGCGCGGTCTTCACTCAGCTCGACATCCCTCGGCGCGTCGCCCAGCTCGACCTCTCCCTCGCGGTCGTCACTGAGATGTCCGGCAAGCTGGAGCTCGCCGCCCGCCACTACGAGACCCTCGCCGTCGACAACCGGCTCTCCCGGCGCGACCGCGCCCGCGCGAAGTTGTGGGTAGGCACCTCGCTGAGCAAGGACGGCCAGCACGACTACGCGACCCGCGTCATGCAGGCCGCCACCCGCGACTTCGAAGATCTGACCGAACCGGACGACTGGTCGGTGGCCCACCAGAAACTCGCTCTCGCCCGCCGCGGCGCCGGCGACCTCACCCAGGCCCTGCACTTCATCGACATCGCCCGCAGCAGCAGGACCACCGAGTCACCGATGCAACGCGTGCGACTGGACACCGCTCATGGCCACATCCTGCTCTCCGATCCGGCGACCCGGGATGATGGACACCTCGTCCTCGACCAGGCCGCCAAGGAGGCCGCGCAGTACGGACTCGTGCACCAACTGCGCAGCATCGAGGGCATCAAGGCCATGAGCGAGGGGCCGACCGGCCCCCGGCAACGGTGACCAGGGAGAACACAAACGTGAGCGACAACCAGCAGGCCATCACCGAGGACCAGTGGCGCCAGGCCAAGCTGATCTGGGACTACCACCAGATGCAGCACGAGCTGCGGCCCGCCGACGTGGCAATCGGACTGGGCAGCCACGACCTCGGCGTCGCCACGCACGCCGCCGGACTGTACCGCTCCGGACTCTTCCCGACCCTAGTGTTCACCGGCGGCAACAGCCCCACCACCACCAAGGTCTTCCCCCGCGGCGAGGCTGTCCACTTCCGCGAGCACGCCATCGACCTCGGCGTCCCCGCCGAGGCGATTCTGCTCGAGCCGAACGCGGCGAACACCGGGCAGAACATCACCCTGGCGCGCGAGGTCCTCGCCGCCGCCGGCATCCACCCCTTGACGGTGCTGCTGGTCTCCAAGCCCTACATGGAGCGGCGGTCGTTCGCCACCGCTCGCGAGCTGTGGCCCGACGTCGAGATCCTGTGCGCATCGGAGCCGCTGGAATTCGACGACTACCTGAAGTCCATCGGCGACGAGAAGCTCGTCCTGGACATGCTCGTCGGCGACCTCCAGCGGGTCATCGAGTATCCGAAGCTCGGATTCGCCATCGAGCAGGAAGTCCCGGAGGACGTGCATGCCGCGTACGAGTCCCTCATCCGCGACGGCTTCACCAGCCGCCTCATCTCGTGAACTGCCCGCCCCAGGCGGGTTGTGCGCGATCCACCAGCCGAATCTCTTTCCACGGCTGACCACGCTGGCCAAGCTGTTCGCGGCGGACTACTGGATCGTCCTGGACGATGTGCAGTTCACCCGCCGCGACTACCAGCACCGAGCCCGCCTCGCCGGCCTCGACGACCCGGCCCGCCAGCAGTGGCTGACCATCCCCACCCGCCTGCCCAGCGGACGGTCCACCCTCATCCGGGACGCGCTGATCGACGACGTGGTTCTCGCCCGCCGCAGGACTGCGGGCATGCTGCGCCAGCACTACGGGAGCAGCGCCCACTGGCCGGCCCTCGCCCGGGCCCTGGGCCCGGTGCTGGATGCCTTCGCCGCCGGACGGACCGCGACGGTCGCCGAGATATCCACCCGCCTCCTGCTGGACTTGCTCGGCTGGCGCGGAAAGATCATGGCCAGCAGCAAACTGCCCACCCGCCCGGGCCGCTCCCAGCGGCTCGCCGACCTGGCCGCCGCAACCGGTGCCCGCGCGTACCTGTGCGGGACCGGCGGCATGACCTACCTCGACCAGACCCCGTTCGCGGCTCAGAACATCGCCGTGGCACCGTTCAAGCTGCCGACAACCGGGACCTGGTCCACCGGCCGGCAGATCAGCGCACTGTGGACGCTGGCGGCGCTCGGCCCGCAGGGCATGGCCGCCCGCCTCCACGCACTCGCCGCGGCGCCCCGGACCATGCCGGATCCCGTACCTCTGACTGCGGCCGCCTCCTCGAGCACAGAGATGCACTGAACGTCATCCGTGTCTCGCCACCGTCATGGAGGTCCTCACCGAGCAGTGAGGTTCAGTCCGCAGCGGCCGGGATTCGCCTTTCCCTGGCCATGGTGATCGAGTGGCCTATGATGCCGGCCATGACGCCCAGTGAAGCCCGGGAACGGGTGATCAGGCTGCGGAAGGTGAGCGTCTCATCCAGCTGGTGCACGCCGAGCAGCCCAGGGCGAGCACGCGGGGGCTGCAAGACCGGAAACGGTCCCGGCGGCCGCATCGCCGAGGTCCTGCGCATCCCCGCCCTCGGCAAGGACTGGGCCCAGCCCGTCTACAACGGCATCGGCGACCAGCAGCTGCGCGCACCTCGAGTTGGCCGTCCGGGACGGGGCTGCCGGTGAGGATGTCCCACTCGTCGCCGCGGTGTACTTGGACGGCGATGTGGATCGGGCCGTCGGGGCGGCTGCGAGTGCCGGGGAGCGGGGATCGGGGATCGGGCTGCGGAGGGTCTCGATGGCGGGCGTGAAGGGCCGGCACCGGGCGGCTCTCCTGCGCTGTCCCTGTGTGTCAGCGGACGAGCCGTCGGGCGTCCCAGACAAGGATGGAGGCGCTGCCCAGGTACCAGGTGGCCAGGTACCGGCCGTCGGGCGAGGTCCGCACGTGGTAGTCCTCGCCGCGGCGGTCCGGGGTGAACTCGCCGAGCAGTTCGCCGGTGTCGGTCCGGTGGATGCGGACGGTGTCCCCCGGGACGGCGAGCCAGCGGCCGCCGTCGCCGACGGCGAACCGGTGCGAGCCCGGGATGTGCAGGCGCTCCCGGCCGCCGGGCAGACCCAGGATCCGGACCCCGTCCAGGGTGACGGCGGCCAGCCAGCTGCCGTCGGGGGCGAAGGCCAGGCGGTAGACGGTCCCCGGTGACCTGGGGAGTTCGGCCTGCAGTTTGCCGGAGACGGGGTCCCACAGCCGGATCCGACCGTTCAGGTCGCTGACGGCGACGGTCCGGCCGTCCGAGGAGCAGGCCATGGCGCTGACGTGGGTGCGGGGCTCCGACTTCTTCCCGAGCCGTCTGATCGCGTAGGTCGTGCTGTCGATGACCGCGGGGCGGGGCGAGGTGTCGGTGGCGACCCAGGCACCGCCTGGGTCGAGGGCGAGTTGGGTGGTCCAGCCGTCGACCGACCGCAGGCGCCGGCCGGTGGCGGCGTCCCACCAGCGGGCGGCGTCGTAGTCTCCGGTGATGACCCGGCTGCCGTCCGGCGTGATCGCGCACACCTCGTGGATCCCCTCGGTCGGGCCCAGGACGTGCCGCACGCTCCGGTCGGCGACGTCGTGGATCCGGCTGGCCTTGTGGCCCGAGGCCGTCACCAGCCAGCTGCCGTCCGCCGCCAGGGCGACGTCCTTGACATACGACGGGGACGGCAGCACGCCCACCAGGGCTGACGTCAGGTCGGTGGCGACGCGCCCCGGGGCCTCCTCCCGCAGCTCCTGCCGGAGGAGCTCGGCCTCCGCCCGCAGGACGGCCTCGTCGGCCAGGGCGTCGAGCAGCAGCCCGGCCCGGAGAACCGGGTCCGGGCAGGCGCGGTGCTCCAGGCGGTGGGCGACGCGGTCCACGGCCCGGCGGGCCGCGTCGATCTCGGGGGTGTCGAACATCGCCAGCTCCGCGCGGAATGCGGCCACGCCGCAGACCCTGACCTTCGCGGCCTGCCAGCGGGGGTTTTGGACCAGTCGTACGGCGGCGGCGCGGTCGTGGGCGGCGATGTGCCAGGGCAGGTGGTGCCAGAGGTAGGTCTCGGCGACCGGCAGCTGCCACCAGTGGCCGCCCTCCGGCGGCAGGGTGACGGCCCGGGCGAGGACGCGGCGGTGCCCGGCGCGGATCTCCTCCGGGGTGCGGTGGGAGGAGATGAGGGCGTGCAGCCGTCCGGGGAACGTGATCCGCCGCACTCCGTCGCCGCCCCGGGGCAGGGCGACGAGTCCCCGGCTTTCCATCATCGGCAGGACGGTCAGGGCGGGGAGCTCCGGCGTGACGTCCTCCCAGCCGACGGCCAGGTCCGACAGCAGGATTTCGACGTCCGGGGGAAGGGCGGTGAGCGCCAGGACCTCGTCCCGGAAGCTGTGGAGGTCGCCCAGCGCCTCCCCCTCCGGGCCGCCGCCCCACTGCGCCGCCCGGGCGGCCGCTGCGGCAGCTCGGGCCCGTTCGTACCGTTTCCCGCGCCGGAACAAGTCCATGTGCCGCCCCTCCCCACCCGACTGGCGGCCAGTCAATCAGAGCCTCTGCCCGGTGTCGGCTCGTCGGCGCATGAGCCCCAGCGTCAACTCCCGCCATCCAGGGGGAGATCGGCTCGACCGGACCGTACGGCCCGCGCCAGCCGTGCCCTCCGGGTGGGTGAATGCGCACTGCTCCCTTTCCCGTCCCGTGAACTCTCGCGCTACAGTCATCGCACACACGTTCGAAAAATGGAGGGGTGCGAGCACACCGATGGGACGAGTCGCGAGCGGAGGACGCCATGGAGGTCTTCGCGCACCTGCACGTCGCCTCCGGTTATTCGCCCCGGTACGGCGCCTCCTCCCCGGCCGCCCTCGTCGAAACCGCCGCCGAGCGAGGCATGCGGGTCCTGGCGCTGACCGACCGGGACACCGTCACCGGATTCGTCCGCTTCGCCAAGGCCTGCGAGCAGCACGGCGTCCGGCCCGTCCTCGGTGTCGACATGGCCGTCGCCCCGCTGACGGCTGCGCGCACCGAGCGACACCGCACCCCGGTTCGCGGTGGCGCCCACGTCCGCGAGCCGCAGCTGCGCGTCCAGCTCCTCGCGCACAACCGGGCAGGCTGGACCCAGCTGTGCCGCCTGTTGTCCGCCGCGCACGCCACGCCAACCGACGGCTACCCGGTGGCTACCTGGGACCTGCTGCGTGCGCACGCTGTCGACGGCCTCACCGCCCTGCTCGGCCCCGCCTCCGAACCGGCCCGCGCGCTGTCCGCCGGCCGCCCGGACCACGGCCGGGAACTGCTCGCGCCCTGGCGCGACATCTTCGGCCCCAACCTGCGGCTGGCCGCCGTCTGGCACGGCCTGAGCGGCACAGGACCCGGCTCCCTGCGCTTGGCCGCCCGCACCGTCGGCCTCGCCGATGACCTGGGCATCCCAGCAGTCCTCACCAACGCAGTCAGGTACGCCAACCCCGAACAGCACAGGATCGCCGACGTCCTCGACGCCGCCCGCCTGCTCCGCCCGATCGACCGGCGCCGTCTGGACTCCGGTGAGCGCTGGCTCAAGGGGCCCCGGCAGATGGCCGCGGCAGCCGACCGCATCGTGCTCGCATCCGGCGCGGATCCGCGCCGCGCACGCCAGCTCCTCGCCGAGACGGCCGCCGTCGCGCAGCAGTGCACCCTGGACCCGCGCGCCGACCTCGGCCTGGGCCGCCCGCACCTCCCCGAACCGCACGTCGTCGGCGCCACCGACACCGCGGACGCCGCCCGGGTGCTGCGCGACCGCTGTGAAGCCGGCCTCATCCGCCGCGGCCTCGACCGCTCGGACGCCGCCCGTGCCCGCCTGGAGCACGAGCTGGACATCATCGGTCGGCTCCACTACGACACCTACCACCTCACCGTGGCCAACGTCGTCGACGACGTACGCGAGATGGGAATCAGGGTCGCGGCCCGCGGCTCGGGCGCCGGCTCGATGACCAACTACCTGCTGGGCATCGCCGTCGCCAACCCCCTCGACCACCACCTCGTCTTCGAGCGCTACCTCTCGATGCGCCGAACCGACCTGCCCGACATCGACCTCGACGTCGAAGCCGACCGCCGGCTCGAGGTCTACGACAAGATCTTCGCCAGGTACGGCCACGACCGAGTCGCCGTCACCGCTATGCCCGAGACCTACCGGGCCCGGCACGCCCTTCGCGACACCGGACTCGCCCTCGGTATCGCCCCTGGCGACGTCGGCCGCATCGCGAAGGCCTTCCCTCACATCCGCGCCCGCGACATCCGCGCCGCCCTGGCCGAACTGCCCGAACTCAAAGCTCTCGCCGCCCAGGCGCAACGCTACGGGCCCCTGTTCGAACTGGCCGAAGGACTCGACGCCCTGCCGCGCGGCATCGCCATGCACCCCTGCGGTGTCGTGATCTCCGACGCCGCGCTGCGCACCCGTCTGCCCGTGCAGCCCACCGCCGGCGGCAACTTCGACATGCTCATGGCGGATAAAATGGACGTCGAGGATCTCGGCTTGATCAAACTCGACGTCCTCGGCATGAGGATCCAGTCCGCCATGGCCCACGCCATCACCGAGATCAAGCGCGCCACCGGCCAGGACCTCGACCTCGACCAGGTCCCGCTCGACGACTACTTCGCCTTCAAGCTCATCCAGGACGCCCGCACGGTCGCCGTCTTCAACCTGGAGAGCCCCGGACAAATGGACCTCCTGTCCCGTTTGCAACCGCGCGACGTGCAGGACGTCATCGCCGATATCAGCCTCTTCCGCCCCGGACCAGTGGCCGGCGGCATGCCAGCCGAATACATCGCCGCCCGGCACGGCAACCCGCCGGCCTACCCGCACCCCGATCTGGAGCCGATCTTGTCGGACACCTACGGCGTGCTCATCTGGCACGAGCAGATCATCAAGATCGTCGCACGCATGACGGGCTGCGACGACGCCCTCGCCGAGTTGGCACGCCGCGCCCTCGGCGACGCCAATCGGCTGCCGCGAGTGGGGGCGTGGTTCCGCGACCGGGCCCTGGCCCGCGGCTACAGCGAGAACGTGGTGACGCAGGTCTGGGAGAAGCTGCGGGCCTTTGGAGCCTACGGATTTGCCCGCGCTCACGCTGTCGCTTTTGCCGTTCCTGCCCTTCAATCTGCCTATTTGAAGGCGCACTTCCCGGCAGCCCTGTACGCAGGCGTCCTCCAGCACGACCCGGGTATGTGGCCCAAAAGGGTCATCGTCGCCGACGCCCGCCGCCACGGCATCCAGGTCCGCGGCGTCGACATCAACCGCTCCGCCGCTACCCACCGCATCGAGCCCGCCGACGACGGCACCTTCGCAGTACGCCTCTCCCTGGCCGAGGTCCGCGGCATCACCGACGAACAGACCCGGCGGATCGTCAACGGCCAGCCGTACGCCAGCGTCCAGGAACTGTGGCAGCGCGCCCGTCCCGCCCGCTCGGTCGCCGAGCACCTCGTCAACATCGGCGCCCTGGACACCCTGCGCGGCACCGCCACCCGCCGCGACCTGCTGCTGCAGATCACCGAACTGCACCGCCAGACCCGCAACCGCCCCCTCGACGACGGCCAGCTCCCCCTCGACCACACCAGCCCGCTCAGTGCCGCACCATCCGGCCTGCCCGAAATGACCTCCCGCGAACGCCTCACCGCCGAACTCGACGTCCTGGGCATCGACGTCTCGGCCCACCTCATGGAGCACCACCACCAGCTCCTGCGCGAACTCGCCGTCACCAGCTCCCGCCGCCTGTCCACCCTGCGCACCGGCCAGCCGGTCCTCGTCGCCGGCGTACGCGCCGCCACACAAACGCCCCCGATCGCCAGCGGAAGGCGCGTGATCTTCACGTCCCTCGACGACGGCAGCGGCCTGACCGACATCGCCTTCTTCGACTCCAGCCACGACACCGTCGCAGCCACCGTGTTCCACAGCGCGCTCCTGCTGGTGCGCGGCAAGGTCCAGCGTCGCGGCCAGCGAGCGACCGTGGTCGGGGAACGAGCCTGGGACCTGGAAGACCTGGCCGCCGCCCGCCGCGATCAGGGGCCCGACGCCGTCCAGCAACTCCTCGGCGAGGCAGCGCCGCCTGCCGCCGCCGCGCCGGCTCGAGTCCTTCATCTGCCGAACGGCGCGCAGCTCCAGGCCTGGGCTGATCTGCTGCCCGCCGGCGATCGGACCGCGAACCTCAAGGCCTACACCAGTCCCGGATCGGCCGGCTGAATACCATGAACCACCGCTACGTCCTACGCGTCCATGCCCACGCGGCCCCGCACCCCGACCCGGCGCTCTACCCCCAGCTCCTCGAACTCCTCGAGAACATCACCCCCACCGTCCAGGCCCTGGAACCGGACTCCGCCGACCTCGAGATCGGCAGCGCCCTGCGCTTCTTCGACCGCACCCCGCACGGGCTCGCCCAACTCGTACGCCTGCGGGCCCTTGCTCTGCTCGGCCTGAACCTGACCATCGGCGGGGGCCGCTCACGCATGATCGCCGCCATGGCCACCGATGCCACCGCCCCCGGCGGCATCACCTGCATCGACACCACCGACCCCGCCGTCAGGGCCTTCCTCCGGCCCCGCCCTGTCGCCGCCCTGTACGGCGTCGGTGCCGCCACCGCGGCCACGCTCGGCCGCTACGGGATCACCACCATCGGCCAGCTCGCCGACACCCCACTCCTGACCACCCAGAAGATCCTCGGCACCGCCGCCGGCCGCCTCCTGCACGAACGCGCCCACGGGATCGACCAGCGTCCCGTCGTACGTCAGCAGCCCGAACGGTCCTGCTCCGCCGCCGTCGACTTCCCCCACGACGAGCTCGATCCCGACCGCCACCGCCAGGCCGTCCTCCACCTCGTCGAGCAGCTCGGCTTCCGGATGCGCGGCGAAAACCAGGTCTGCCGCCGCATCGCCCTGACCGTCCGCTACGCCGACCACACGAGCACCCACCGCGCTCGCACACTCCCCGAGGCCACCAACCACTCCATGCAGCTATGCCGCACCGCGTACGACCTCTACGCCGCACTGGGCCTCCAACGGGCGCGAGTGCGCGGTCTCGCCCTCCGCGCCGAAGCCCTCGCACAGGCCGAAGGAGCCCACCACCAGCTCACCTTCGACCCCGCCGACCACAAGGCCCGCCAACTCGAAGCCGCCGCCGACAAGGCACGCACCCGATTCGGCGCCGATGCCCTACGCCCCGCCGCCCTCGCCCGGTCGGCACCCGCGCGACGCCGCGATGTCAGACCTCCCGCCTAGGCTGACGAGACACCCATTCGACACCTGAGAGGCGGCAGCCATGGGCCCTGAGCAGGTACAGGAGCTGTGTGCCGAGATCCTCGCCAAGGGCCCCGACATCACCTCCGCGACCGCGTGGACGGACGGCAGCCGCCGCCCCAGCGGGCTCCTGATCTCTTTCAGCAGCGGCGCCCGGCTCTGGATCGGGATCACCACCGCCAACGCCACAAGCGCCGAACCTGCCCAGACCACCTCGTCCGCACCGCCCCTTCCGCAGCTCTACGACGCGGCTGGGAAGATCACACCGCCGCGAGCCGAGCTGTACCTGGCTGCCGTCCTCATGAGTGCCCACGCCCCCGAAATCGCCAGCGCGTACGGCTACTCCGCCTCACCGGGGCATCCCGGCGTGGGCCTCCACCTGACCGACGGAGGTCGGGCTTTCCTGCCGTTCGTCTTCACGGCCGCCCATGGGAAGAAGCCGGCCGCCCGTCCGTTCACCGTCGACGCCGCATTCTGACCTGCTCCGAGAGACAAGCCGTACTTTGCAAAGTGCGTCAGCGGCGGACGTGGCGTCACCGGGCGGCGTACTGAGCCGACCGCCAAGTCGTGTGCAGCTCACGGTTTGCTTTGCGCACGGCGTGGCCCTCGCACGCCAAAAAGCTCCCGCTCGGCCACACCATGTTGCTCACCCACACGGAAATCGCGCGCGCCAGCGGCGGGCACGGAGGACTGTGGAAGGGCGAGGACTACGTCTACGTCATGTCGGTCACCGGCCGCAGCGCCGGCGAGCTCCTGCCTGTGGTGACGTATCAGTACCGAGACCACGAACATGAGATGCCCGAGGCTGCTTCGTACCCGGACGAGGACAAGCGGGGCGCTCGGATCTTCGCGTGGCTCCAAGGACGAGACGACCGCGAACTACGCCGCCGCGAGCACCGTCCAGGATCCGTAGCGGGCTGAGCGGTGTCGACGGACCAGGAGTCAGCATGTCCGCTGGCCGGGCTCAGGCGCCAGTCTGGTTCCGAGTGGCGCCGCCCCGGCCTCGGAGGGTGACGCCGGTCTCCGTGAGGATGCGGTGGACGAAGCCGTAGCTGCGGCCGGCGTCTTCGGCCAGCGCCCGGATACTTGCTCCGCCTTCGTACTTCTTCTTCAAGTCGGCCGCGAGCCTGTCGCGCGCCTCGCCGGTGATCCGCGTTCCTTTGGCCATGACACGTCCCCTTCGCCGTTCGAAGTACGGAGGGGTGATCATCGCGCATCGGCCTGGCGGCCGTCAGGCGATCCGTGCACCCGATCAGGGAACGGAGCAAGACGGACGACACCCACCCCGCGACGCTCATGGTGCGGGGTGGGTGTCGTGTAGAGGCAGACTCAGGCGGGGGTGATGTTCTCCGCCTGGGGGCCCTTCTGGCCCTGGGTGACGTCGAAGTTCACCTTCTGGCCTTCCTGGAGCTCACGGAAGCCGGAGCTGGCGATGTTGGAGTAGTGGGCGAAGACGTCGGGGCCGCCGCCATCCTGCTCGATGAAGCCGAAGCCCTTTTCCGAGTTGAACCACTTGACGGTTCCGCTGGCCATTTTTGCCCTCCAAGGGGACTCGAAGTCGGTTCCCGCACCGTGCGAGAACCGGAGGTGATCGCCCTGGTCCTCAGAGACTTTGAACAGCAGAATCCCCCGTGCGCACGCTCCACGGGGGAGAACCGGTACTTCGGAACCATGACATCTGACCATGACGCTACACCGACAGTTCCGCCATCGGCGCGGTAACGCTCAGGTGAGATAAGTCGGTCGAGCTCCAGCCGGTAGTTCAACGGACGATCCTGCGCCCGGGTGCGGCGTTCGATGACGAAGGTCGACGGCTCGGTGCAGGTGGTGATCTGGCGGAAGACCGGCACGGCGCCTCCCCTTCCCGTTGCGGGTGAGGGTCTGATGATGGCTGCCGCCGAGTCGGGGAACAGTCCGCCGTTGGATGGTGTGACGGGTGACGCCGCTCCCACTTCTAGACAGGGTCTTTTTTGTTCGAGGGACACTGAAGATAGTTGCTTAATTGATTTTATCGCCGTATAGTTGGGTCATCTCCCATGGGAGACAGGCTCCTGTAGCTCAGAAGGAAGAGCGGCCGTAAAACGGAACGGCGACATGGTGGGACGGTTGCGGATGCACCGGGTCCGGGCCCTGGCAAGCCAAAAGCCCCAGGGTTGGGGAACCTCAGCCCCCGGCAGGGAAGCGCGTTTCCCAAGCCCACCTACCCGGCGCGGGTTCGAGTCCCGCCAGGAGCACCCATTTTCACCGACCACCCACTTCCCGCCGGAGTCACTCATGAGCACTTCTCGGCGCACTATCCGCATGCCGTCCCGCGTCGCCCGACTGCCTCGCAACAGAGCCGGACTGCCGGTGCCCGGCAACATCGTCTGATGCCCGGCAGACGATGACGGCTCGATCCTCGTAACCAACAGCGATGAGCCACGTCACTTGCCAGTGCACGCCTGGGCGCGGAACCCCTGCATTCGCGGAGTACTGCCCGGTCAGGCAGAGACAGTTCATGACCCAGCGGCGTTGCGGCCTGTGCACGCAGGACATCGCAGCCACGGAGCAGTTGGCGTTCATTGGCAAGGCGGACGCCCAGTACTACCTGGAACCGCCGCTCCATCCTTCCTGTGCGGCCTACGCTCTGCAGGTGTGCCCGCGTCTGCACGCGGCCGGCGAGCAGGACCGGCCTGGCTGGCCGAGCGCCTGTCGCGACCACCCCGGGGGGCGCCCTCCGCGTGAGCTTTCGTCTCCACGCGCGAGACCTCCGCAACCGATTCCGCCCCGTAACCGGGGCTCACTTCCACCGAACCGGAGCGAGCATGCTCGCCGAGCACATCAAGTTCACCCGCAAGAACCCGATCACCGGCCGCAGCCGCCGGGGGCAGCGTGACATTCAATACGCAGCCGTGGACGAGGTCGTTCTCCGGGTCACCCACCTCCACAGCGGTCCTCAGCCGGTCCGCATCGAGTTCGCCGACGAGCACCTGTCCGCCGCGGGTCTGCAGGAATGGAATCACAGCTGGTACCGGCACACCCACGGCACCGACTCCGTCGACACGGCCCGTACCTGGATGGCTGAGTACTTCCGCTCCCAGGAGTCGGCCGAGCTGCTGGCCCACTACGAACAGGCCGTCGAAACCTGGCAGATGCTCGACGTGGACCCTGCCAAGGTGTCCGCTCCGTACCGCGTCGTCGAACTGCATCACGGCCACTACCTCGCCGTCGCCAACAACCCGCGCCCGCTGCTCTGGCTACACAGCAACCTGGCGTGGGAGGACGGCACTCCGAGGGTGGGCGGCACCCCGATCCTGGCCGAGGCCAACCGCCACTCGCCCAGCCTCGACGGCGCTGACTACACCGGCTGGATCGTCTCCAGTGATGGCGGCCGGAGCTATTCCGACCCCATCTCGCGCAAGGCCGACGCCCTTGCGTACCTCCGCGTCATCGCTGACCAGAACGTGCCCGCCGCCGAGGACAACCGGTAGCCGCCGCTCCAGGGGCCTTCAGCGATTCGGGCGCAGTTTCGATCAAGCCTTCCTTCAGGAGGTCTTTCCACTCGACGCCCGAGCCTGGTACCGGATGCGGCATTCTGGCCCCTGGAAGACGAGCCCCGGGCGGAATGGGCGCTCAGGCGTGACGAACGCCGCGCCCGAGCCACGGGCCGGCTACGGGCTGTGTCCCAAGGACGGACACCGCTACACGCATGACGAGGTCCCGGTCTGCGTTCACCCGGACCGGGTGGGCCTGGCTCCGGATATGACGACTCCGCCCCACGTGCCGGATCCTCCGGCGCTGCCCCCGGCGACCCGGCACCGGTGGTGGCGCCGGAAGGGGACATGAGATGGGGTGAGGCCTACGCCGGCTCAGCCGAAAGCGGAGAAGGAGCGCTCTCCCTGTTCCACGCTCTGCTGAGGTGCCGGCCGCAGGCCGCTCCAGTCCAGTGCCTGCCGCGCATGAAGCTGTGCTTGCTCGGCCGCGCTCCGAGTCTCGGCCAGGACGTCGCCGCGCTCCTTGACCAGACGGTCGTAGATCGGCGGATGCTCGGGTATCTCTCCAGCGTTCATAGCCCCTGATCTTGCCCGTTCACCGATGATCTGTCAGGCCCGCCGCAGCGGGCCTGCACGGACCAGGTGGTTGTCGGAACGGCGAGGAGATGGTCACCGCGATCGGTCAGCGAGCCGATCCCCACACGGTCGCCCGGCAGGACGAGGTCACACACCCTTCGTCATGAAGTTGCGTAAATGGATTTATGGCAGTAGAGTTAGAGGCATCGGAGGGAGGGCGTGCGCCACTTCTCCGAAAGCAGACGCTCCACACCCAAGAGGCCCACCTTGAACAAGCAGCAGTTGATCGACGAGATCGCAGCCAATGGCGGCATCTCCAAGCCGGAGGCCGCCGCGGCCCTGGACGTCGTGCTGGACACCCTGATCCGACGCGTCGTCAGCGGAGACGCCGTCTCCGTCACCGGATTCGGCACCCTCCAGGCCGTCACCACCCCCGCTCACCGGGCACGCAACCCCCAGACCGGCAACACGGTCCTGGTCCCCGCGCGCAAGAAGGTGAAGTTCAGCCCAGGCGCAGCATTCACCGAGATGGTGCGCGGCGACCGCGCAGTCCCCCCGGCGGGCCAGAGTTCCGCGCGCAAGCGGCCTCGCGTGACCCTCGCCGCCTGAACCGGCCGGCAGTCTCGGGCGGGCCGTCCAGCGGCCCGCCCGGCCAGGCAACCTCTGAGGTTGCATAAATGGATTTACACACGCAGGTTGAGCATTGGCGGGCGCCTCACTCCGCCGCTTGGGCTGACGCGCACCCGCATCCCCGCTCCCTACGGCATCTCCCGCTTCGCACCCGGACGGACCCCGCCCCGCATGCCCGAAATCGATCTTTCCGATCGCTCCGATCCATCACCCCGAATCCGGATCGGGCGCGCCCGCTTCCGTGACGTCGACTCATTTGTTGACCTTCTGTCCCTGGTCAACCCAGGACACCCCGTGCCGCCCCTCGTTCAGACGGCCCTGGCGCTACGGCCGGGAAGGCTGACGCACGGGGACTGCCTGTGCCTGATCGCCCGAAGCGGTGACCGCGTCGTCGGCGCACTCATGGCCAGCCCGCCGCGCTGGACTGACACTCATCCACTGCGCCCGTCGCTGGTGCGCAGCGTGCTGTACATCGGGGGCGTGGCGGTGGCGAGCGGCCACCGCGGCCACGGCATCGCGACCGCGCTGTTGAACATGGCGGAGCAGCATGGCCGCCACGCAGGGCTCCGTCTGTTGACTCTGGAACACCCGCCCGCGATGACCCCGTTCTACACACGGCTCGGCTACAGCGCGGGGCAGGAACGTCTCATCGTCGCGCTGCCCGGCCCTGCCTTGCAGGAGCGGAAGATGCCCGGCCACCTGAGCGCCGTCAAGCGTCTCGATCTTGGAGTCGGGTTCGCGACAGTCCCCGGGGCCCCGGCGGGCATCGTCACCGATTTGCTCCCCGGCTGCTCATTGCCGCCATGCGCGCGCTACCGCAACGGACGCCTGGTCACCTGAAACCCGGCCGTCGGCACTGAACCTCAGCGGTGGCCCGCAGGCGGGCGTCCTCCGCCCTTCTCACCACACCCCGCTCTTTCTGAGGAACCTCTCCTTGACCACCACTCCCGCGCAGCACGCTGCTGTGGTCGCCGACGCTCTCGCGGCCGTCGTCCGGCACCGGACCAAGCCCGGCCCGGCTCGTAACGCTCTGGAACACATCACGGATCTGCTCGACATCGCAGTCCTGGCCTTCGTCGACAGCGAACAGTTCGCCGACCCGGCGAGCACTGCGGCCACCGACGTGCCGGTCGATGCTGCTCTCGCTCTCCAGGACGCCGAGACACTCGCCGCCGACAACCCTGAAACCGGCCTGCCTCGCGGATTCACCGCAGTGGTCCTGGCCCCCGTCACCGGCCGCGCTCCTGAGCTACCCGCACCAGTAGACCCGGCCCCCGCCCAGCTCGCGCAGCAGCAGACCACGCTGCGCAGCCGCCTCGCCCTCGTGGAGGAATGGCTGCTCGACACGGAACACCCCGAGGCGACAGCGGACTACGTCGCCACGTCCCTGACCCTCCGTACCAAGCTGGCCCACCTGGCCACCGCCGTTGCCAACAGGTGTCCCGCAGCCCAGCGCTGATCCCCCTCACGCCGACCTTCGGGCAGCCCGTCAGCCGACGGTCCTCCCGCTCCTCCGGCAGCGCTGCTCCAGCGCTGCCGGCCCATTGTCAGACCCCTGCGAAAGGATTCACACCCATGACTACCGTTGCCGCCGGAAGGGCATTTTCCAGCTCTTCCGAGTACCAGACCGCCGTGCGACAGGCCCGTGAGGCCGCCGCGTCCTACTACGGCGACGGCGACAGCCCGCTCGATGACGCGACCTACGACCAGCTGGTCCGCAACATCGAGGCCTGGGAGACGGACCACCCGGAGGATGTGGTGGACGACTCCCCGACCGGCAAGGTGGGCGCAGGTGCGGGCCCGGCCGGAGACGTCGCTCACACCACGCGCTTGTTGTCGCTCAGCAACGTCTTCAGCCCGGCGGAACTCAATTCCTGGGGGGCGTCCGTGGATCGACGGCTGGGCCGCCCGGTGTCCGGAGGCTGGGCGACCGAGGTGAAGCTGGACGGCAACGCCATCGTCGCGCGCTACCAGGACGGTCTGCTGGCCCAGGTCCTCAAGCGTGGAAACGGCAGCCACGGCGAAGACGTCAGCCACGTCATCGGCACCATCGTCGGACTGCCGGTCCAGCTCCCCCAGCCGGTCACGTTCGAGGTCCGCGGTGAAGTGCTCTTCACCCGGACGCAGTTCGAGTACGCCAACACGGTGCGCGTCGAACACGGCGCGAAGGTCTTCGCAAACGCGCGCAACGGCGCCTCGGGCACTCTTGCCGCCAAGGACCGCTCGTATCAGCTCCCCATGACCTTCTTCGCGTACGGCGCGGTCGATCTGCCCGGACATCCGTTCCTGCCGCCGGGGGCCAGCCACACGGAGATCCTTCAGGCGGTGGCCGACGCGGGCGTTCAGACGATCGCGGAGACGCCCACCTCGGTGCGCGTGGTGGCCACGCTGGCCGAGGCGCAGCAGCGGGTGGATGAGATCGCCGCGCTGCGGCCGTCGCTTCCGTTCGAGGTCGACGGTGTGGTGATCAAGGCCAACGACACGGCCGAGCAGGCCGCCGCTGGGGTCGGCAGCCGGGTTCCGCACTGGGCCATCGCTTACAAGCTGCCCGCGGTGGAACGCATGACGACACTCAAGGCCGTGGTGTGGGAGGTCGGCCGTACCGGGGTCATCGCCCCGACCGCCGAACTGGAGCCGGTCGAGGTGGACGGAACCATCGTTTCCCGGGCCACGCTGCACAACCCGGCCGACATCCGCCGCCGCGATCTCCATCTTGGCGATACTGTGACCGTTCACCGGGCTGGTGATGTGATTCCGAGAGTCGAAGCACCGGTCGTCTCGCTGCGGCCGGTCGGCGCCGAGCCGGTTCCGTTGCCCGAGAAGTGCCCCAACTGCGGGGACGCGATCGACAAGTCCCAGAAGCGCTGGCGTTGCGTCAAGGGCAACGCGTGCCGCCTGCCCGCGCTGATCGAGTACGCCGCCGGGCGCGACCAGCTCGACATCGACGGTCTCGGCAAGCGGTACGTCCAGGCCCTCGTCGGCTCCGGGGCCGTCGCGGACATCGGCGACCTGTTCGGCCTCACGGTCGAGCAGCTCACCGCCGCCTCCGGCAGCGCTAAGCGTGGTGCCAAGCTGGCCGAGCAGATCGAGGCCGCCAAGTCGCTGCCGCTCAACCGCATCTTCTGCGCACTCGGCATCCTGGGCACCGGGCGGAGCATGGCCCGCCGGATCGCCGCTTACTTCCTCAAGATGGAGGAGATCCGCAAGGCTGATGCTGCGGCGCTGCGTGGGGTGGAGGGCATCGGGGCGGAGAAGGCACCGGTGATCGTCCAGCAGATCGCCGAGCAGGCCCCGGTCATCGACAAGCTCATCGCTGCGGGCGTCAACATGACCGAGCCGCAGAAAGACTCCGGCGTCGTGGGCAGCAAGCCCTTGACCGGGAAGACCGTGGTCGTCACCGGAAAGATGACCGGGCCTCTCGACGGCCTGGGGCGCGGTGACATGACCGCCC
Source organism: Streptomyces sp. NBC_00582 (assembly GCF_036345155.1). Lineage (GTDB taxonomy): Bacteria > Actinomycetota > Actinomycetes > Streptomycetales > Streptomycetaceae > Streptomyces. The sequence goes on from NZ_CP107773.1 coordinate 29,080, forward strand.
TGATCGAGAAGGCCGGCGGCCGGGCGGGCAGCAGCGTCACCGCCAAGACGGACTACCTCGTCGCTGCCACCGCGGCGAACGGCAGGCTGAGTTCGAAGGCAGTCAGCGCGGCGGCTCTGGGTGTGGAGGTCCTCACGCCGGAGGCCTTCGCCGAACTGATCGAGGGCTATCTCGACTGATTCATGCCATCCGTCCGCGGGGCCGCGCCGTCACGGCGCGGCCCCGGGGCGCTCTGCCGCCCCGCACGCCGGACCGGTACCTGCTCGGCTTACGCGAGCCACGGTGCCCGCCCGCGAGCTCCGGCCGACAGCGCGCCGCTGCGCCTGCACCCACCTCCCGAATGTTGCTTAATTGGATTTATAGCGGTAGAGTTGCAGTCAGTTGACCGCCGGATGGCGCGCCATTTCTCGCGCGCAACTCCCGCTCAGCAACTCCACCCCGCCGTAAGCAGTTTCGAAGGACACCATGACCATCAATACGACCAGCCCCGCCGTGGCCGTCGACGGACGTATCGTCGGCGAGCGCGCCCTTGCCACCCGGCAGCGGCTTGCCGATGCCCTCGCGCACCTCCTGAGCTCGCAGCCCTTCCGTGACATCAAGGTCATCGACATCGCCCGTCAGGCGGGTACTTCGCCCGCCACCTTCTACCAGTACTTCTCCAGCGTCGAGGACGCGCTTCAGCTGGTTGCCCATCACGTCATCCAGGAGAGCAGTCAGTTGACATCCGACACCGCGGCAACGGAAGGCATTGGCGGACTGACCGACGCGCGGCAGGTGATCGACCGGCTGTTCGGCTTCTGGCAGACGCACCAGGCGGTCATTCGCGCGATCGACGCGAAAGCGGCCGAGGGGGACGAGCGGTTCGTCGAGGTTCGCAACCAGCTGCTCAGCGCCGCCGGAACTCCCCTGGACAGGGCCATGGAGCGGCAGGGTCCCTCTGCACGGTCCATGATGCGCCCGAAGGTCCTGGCGGGTGCCCTGGTCATGCTCCTGGCGTCGGCAGCCACCCATGAGAGCGGGTTCGCAGCCTGGGGAACACGAGACGAACTGCGCGACTGCCTCGCGTCGCTGCTGGTCAACAGCATCAAGGCGGCGTGACCTCGTGACTGATGCGGCCAGCGCCGACCAAGCAGCGGGCCACTCCTGCCCCCTGCCCCCGCACTTGGACCGCCCGCCGCGGGCACAGCCTCTTGCAGCCGCGCCACAACGCCAACGCCCCGGAAAATCGGGCGCTCACGCTGACAGCCCATACGGTGCGCACCGAGGCCCCCTCGATCGCCCCAGAAAAGCCGATCGCCCGTCCGTCGTGCCGCCCCCACTCCCGCACTCACTGAACTCTGTGAGTGCGGGAGCCGTACGGCCGGGCAGCGCATGCCAGGTCAGCCTCCGCCGGGACACCACCAGGGAGGCAGGATTGTTGACGTGGTGCGCGGACGGTCACACGGGCTCGGTGCAGAACCGTCGGGCACCGCGCAGTGTGGTCCGCAGGATCCGCTGGGTCGCCTGACTGTCGAGGCGTACGTCGAGGGCTCCAGGAAGGATGCTTTCGGCCCGCAGACCCGTGGGCAGACAGGAGGGATCGAGCCCGTCACGCCTGGCGATGAGGGTGCCGAGCTCGTGCCGGCTCAAGGCGTCGGCCCCTGCGAGATGGTGGATGCCCGCCGCCTCGCTCGACGCCAGTTCCAGCAGTGCGGCGGCCAGGTCGGCGACGTGTACCGGGCAGCGGATGTCGTCGATGAACAGGGCGCCGTCGCAGCCGGCGGCGAGTTTGTGGACCATGTGCTCGTGTTCGGAACGCCCATAACCGATGATCAGCGAAGTACGGGCGACCAGGGCCCCCGGATGCACGGCGAGGACCCCGGTCTCTGCCGCAGCCTTGGCCGCGCCGTACGGAGTGACGGGGTCAGGAAGGCAGGACTCGTCGTAGTGGACTCGGGCGCCGGAGAAGACCGAGTCGCTGGACACGTGGACCATACGGGTTCCGTACCTCGCCGCGGCCATCGCAAGCTGGATGGGCCCCTCTGCCGTAATCGCCCAGTCAGCTCCGCCACTCGACACGTTGAGGACGAGATGCGGGCTCACCTCAGCCATGACGGCTTCCAAGCGTCCAACGTCCCGCAGATCAAGCGGGTACCACGCCGCTGAGGAGGCGTCGCCCGGCTTGGTCACGTACGTAGCAACCGTCTTATGCCCCGCCGTTCTCGCCTGCCGGACCAGCTCGGCCCCCAGAAAGCCGCTGCCGCCGACGATCAGAGCTGTCATACACGCCACCGTAGGCGCAATCCCGGTCCCGAACCATGGAACCGAGAACCCTCTCGGATCGCACCGTTCCTGATCTACCTGGCGTACAAGGTCAGCTCGTCAACGCCCGACTCACGTCTACGGATTAACGGCAGCGCCATCGACCGGGGATCGACTTCCGGCCTGAGCCTGGCGGGGGCTTGTGGGGGCATGGTGCTTCCCGCGGCCCCGTAGGCGCGCGCCCATGCTCCTGCGGAGCCCGCTCCGGTGAGGACAGGCCCCTCGCCACCGAACGAGGCCCGACCTTCGCTCCCGGCGCCCGCCGATCCGCTTTGCGCCGCTGACATCACTCCAGGGACACTGCACCGGCCGGGGAGCCGTGACGCAACTGGACGGCAACGGCGGTCGTCAGAGCGGAGCTCACCACTTTGGCGTAACCTCCGATGACGATCCGGGCATCGTCCAGCGTGCCCAGTTCGGCGTCGATCACGACACGGCGGCTGGACACCTCCACCTCGTACTCTTCGTGCCCGCGCTGGCGCACCAGGTAGGTCTCCGGGCGGAGTTCGCACTCCCAGGTCCCCGGCGTGGACTCGGCCAGGTCGACGAGGGTTCGGATCTGGTCCAGTGGGCTCTCCACGACCGGGTGGACCTCACCGGAGGCCGCCGAGTCCTGGGCCCGCCGGATGCCGGCCTGGAACTTGCCCCCGTCACCGCGGTCGACGCGTTCGCCGCGGCGAACGCCCGCCTCTGGGCCAGCATCGCCGCCGACAACCCGGGTTCCTGGTCGGAGGCCCTCCGGGACGGCGCGCTGATGTGGTCCCGCGTACCGCCGGTCTGCCGCCGGGTGAAATCCATGCCGTATGCCCTGACACCCGCAGGTCGCGATGACGTCGTACTCGCTCGGGGCCGGCGGCTTCCTCCGGGCAGACGGTGCGGCCCGTCGCGTACTACCCGGCACGCATCGGCCGGAGGTACGGCGGGCTCATGCCGTTCTCGTCAACACCAACGCGGCCATTCGGCATGATTGAAGGTGGGCGATCAGCCTCACGGGCATCTTCTCGTACTGGCCGCCCCGCTTCCAGGAAGGAACTCCCGTTGTCTCGCGCTCAGTCCGCCTCGTACCAGTCCATCTCCGTGTCCCCTCCTCCGGTCATGATCGACAGCAGGGGCACCGTGGACCGAGACGATGCAATCGCCGTTCGTCCCCTCGACGACGGCTGGGAACTCATGGTGTACGTCGCGGATGTCGCCTCCGGCGTTGCACTGGGGAGCGCGGCCGACCAGGAGGCTTTCCGGCGCAGGGAGTCGGCATACGGCGGATGGCGGGGGACGGCGAAGATGCTGCCCCGTCCCGTGGAGGATCGGCTGACGCTGGCCGAAGACCGCCCGTGCGCCACCATGAGGGTGCGCCTGGACGTAACCAGCGACGGAATCGTGCGCCACACCGATGTCGCGCGGGCGGCGATGAGCGGGGCCATGGCCGTCCATCACCAGGAAGTCGCCGCCGCCACCAGGGATCCAGAGCATCCCCTTCACAGCGGGCTGCGGGAGGCCGCCGCCTTGAGTGAGGTTCTACTCGCTCGCCGTCGAGACCAAGGCGCCCTCGCCCTGTATGACCTCCTCAGTGGCTGGGCGACCGACGAGGACGGCGCCGTGGTCCGTCTTGCGGCCTTCGAACGCAACATCGGCTACAAGGTCGTCCAGGAGTGCATGATCGCCGCGAACACGGCACTGGCCGCGTGGGCGGCGGAGCGCGATCTGCCGGTCCTGTTCCGCAATCACTCGGCCGCCAGGGTTTCCCCGCCCCGAAGTGAGCTCCTGGAGGACCTCGACCTCGCCTTCGCCGACGGCTCTCCGGCGCGTCTGGAAGCGCTGCAACAGCGGACCCTCATGACCATGAAAGCAGCCGAGTACGCGCCATACATGGGTGGCCACTGGGGTCTGAACCTTCCCGGCTACGTTCACGCCACGTCCCCACTGCGCCGCTACGCCGACTTGGTCGTGCAACGAATCATCTTCAGCCACCTCGACAACAGCGCCTCCCCATACGGGGAGGACGAACTCTCCAGTGTCGCAGGAGCCCTGAACGATGGCGCTCGTGCGGACCGCCAGGCCCAGCAGGAGTCGTTCAAGTCGTCGGCACACACTCGCGCACGGCGGGCAGCGGCGGCAGCAGCAGCCGACTACTCCGCGCTCGACAGCAAGGCCTTCCACGCGGTTCTCAAGCGCGGCTGCAAGGACAACATCGCGGGCCCCTCCCTCGTCGAAGAGACCGGCCGGCGCGCTGCCGCCCAGCAGCTCACCTCGCTCGAACTGCAACTGGTTCTGCTCGTCGCCGACGGGACAGGCTGGGAAGTTGCCCGCACCGCCTGCCTGGCGGCGATCGCGGCGGCGCCGGAGACGGCCATCTCCGTGCTCTCTGTGCACGCCCAGGTCAACGACCTGCCGCTACCGCGATTCGCGGACGGCAGCACGGGCCAGGCACCTCACACCGTCTTCAGCGCACAGGCTTCGTGGACCGCCGCAGACGGTGAAGTCCGCGGGAGCACGCGCTCGGCGTCGGCCAAGAAAGCAGCCAGGCACCAGGCCGCTGTCAGCCTGCTCGCCCGCCTCGCCGAGTTGCCCGATCCTTCAAAGGATCTTGCGGAACCTGCACCCGAAGCCTTGACCGCGACGAGGGGTCCCGCGCCGACGGTTACTGATGTCAGGTCACCCCTGTCGATGCTCAACGAGTACGCACAGATCCGTGTCATCAGCGGCCTGGAGTACTCCGTGACCGGAGAGGGCCCCGATCACCTACCCACCTTCACCTGCACGGCGCACGCGGTGTGCGAGGGCCGATCTCTCGCTGGTGAATCCTCGGCAGCTTCGAAGGCTGCGGCGAAGACTGCGGCCGCCGACAGTCTGCTGGCGCAAGTCCACGAAGTACGGGCGAGCACGAACGCAGACACCTCCGTGAACAGCGGGAGCCAACGATGACGTACTCGGGGCCCCGTAGACGGCCGGGCCGCGCCGCGAGGTCGCGCGCCGGTGCGGGGGCGCTGTCGCCGGAACCCGGCTGCCGGGCGACGTGGCACCCGGGATACCAGGCCGACTGTGCCGGTGCCCCCACGGCTTCGGCACGAGCAGCCGTCCTACCGTTCAGCGCCCCGAGTCGGGGACAGGCCGGTCCTCGCCTTGTGCTTGTGTGAACGCGTTCAGCATCGCCACACGCGTGCGTTCCCGGCCTGCCATACGGCGAGGAGAGGAGGCTTCCGCCTGCCACTGGGCATAGTCCAGCACCCGCTGGTCGAACCAATGTCGCCGAGCCTCAGCTACCTGAAGGGACGGAGCCGTACGGATCGCTGTCTCAGCAACATCCGCATCGGGCGGGTCAAGCGCGTACTCCAACTCCACGCGGGCCAGGACTTCCTGGCCGGCCGTTGTGCCCTGAAGCCACAGCACCAGAGCAGGATCCTCGGCGAACTGCAGCCGGAGCCGCTCGCGACCGGCCGAGGACTCCGTCATGCTCAGGTACCTGCCCGGATCCGATCCGGCATGTAGGTGGGCGGAGGCCTCCGGGCTCTCGCGCACGATCCGGACCACATGCTCGAGCACAGCGGCCGTCCGCACGACGGAGGCCGAGTCCGGGTCGTACGGCCGCGGGCCCGGATCACCGGGCTCCCACGCCCTGGATGCCGCTATCTGCTCTTCGATGTCCACCGTGCTCCCACCCCGCACCCCTTATGACCAGGTATTCAGCGTAGTTCACGCGATGTGCAGTTGGCCGAGCGGCCGTCCCTGGTCAGCCCGCGCGACGACGAGCGCCGCGAGGTCGTTCTCGTCGTGGAAGACGGGCCCCTGCCACGACGGTGGAGCCGCGACGGCTTCGAGTCGAACCTCGGTGCCGAACCTGCCGGCCGAGTCGTAGAGCTGCTGCAGGACTTCCAGCGCCCGGACATTGACCTCACCGATGAATGCCGTCCAGAGGCGGGTGACCGGATCGAACCCGGCCACGGAGCGGAGCAGCTGCCGCTGCTGCTCGAAGCTCTCGGGGTCCTGGGGGGCGGAGGTGGCGGAGACCCGCAGCAGCCAGGCCGTGCGGGCGGTCTGAGGTATCGAGGTCATGCCGATGACCGTAGCCGTGGCCACTGACATCGCGTCCGGCCCGGGGCGAGGGCGCGGCGGCGGACAGTGTGCAGGGTCCTCGGCTTGGCTACCGGCGTTGTTGGTCGATCAGGTCGGTGTAGCGGTCGTACTGGGCGTCGGCGACCTGACGGTTGCGTACGAGGCTTCCTTCCTCCATGCGGTACGTGCGGTCGGGATCGCCCCGGAAGGAGAGCCAGTTGAAGCTGGTGGTGACCCAGACGTCGTCGTAGACGAGAACCTTGGCGTGCGTGCTCTTGAGTCGGGTGAAGGTGAACTTGGCGGGATACCGAGCGGCGAGGTTGCTGAGTTTCCGTACGGCCGCCTGGTCGGTCCTGGTGTCGTTCTCCTCGTACCCGTAGGCGATGTGGATGGGCACACCGCGGGCAAGGCGGCTCTCCAGCTTTCCGAGGAATTCCGTGGTGATGATCGCGTTCTTGATCCACGGCGAGATGATCAGCAGCCTGCGGTGAGCCTGGGTGAGGGCCTCGTCGAGCAGCTCGGGGTGTTCGAAGACGCCGATGGCCCGGATCTCGTCTTGCAGCAGCTCGGGGCCGGCTGGCGCGACCGGTGTGGGGGACGCGGAGCCGACTTGAAGTGCGGCCTGTTCGGCGCGCTGCTGGGTGACCTCCGGGAGCGCGACGCGGGCCTTCTCCAGGTCTGGTTCCAAGACAGGGCGGTCGGGAGCCGGCTCCACCTTGATGCCGAGGGAGGCGGCACCGCCGAGGCTGATCAAAGCAATTTCATGGTGGTGGCTGAGCTCGCCGTCGACGACGACCCCGAGTTGGATGTCGGTGCGGTCCGGGTCGGCGTACACGAGGACCTTCGCCGGCATGACGCGGCGGGCCTTGGCCTGGCTGATGCCTCGTACCTGGAGGACTTCGCGGTCGGTGTTTCCTCGCTCGCGCAGCAGGGCGTTGATGTCGGCGGCGGAGATGTCGCCGATCTCCACGAGTCCGGCATGCGGGGCTGGCAGCATCAGGGTGTCGGTCTCTTCGGACTGTCCGCGGGGGATGACGGTGTGCCGGTCGTAGGGGCGCACCTTTCCCAGGAGCTGGTCGTAGACGACGGGTTGGTCGACGCGCACGGGGGTGATGGCCGCCATTTCGCGGGCGGTCTGTTCGCCGCGGGCGGTGAGGCGCAAATTCCGGGTGCTGGGCGGCTGACCGGGGGCGGGCAGGGTGTAGGTGAGGTTGTCCGCGCTGAAGTGGTCGGCGACGGTCTGACTGACCATGCGTTCGGGGAGTCCGAGCATGCCGGCGATGGAGGCTTCGCTGGGGACCTTGTTGTTGACCAGGCGGAGGACGAACTCGTCGAGCAGGGCGAGGCGTTTGCGGTCCTGCGCCAAGACGTCCGCGGTGATCAGGGCGACGGGCAGGGCGGCGTCGATGATGGCCACGAGTTCGAGGCCGGGACGCGCGTTGTGGAAGCGGACGGCGAGGAGGCTGTCGAGACTAAAGGTAGGCATTGCGGATCTCGCACTCCTCGGGGTGGGCGCTCATGTAGTCGAGGACGTCGCGCAGGGCGCCGGGCTTACTTCGGCAGAAGGCGGCGTCGCCGACCACGATGAGGCCGAAGCGGGCGCGGGAGAGAGCGACGTTGATGCGGCGCCAGTAGGGCTGGCCAAGGAATCCGAACTCGGAGCGGGCGTTGCTGCGGGTGACCGAAAAGACGGCCAGGTCGCATTCGCGGCCCTGGACTGCGTCGACGGACAGGACCTCGGGGGTGAAGTGCTTGAGTTTGAGGGAGGCCAGTCGGCGGCCGAGTTCTTCGACCTGGCGTCCGTACGGGGCGATGACGAGGACTTCGAGGGGACGGCCGTCGGGGACCTTGATCATCTGCTTGTCGATGGCCTGGTCGATGACTTCCAGGCGCCGGGCGGCGAGCTTGGACTCAAGCAGATTGGAGATGCTGGTCTCGGCGGCAGTGCGTTCGGACTCGCGCCGGCCGGGCAGCGGACTGGTGTCGAGCCACAGGACGGGCTTGTTGATCTGGTCGTATCCGGGCAGGGCGTGGTCGTTGGGGGAGAGCAGCTTCTCGTCGTAGAAGCAGGTGGAGATCATGTTCCCGATGGCCGGGGTCATGCGGTACTGCTCGCGGAGCAGGTGCTTGACCGGGAAGTCGGTGTGGTTGGCCAGGTACTGGAAGAGCGTGGTCGACACCAGTTCGGGGATGAGCTGGTGGTCGGTCATGATCTTCTCGTCGCGCAGGAGGTCTTCGTCGATCGGCGGGAGCTGGTTGGTGTCGCCGACCAGGACCCATCGTTTGGCCTTGGCCAGGGGCACGAGCGCCTCGGTGGCGGTCGCCTTGGACGCCTCGTCGAAGATGCACACGTCGAACTCGAGGTCGCGGGCGGCGGGATGGCCAAGGAAGCCGAGGGCCGTTCCGCCGATGACCTGCCGAGTCCTTAGGAACGCGGTGATCAGGTGCTGGTCGGTGCCGATGCGCTGCAGCCATTCGCCCTGCAGGCGCAGCAGCCGCATGAGCTCCCGGCCGGGGCCGGCGGGGCCCAGGAGGGCTTCGACCGCGTCGCGGGCGTCGAGGGTGCTGAGGTCCTCGCGCAGGGTGAGTTCACCGGCGAGCACGTGCTGCGCCTCGGCGAACAGCTCGGCGCGCTGGTCCTGGAGCTGGTCGCGGCGGGCGCGGACGGTGACGACTTCTTCTCCGAGCTCGCGTGCGGAGGTGGTGCGGTCGGGGGCGGGCTGGCTGGCGAGGTCGGTGAGTTTGCGGTCGACGTGTTCGAGGTCGGCGGCGACAACGGCGAGCTCCTCCAGGAGCAGGGCCGCCTTCAGGTGACGTGCTTCCAGTCCGTTGTCGGCGGCGACGGCGTCGAGGTACTTCTCCGCACGGGCCCGCACGCCCTGGGTCCAGCGCTTGACCTGCCGGTCCAAGAGGAGCGGCTGGGCGCTCTCGGCGACACGGGGGTCGTCGGGGCGGCCCAGACGCACGAGGCCCGTGATGCCAGCTTCCTCGATCCGCTTCAGGGCGTTGTCGATGGCGATGTGGGTCTGGCTGACGATGAGGATCCGGGCGTGAGCGTTGCGTTTGAGGGTCTGTTCGACGATCTCGGCGATGACGGTCGTCTTGCCGGTGCCCGGGGGCCCTTCCACCAGGAGCAGGTCCTGCGTGCCCAGGGCGTGGGCGACGACGTCGCGTTTGCTCTTGTCGAGGTCTGCGCGGAACCAGGTGGTGACGTCGGCGGGTGGCTGGGAGGTGACGGTCGCCGGGTCGTCGATGATCTGCCGCAGGACCGGGTTGGCGGCCTGGCCGGCGGCGACGTTGGTCAGGGCGTCGCGTTGGCGGTTGATGGCGCTCTGGCTGGGGCCGAGGAAGGGCAGCAGCAGGCCGCGGCCTGGCAGGGCGTTGCCGGGGCGTGCGAACCGGATGACCAGGGTGTCCTCGGTCTGCGCGGTCACCTCGCCGCGGTCGACGGGCCTGCTGTAGGGGTAAGCGGCCACCGACCACTCCTCGCCGACGAGCGAGGCGGTGGTGGGCTTGGCCAGCCGGAAGACGCGGCTGCGGCCGTTGCCGTCGATGCGGTCGTACTCCAGGGGCTGTCGTCCGCCGGCGGCGAGCTCTTCGCGCGCTTCGAGCAGGCGGCGCCAGCCGTCGAACAGGTCCCCCAGGTTGTGGGTCTCCCGGACCCGGGCTGCTGTCTCCCGCTCGTCGAGGTGTGCGTCGAGGCGTTGCAGGAGAAAGGTGAGCCCGTCGTATGCGGGATCCTCGCCAGGGTCGTCGAAGGTCCAGGTGAGTACCGGTCCGATGAGCGCGGAACGCTCGCGCCGTTTGGCCATCCATTCGTCCGGGCGGGTCTCGGCAGAGATGATCACACAGCGGTCCGGGTTGCGTTCGTCGGAGACCAGTCGCAGGAAGCGGGTGCGCCCGAAAATGCGCAGCGTCGCCGTGTCGACCTCGCCGGTCTGCTGGTTGTATCCGTAGTCGGCGTGGACCGTGCCGGACAGGTCTGCCAGGACGGCCGATCGGGCCTGGTCCCAGTCGGCTTCGCTGTCGGTGGGTGCGTCACCGAGGCTCTCGGCCGCGCGGCGGGTCATCTTCAGCCACACGAAGTTCCTGCGCCGGGCCTGGCGGCTGCCGCAGACCCGTTCGGCCTCCAGGAGCCGGTGCTCGAGCACCGCGGCGTTGGCGGGGCGCTGCTTGGGGTCGTAGTCGATGCAGGTCCTGAGGATGGTACGGAACTCGGTGTCGAGTGCCAGCTCGTCCAGGACCGGCAGGAGGTCTGGGTAGTCGGCTGCCTTGCCGCCGGACAGGACCTGGATTGCCAGGACGGCGTAGCTGTAGACGTCGCGTACGTAGGGGATCGCGTCGCCCTGTTCCGGCGGCGCGTACAGGGTGGAGCGGTACCCGGCTACGGTCTGGTCGGTGACGACGACCTTGGAGAGGATCTTGGCGATTCCGAAGTCGGCGAGCTTGACCACGCCGTCGTCGGTGACCAGGACGTTGCCCGGCTTCAGATCCCGGTGTTCGATCTGGTGCTCGTGTGCGTAGGCCAGTGCGGAGGCGAGCGGCCTGCCGATGCGCGTGAAGAAGGAGGCCCAGTCGACCGGCCGGCCGGCCGCCATCTCTTCCTTGAGGCTGTGCTCAACCCATTCGAGCGCGATGAAGTACCGGCCGCGTTCGGCGTCCCAGCCGGAGTCGAGCATCCGCACGATGTGAGGGTGTTCGAGAGCCTTGAGCGCGGCGGTCTCCCGGGCCAGGAAGATCTGGCTCACCTCGTCGTCGCGCTGCCTGAGCAGCTTGACGGCCGCGTAGTCGCCTTGTTCGCTGGTCGTGTCCACGGCTTTGCGGACCTCTGACAGGCCGCCGGTTCTGGGTGTGTTCGGAAGCAGCAGGAACCTGCCGCTGATCATTTCGGCCCCCACGCACTGCCCCTCGCTCAGCACCGTTGCCGGTGCAGCACTCCCGACTGCCCATCTTGCCAGCCGGTTTCTATGCGAACAGCGCTTTGATGAGACACGGATCACGCCATCGACGAAGGGGCACCCTAGGCGGAGGGGGGCCTCCTCTGGCGGCGTTCCCGGTTCCGGGCCGGGTACGGGAGGAAGGTTGTGGGGGGGGCGGCCCGCGGGGCGGGGCGCGGTCCCCGCCCCGCCCCGCGGGGATCAGGCGGCGTCCTCCCCGAGCGGGTACACCGTGTCGAACCATGCGTTGAGCTCGTGCAGGTCCAGTGGCAGGGAGGCGAGGAAGCGGAGGAACCGACCGTTGTCGCGGGGCGGCTGCCGCGGGTCGAGGGCCTGGAGCGCGGTCAGATCGGCGCGGCGGAGCGCTTCGACGCCGGCGCGGTGGCGGTCTTCGAAGTCCTGTGTTCCGGTGGCGCTGTCGGCGGCCGCCAGGTAGCAGGAGACGAAGGGGTCGAACGCAGCGCGGTGCGCGGCGAGATGGCGGCGGAACGCCGCGCTGTCCACGGAGCTGGTGTTGGCCTCCTCGCTGCTGAGGGTGGCGGGCGGAAGATCGGTCCAGCAGCCGATGGTGCCCGTGAAGCTGTGGGGGAACTCCCCGTATTCGTCCTCGTTCCAGTGCCCGTCGCTCGCGCCGGCGGCAGAGAACACCTTTCCCCAGAGGTAGGTGAGGGATTCGAGCAGCGGAATGATGCTCAGCACGTCACGTTCGTGAGCGGCGAGAATCAGGTCGGCGATGCTCGGGTCGGCGTCGGCCGCGACAGGCGCGGGCCGGAGCAAGCGGTGGGTGTACTCGTGGCGTTGCTTGGAGTGTGTCGCCGCGTTCTCGATCGCCTCGTGCGCCTCGGTGATCTGCGCTCGGGCGCGGCTGGCTGCGGCCTGGAGTCCGCCGTCGTCGTCGACGGCCGTGAGCTTCGCTGGCGGCGTCTGTCGCGGCGGCGGGCTCGTTGCCGCCGCCAGCGCCCAGTCCAGTAGGTCGATGTAGGCGCTCGTTCCCCAGGAGTGGGGGACTTCGTAGATCTCGTCCCCTACCAGCTTCTCGGGTCCCAGCTCTGTGTCATGGGGCCGAAGGGCCACATGACCGAGTTCTACGACGTCGATCTCCGGGGCCATGAGCAGGATCTCGGTCCCTGGCGGGAGGAATTCGTCCTCGTGCGCAACGAACCTCTCGCTTCCGTCCCGGCGCCGGCAGTTGCCGGCCCAGCCGCCACCGTCCCAGACCGAGGTGTAGGCGGGGTCGGTCAGTACGGACTGCGCGACCGTCAGGGCATGGTCGGCCGCCTTCAGGGAGACCTCAGCCGCCTCGATGTCGGCGAGGTGGCAGAGGGCCAGCACCGGGTCGGTCGCGGCGCGGAGCGGGTGTGCGGCGTTCACGGCTGCGAGCACGGCCGCTCGCGGGTCGATGGCGGTGGGAGCGGGCGGGCACGGCCACAGCTCCAGGGGCAGCGACAGCGCGGTCCACAGCGGAATCACGCTGGGGGTGTGAGGGCCGGGCGAGGCATCGAGCAGGTACGTCGCGCCCGCGTGCTCCGCCAAGAGCAGTTCGACCGTCGAGTAGCGCTGAGCCACATCCCACAGCAGGCCGATCCGGCGCAGCGTGGCCGACATCTGCCGGGCCAGATCCTCGTCCAAGGGACGTCGTGGCCCACCTTCGACGGACACGTTCGCCGCCGCGCTCCGCCACTGCGTCTCGGTGACGTCCAGGAGCTCGATGCGGGCTCCGAGCCCTGCGAGTGCGAGCCCGTCGTTTGTCACTTCGACTGGCAGGCCGGCGGCCCCGGGGAAACCGAGTGCCGTGGCAAGGACGCGCGACCAGCGTGGAAGCTGGTCGCCTGAGATGCGGATCCTCAGGACGTGTTGCCGGGGCGTCACGCTGACGATGCCGAACGGCCCGCCGGTGGTGAAGGGGCGGTGCATGCCGTACTCGTTGATGAGAGTGGCCATTATCTGCGCCTCGGCCGCGGCCTGCGGATCGTCGGCCTCCGGAATGAGCGGGCCGGCCGCGGTGACCTCACTCCTCGCCATCGGGTAGGGCTCGCGTGTGGCCCAACGGCGCCATGCGGTCCGGTCGTCCAGCGAGGGCGCGGTGCCGGAGAGGTCGAAAGGGTTGTCGCGTCGGGGCGGGGGCGTCAGGGTGCTGGGCAACGCATCTCCTCGGTCGGTGTGCTGGGTTGCCCATAGAGGTGTGCGAAAGCGGGCGCGTGTGACATGCGGCGTCCCGCTTTCTGGGAACGAAGGCGCGCGCGGAGCGTCGGCCGACCGGTGACGTCCACGGTGGGACAGCTGCCGCCGGAGGGGTCGTGGCGACACCAGTTCGTGCCGACAGACTTGGGTCACCGCAGCAGAGCCGCTGCCTCACGTTGTCCAGCGTGTGGCTCACGGTGCACGATGCGGACCTCTCCGTGCCGGGGTGCGCAGCCCTGCGATGGAGCACGCCGTCCGGGATCACCTGCGCTTCTACACCGGCCGCTCCTACCCGCGCGGCTAGCGCGGGCCGCTGGCACCGCGGTGGGTTCCCACCACCGGGGAATCCCTTCGAGCCGACTCCGCTGGTCTGCGCACCGTCCAGGTTGCACCGTCCCCGGGTTCGGGTGGTCCGGATGCCGTGCGCGAACGCCCCGGTCCGGTGCCGGGCAGCGGCCGAGGTGCTCAGTGCCCGCGGGTGAGTACGTGCAGTGCGTCCCGAATCCGGTCACTCGCCTGGTACAGCCCTCGTCGTTCAGCCGGGGTCCAAAGCTGCTCCGGGTCTTTGCGGACCGGCAGGTAGAGCACGGTGGACAGCGTGATCAGGCCGACGTCGTCCGAGGTGATCTCGAGGGACTCCGCGCGGCCGCGGCGCTTCCAGCAGCGGCTGGGGGCCACCTCGTTGAGGATGCCGGGAATGGCCTCCTCCAGTCGGCGAGCGTAGGCCCCGGGCAGGACCACGGTCGCCGCTTCAAGGGGCGGCGGCGTGGACGGCGCCTCGGTCGGGCTGTCGAGCCAGAACACTTCCGTCGGTTCGGCCGGCCATCGCGGCCTTCCGGAGTGGTAGCCCTGCCCGGGCAGTGCCATTCCGGTCAGCAGCCGCAGCTTGTCCAGTCGCTCGAAGCGGGCCCGGTCGACGGACACCGTCCACCGGCTGCCGCAGTTGCGGTGCGTGCACTGCGCCTCGGCGCTCGCGTGGCCGGCGGACAACTGGGCGAACACGCGCTCCCAGATACGGGTCCCGTCGGCCCATGCGGCATGGCCGTAGGCCGGGTGGCGGGCGGGATCGTAGTGCTGCAGGAGCAGTTGCATGGTCGGTAGGATCCGGGCGGCCCGGTTGCGTATCGGCGGGTGGCCGGCCGTCCGGCATCCGGGGCAGCGCATCAGGTGCTCGACACCACGTCGGGTGTGGACCCAGAATCCCTCGCTCCCGTTGCAGCTGCGGCACAGCGGTCCGCGGATCAGGCCGTGGTCGTGGCAGTGGTCCCAGAACGCGGCCGGGTCCGGGCACAGGTCGCACCGGTAGACGCGGGCGGGCGGCCGGTAGCGCGGATGGTAGGCGGCGCCGGTGTGCTCGCCGGTGTGGCTGGGCAGCAACGGCGCGCTCTGGGCGGGGAGTTCTAGTGGGGGCATGTGGGTCACGGGCTCAGCCTGGCCTACGCCACTGACAGCGCCTCTCGCGCTCGCATCAGGAGGCGGCGTTGGGGCCGGCCGTGACGAAGGCGGCAACGACGGCGGTGATCTCGGCGGCGGTGATGCTCGTCGTCCAGAGGGCGTTGTGGGCGGAGCAGCTCAGGGTGAAGGCCAGGCCGGAGGCGGTGGGAGTGGTGTCCTGGACCCACGGGCGGCTCGGGCAGCGGCCGTGTCGTTCGATGCCGCGTACGTGCTCGGTGGCGACGTCGACGCGGAAGCGTTCCGGGAGGGTCTGCTCGCTCCGGCAGCCTGGGCAGTTCAGTAGAAGGGCGAGGGCGCCCGGGCGCTCGAGGAAGCGGACGCCTTTGCCTTCGTAGGTGTTGCAGCTGGCGCAGAGCGGGCCGCGGACCAGGTTGTGGTCGTGGCAGTGATCCCAGGTGAAGGCGCGGCTAAGCCCGCACAGCCGGCACAGGAAGCGGTCGGGCCGGCTGGTGCGCGGCACCTTGGTGTAGCCGACACCGTCGAGATGCCCGGCGTACGGCTCGCAGGCCGCGACCGAACACGCGGGGCACAGCGTGACGTAGCCGCGCGGGGTGGGTGCGCGCCAATCTCCGTAGCGCGGAGCGATGTTGCCGCATCCGCGGCAGAGGCGGGCCTGCTCCAGCAGCTCGTTGTCGCGAGTCTGCCACCGGTCCATCAACGCGACGTACTCGCGCGGCATCTGCCAGGACGTTCCCGTCCAGGTCAGGTGATCCAGCGGATAGGTGCCGACGCGCACCATCTTGCCGAACCGGGCGCGGAAGGCCTCCATCGTCAGCGATCCGGGCAGTCCCTGGGGATTGACGGTGTGCAGGAGGTCCCAGTCGCTGTCCGGCTCCCGCTCGTGGAAGGCGGCGTTGCCCATCCAGCTGATGATCTCGCTGCGCCAGTTGGTGTCCGGGCCGAGCCAGTCATCGCCCTTGTCGCCGCGGATCTCGCCCGGCTGCCGGACGGATAAGGGGACCTCGACGAGGTCATCCGGTTCGAACCGCAGGCTGGCCAGGGCGCGGCCGGCCTTCTCGACATCGTCGGCGACGAACCACCAGCGGTTCTTCGCCTTGTGCCCCTCCAGTGCAGTGTCGCCGAAGAAGACATGGCCGTGGTGATGGAAGCCGCGGGTGCCGAGGGCGGCCACGGCCAGGCGCATCGGGCACGTGCGGGTCAGCTCGGCGAGCAGATCCCGGGCCTGCTGAGGGCTGATGAGCATGACCGGAGGATGGCACCGGCCACTGACAACGACTCCGGGCCTGCGGTCTCAGCTGCCGCACTGTGCAGTCCAGTTGGAGGCGCGGATGTCGAACGCTCGGGGAGGATCTTCTGCTCGACGAACGATGGGAAGACCGTGGCTCCGATCGTGCCGGGCTCGGGGAAGCAGCGGGCCAGGTCGCCGGCGGCGTCCCGCAGCTGGTCCAGATGGGCAGGACATCGCGAGACGCACTGTACTTAATTGCTTAATCAAATTGCTTCATGTAGACTGTGATTAGCGATCAGGGCGTTGCACCTTGGCCAACGCCCCTCGCCGCCCTCGCACCTGGTGCGAGAGCGGCGGGTCCGACCGAACTGAGAAATCACCTTGTCTGTACTGAACTTCAAGCGTCTCGGCCATCTGCGCGACGAGGTCGACCACCTCCCCGGCCCGCGCAAACGCGGCGAGAATCGCCGCAACCACAATCGCAAGACGCGCCGACTGCTCAAGCGATGGGAGGAGCGCGCCTGGCGCTCCGAAGCCGAAGCGGACGTCGACGAATGAGCGCCGCGTACCTCCTGAACGGCACCGGCCCCGTCGTCGGCGAAGCAGAGGCCACCCCCGGCGGAAAGCTCCACCGGGCCGTCACCTACCGCAGCGGCCCCGCACCGTGGGCCGGGTGCGGGATCGCCAAACGGCTGGCGAAGCCGTCGCTCACCCTGGCCGTAAAAGCAGACTCAATACGCTTCTGCCGTCACGCCGGGTGCATGGGGATTCCACCACGGCGCGGCCCCGCCCAGAGCTGACCACCCCGCCGCGCACCCGACCAACTCCCCCTTCACTCCCAGTTCCATGCCCCTCGGAGAGACCCATGCTCGTCCAGCAGTACGTGTTCCTCGACAGCGACGCTGCCGGAAACCTGACACCCGCCCAAGTGGAGAGCTACCTGGAGAGCAAGGGCTGGGTGAAGGCCGAGACCGTGCCGCCCGCCGGGCAGGTGTGGACCCGCCCCGAGGGCGAGGCGGTTCCCGGCCATCTCCAGGACCTCCCGAAGCGGAAGCCTCACCTCGTCTGGCCCGCATACCTGACCTCTCTCACCAGCCGCCTCCGCGACTACACCGGCCGCACCGTCGATTTGCTTCTCATCCTCGCCCTGTTTGAGCACCGGCTCGCCTCAGACGTCCTCGCCGACATCGCCGCGCAGTCCCCCTCCGCCTGAACGGACCACAGCTGTGAGCCACCCCGGCCCCGCCGGATCACCCCCGCGTCCCTTTGCCCCCTCCGACTTCGAAGAGCCCTGTGAAGGATGCGGAGCGCCGGCCGGAGCGTACTGCCGCCCCGACTGCGACTCCGGATACACCGCTGAGGACGCGCGCGCCGAAGCCGCTCGCCTGGAACAGCGGCTGGCCTCCCGTCCGTGACCCCCTGGCGCCCGCGCCACCCCTTCCCCATCGTCCGTCCGTAAGAACGGAGCACCACCATGCCCACCACCCCCTCCCCGACGACCGATCTCGTCCGTGACGTCAGTACCGCCCTCGCCTTCCTCGACGAGAACGACGATCTCGACGCGCACCGCGACGCTGCTCCCGCCGCCTACGGCATGCTCCAGGGGCGGGCCGTCCGGGCCGTGCGCCGTCTGCGGGACGCCCTGGCCGGAGCGCCGACACGCTACGCGGACCCCATCGCGTGGCGCAGAGCCCAGGAAGACCAGCAACAGGACGCGCAGGGCCTCGCGCTCCTGATCGCCGACACGTTGCGTGCCCAGATTCCCGGCGCGGCCTACCTGGTGTTCCACATCAACGACAGCTATGAAGCGGAGACCGGCCGGGACCTGGAGCTGCACAGCGTCCGGGGCAGCGACGGCAGGGTGCTCCACGGCTTCCGCGACGGCTCCCTCCCCGTCCTCAACGTCGACCGTCACCGTGAGCTCGTTCACGCCTGGCGGGATGCCGGACTTCCGCGGACTGGCGCCGACTTGAACGCCCTCATGCAGCCGATGCGGGCTGCGGGGCTGGTGCTCGACGACTACCCCGAGCCGCTGTATCTGCAGGGACACCCGTGCTACCGAAACGACACCGGACACCTCCTGTGCATGCTCCTGTCCGACTCAGCACACCCGGAGCAGTGGGACCTCCAGGAGGTCTTCGGCCCTCAGCTGCTGCGCCCGTACGGCACGCCTCTACCCGCCTGAGCTGGATCGCCGGGCGGCCCGTCCGGCCGGTCGCGGGGGCGAGCAGCAGGCGCCACCGATTGCTCGCCCGGCGACCGCATCCGTACGGCACCGCGCTTCGCTGGCGGGCGGGCGTTTCCACGCTGGCCGCCCCTACATCTTCGACGCGTACACCGCTCTGATTTCCGCGTATGCCGCATCCTTCGCGGCCGCACTTGCGCGTATATCTCCCCGCCGACGTGGCCGTCGATCCGCCGCGTCCGGCCAGGGTGGTCATGCCTCGGCAGCCAAACCCCTGATGATATTGCATAATTGGATTTACTGCCGTAGGGTGGAGTTGCACGGCGGCGAACAGCCGCCCATATTCCGCTCGTTGAGCCAGCCCGTCTCTGACGGCGGCCGAACCTCTTTCCAGTGAGACAGCCCCGATGAGACTGCTCGGCGCTCTGCGCCCCGGCCACCGTCAGGTGTGCGTCCAGGCAACGAAGCACTGCACCTGTTACCTCTATCCCGGAGAGTGGGGCCGCCGTGCCAAGGTGCTGCGGCGCCGGGCGCAGCGGCACGCGGAGAAGCGCATGCTCCTCCGCCGCGCCGAAGACGCCTGACTGAGCGTCGGCCCTCTTCTCCCCCTCCACCATCGCTTTCCCGGAGACTCCATGCATGTTCGCGCACCCTCCGCGCTCTTCGTACCTCTCACCTCTCACCGCCCGCCCGCCCCTCTGACCATGGACTCGGCAGGTGAAGCCGTAGGACTGCTGGCCTCGCTTTACGAGACGTACGAGGCCCAGCCGTTCAGCAGTGAGGACGGCGCCTTCCGGGGTGGCCGCCCCATGGCGGCGGACGGTGTCCTCGACGTGCTCCGTCTCCATCTGCACAACACCGCGCACGGCCAGTGCTCCGGGACGGCACACGGCCACATCCTGACCGTGCAGTGCGGATCGGAGCCGGGATGGCGGATCGTCCCCCGCGAGATGGCCGAGACGGTCGACCGCGGAGCCCACTCGCTGCAGCAAGCCGGAATCCACGTACTGCGGGGCCGTCAGTCCGGAACTGGCGTACGGCTCTACGCCGTCCCCGACGACCCCGGTGTCGTCCAGGTCCGCCCTGTGGTCGACGGCCTCGAACGGCTGCCCATGGGCGGCCACACCTTCAACGCACGACGCCAGCAGTGGGTACGGCTGATGGCATCGGCCCGAACGGTGCTGAGCGGCAACGGCTGGGAGAGCTGCGGCGAAACGCCCGACGGGCGCAGGTTCGCCGTCCGGCCGGAGCCGATCGAGCTCGCCGGCAGCGGGCGCCTCCAGGCAGTTCCCCGCTTGGCCGCTGAGTACGAGCTGGAGACTCGCTGGCCGCACTCGGACTGGGCGGCCCAGTCCCGCGTGCCCGCCTCCTCGGTCCTCAAGGCTGTCCACTTCTGTCTGCGGAAGGGCATCGGCACCGCGGAGACCGTCGGCAGCACGATCTACCTGACCAGCATCACCGCCAGCGATTTCGCCCCGTCCTCCCGCTACACCCCCGCGCCGCAGCCCGAACCGGCCCGCGCCGCCTGACCAGGGGCGCCGGACCCCGGCGCCCCTCCCTCAAGAAAGCACCACATGACCGACCACACCGTCACCGTCCAACTGAAAGCCGTGCGCGTGACCATGCACGACGTTCAGCTCACGCTCCAGGTGCCCGGGAGCCGCAAGCCGAGCCGCACCACGATCGAGCGGCACATCCGGGACCTCGATCCGGCCATTCTCGACAACGCATGCACCCCCGACACCGTCGACTACTCCCGGTTTGCCGAACTGCTTGAAGTCCTCGACACCCAGGTCACCGAGGAAAGCGAAGGCGAGGCGCACCATGCCGAGTAACTCGATCGGCGTGTTCGGCCGGGTGGTCCGGGTCCGCGACTCGACCGACACGGACGAAGCCGTGCGCACCCTTCTGCCCGGCCCGCGATTTCGCACCGGCCTTGCCGACTTTCTGTGCTTCCTCGTTCCCCTGGCCATCGAGGAGCAGAGCCATCTGTCCAGCGAGCGGATCGACGCCATGCGCGAAGAACTTCTCGACACGATCGCGGCACACGGAGACGATCTGCAGTTCGGTGGCACCCACCAGAAATCGGCCCGGGTAGCCCTGGCGAAGGCCTTGGCGCTCCTGGCCACGGCCGAAGGCGGCGTCACCATCCTGGGCGTGCACGCTTGTACGGCAGTGCACGAGGGCTGCCCCGGCTTCAAGCCCAGGGAGAGTACGCCGCCCGCGTCCGGCGGCGGCCTGTGACCGGCCCGTCGGATGCCACGTTCCATTCAGCGCCCTGGCCGCCCGGCCGTCACCACCACCAGGAGGATCGTTCCCATGCAGGAAACCGAGACCAACGGGGCTGGCCGTGACCGCTCCGCCTCGCCGCCGAGCAGGCCCCACTTGACGCCGGCCGGAGTCGTCGTGCGCGCCACGCGCAGCCACACTGTCGAACAGGCCCTGACAGGGCTCGGAATCGACCGCCTGCCGGAGCACAAGGTGAAGGACCTCCCCGCGGAGGGCCAGCCGGCCGGCTACGCGATGCACGACACACGCCACCCGTCCGGGCCCGTCGTGGCGATCCTCACCGCTTGCGGCCCGGACCGGTCCGCGTTGCTGGCCCGGCTGCGCTCTCACCTGGAACAACCCTCGGTCGGCTACTCGGTGGAGGACCTCGAAGGACTCGCCGAGCATCAGTTCATGATCCGCCGGGCGAACGCGGACGAGCTGCGGCAGCGCAGGGCGCTCGTGACTGCGGCGTCAACGGACAGCACGGCAGTCGCCCGGTCCCAGAGACGCGAGGAGCTTGAAGAGGCGGGGCAGGAGAGCCTGTTCTGAGGCAGGGGCAGAACGATCGGCGATCTATATTGCATAATTGGATTGCATGGCGTATTCTGATAATTCATTGACGGTGCGTCGGCGGTCTCCGCCTCTCCCGTTCGCGCGTCAGCACACTGCCGTCAGCGGCGCTCACGCCGCGCATGAGGATTCCCAACCGATGACTGTGTACTTCGCCTTCATTCCGTCGCGCCGGCAGCGGTCGACAGACCAAGCTCCCCTGGAGTTCGCACCGAGCCAAGCCGTTGCCGAATGGGCTCTGAAGCGGCGCGTGTCGCACCGCCATGGCCAGACCTACTACGACGGCGTCAACTACACCGTGGCCCTGGCGGACAAGCCGACCGAGGACTTCCCCGACGCCGACCCCAGTGCCTTCCTGTGCGTCTGGAAACGCACCGCCGCTCAGGCCGTCCCGCAGCGGGGCGAAGTGCCCGACGAACTGTGGACGCTCACGCCGCGCGGTCGCGTGGTCAAGAACCCCTGGACCACGACGCCAAAAAACGTCACCCCCTACCCCCACCCTTCACACGAGGAGAACCAGCAGTGATCACCACCCGCGCAGGAATGCGCATCGACACCGACCTCACGACCTCGAACACGCACGTACCCGGACCCTGGGCACTGAGGAAGGCGGTGCTGCACGACGAACTGGGCGGCGACCCGCACTTCCGTCGGTTCGCGGCAGCCAGCGGTGCGCTGTGCGTGATCTCCCGGACGAGTGCCGACGGAGCCGACCCGACGTTGCCGGTGAACGAACTGGCGACCGCCTTCGTCCGCCGGGCGACGGGGCAGGCCCCGCCCCGGTCCCTCCGCGGGCCGGTCGTCGTCCTGGGCTCCGGTTACATCGGCGGCCTGTGGCGCACCGGCGATCTCACCGATTTCCACCGGGCGCTGCTGTACTCGCTCGCCCGCGAACAGGGCGGCCCGTCCGGTGGCTGACGCTCTCCCGCGCTACCCGCGGACGCCGCATCTGCCAGGGTCGCCGGGTGCCACGAGCGATGACGTCTGGTGCGACTGGGCCCGGTTCACCCCGGAGCCCGGCCGCGAACTCGTCACCACGATGAAGATGGACGGGGCGAACACCACCCTTCACACGGGCGGGATGTATGGCCGCTCCCCCACGGGGCGCAGCAGGCCGTGGCAGAGCCGGATGCGCGCTTTCGCCGCAGCGGTCTGTCCATCGATCCCGCGAGGCTTCCGCGTGTGCGGGGAGGACCTGACGGTTCCGCACTCCCTCGACTACGAGCGGCAGCTTCCCCCGTTCATGGTGTTCTCGGTATGGGAGGGCGATGACTGCCTGGCGTGGGAGGAGACGGAGGCGTGGGCGGGCATGCTCGGCCTGTCCACCGTCCCCGTACTCGCGCGGGGCCCACGCCCCCAGGACCCCCGGCATCTGCGCGAGGCCTTCGACCGCCGAACGGACACCGCCTGGGACGAAGGGTTCGTCGTCCGCGACGGTCAGGGCTTCGCGCGGGCGGAGTTCACCGTTCGCGTGGCCAAGTGGGTACGTGCCGGGCGTGTCCGGACCGGCTCACGGTGGCCGACGGACAACCCTCTGAGGGATATTGCTTAATTGGATTTATTCACGTAGGGTCAGGGTATCGGTTGCGGCGCTCGCCGCGTTACCGCCTCGGGGCGCACAGCGCCCGTTCTTCTGCCTCATCTCAGGACCACCCGTATGTCTTCTCGACGTCCCCACCCCCCGTTCCGCTTCCGAGACGCCGGACACCGCGACCTCGACGCCTTCATGAATCTGATCCGGCACGCGGAGCCCGATCACCCCTCGCCTTTCCACTCGGTCCGGCTCATGCTGGGCCTGGCGCCCGAACCGCCGCTCTCCCACAACCTCAACCTCTGCCTCATAGCCGAGGACCGGCGCGGCAAGCCCGTCGGCGCACTGCTGGCCGGGCCTCCGGACTGGCTCGTGGAGCACCCGGGACTTCGCGGATCCCCCCTGACACTGGCCCTCGTGCACCGCATGACCATGATCCAGGGCGTGGCCGTCGACCCGAAGTACCGCGGGCGAGGCCTCGGACAGGCCCTGATCCGGCGCGCCGAGCGGCGCTACCGGGAAGCCGGCTGGGGACTGTCGATGCTCGTTCACGACCCGTCGCTGGAACCCTTCTACCAGCGGCTCGGCTACGCCTCGCACCCTGGCCTCCTGATGAATCTCCCCAGCCCCCACCCGCTGATCGGCCAGGACTTCCTGAACATGCTCACGGCGCTGAAGCCGCTCTCGGCCGAAGTCCGCCTGGTCGACGTCCTCTTCGCGCCCTGCCCCGTCATCTCGGGTGTTGTTCCCGGCACGCAGGTGCCGGACCATGCCTGGTTCGACGGCGCCGGGCTCTGCTACTGACGCGGGCCGCCCCCGTCGGCCCGCTCTCCGCCCGCCCCTGAAAGTCACCCATGCCCAACCTCGAAGCGATCGTGCGCGTTCTGACCCAGGACGTCCTCGGCAATCAGCGCTGGAACGGCCGGACCCGTCAGTACGAGTCCATGCCCACCAGCGCGAACCACGACATGCTCGACGCAGCGGCGGCGATCGTCGAGCGCGCGGCCGGGGCCGTCGACTGGCCCCGGCTGCTGTTCGAGGCGGCGTCCCGCCACGCGTTGTTGCACCCCGACCGCCCCGTCGAGGACGACCGGCAGTACCCCTCCCCGGTCGCCGACCTCTGCGGCGAGTGCCTCCGCGAGGCGCTTCTCGCCGACGACACCGGCGCGCAGGACTGGACGGCCCGTCCCACATCACCCCGTGAACACAGCAGCACGGACTGGCCCGCAATCGTGGCCGCTGTCTTCCCGCACCGCGCCGCGGCCTCCTGGCACCCGTTCCAGAATTAACCCACACCCCCGGCCCCGCCCCTCACCTCTTCTTCAGGAGCCCTTCATGCCCGTTGCTCGCTACGCACTCCAATTCGCCGCCCAGCTCGCCCAGTTGCTGGGGTCCGGCTGGAGCGCGTCAGGCTGCGACTCCTCGACGTTCGCCGTCCTCGACGGTCCCGGCATCGAACTCGCCATTTACACCACCTCGCCGATCCGGTCGCGCACCAAGGTCAGCGTGGAGATCCGTTCCCGGGGCGACCTGGTGTGGCGCAGGCGCACGGACTACGACGGGCAGGTGTCGGGAACCATAGGCGACCCGGCAGCGGTCGCCGAAGCCATCCGCACGGAGATCCTTCCGGCCTGGAAGAAGCTGGTGACGGAGCTGGAAGCCCGCACAGTGCAGGCCCGCTCAGCCATCCGGGAATTCGCGCTCCTCGCTGCCGAGGCGGCCGGCGAGGGCGCCTCGGTCACCTACGGCTCACGCCCCGGAGTGGCCAACATCCGGTGGGACGGCGGCCACGCGGTGCTGTGGGCGGGTGACGACGGCCGCATCTCCTCGCCGTCCATCGAGATCAAGCGTGCGCGCGGTGCCGCCACGGTGCTCGCCTTGCTGCGCACCGCAGCGGGCCTCGTG
The DNA here is from genome assembly GCF_036345155.1 of Streptomyces sp. NBC_00582. GTDB lineage: Bacteria > Actinomycetota > Actinomycetes > Streptomycetales > Streptomycetaceae > Streptomyces. The sequence goes on from NZ_CP107773.1 coordinate 53,655, forward strand.
CCGGACCCCGCGCGGTTCAGCCTCAGCGACATTGGGAGCGCCGCCGCCGGGCTGCTCGGCGACGGCTGGTCCGCGACGCCCTGGCAGTGGCACGACGGCGCATGCATCGAACACCGGGACGACCCCGGCGGCGGGTACACCCTTGCCGCCCAGGACGGGCACCTGTACATCTCGGCGAATCTCCGCGACGAAAGTCGCACCTTCCTGACCGGCGTGTCCACCGCCGACAGCCTGGAGACCCTCGGCGCCGTCGCCGCCGCCGTCGTGCGCAGCATCCACGCCAACGACTGATCGCCTCCCGGGGCAGGGACGCGCCGTCCGCGTCCCTGCCCGCACCGGCCTACTTCCGGCGAGACGGGCAACCGTAGCCGTTCGACCGGCTTCTACATGAAGGCTTCCGTATGCGTCCTCCTGTACTCCTGGGCCTCTCCCCCACACGCACCGTCCCGTTCGCGGGAGGGACCATGGGGCAGTGGCTCCGCGGCATCCTCGACGAGATCCGTGAGCTGTACCGCGCCGACTCCGTGCCGTGGGTCGTCGGCTACAGCGGCGGCAAGGATTCCACGCTGTGTCTGATGCTCGTGTGGATGGCGCTCGCGGGCCTGCCGGCCGCGGAACGCACCAAGGTCGTCCACGTCATCAGCACGGATACCGGTGTGGAGAATCCCGTCGTCGCGGCCTGGGTGGACGCTTCGCTGGCCTCGATGCGCCGCGCGGCCGTGGAGCAGGGCCTGCCCATCGAGACTCACCGGCTCACACCCGCGGTGGAGGACTCCTTCTGGGTGTGCCTCATCGGTCGCGGATACGCGGCACCGCGGCCGAAGTTCCGGTGGTGCACGGAGCGATTGAAGATCAAGCCGTCGAATGCGTTCATTCGGGCGGTGGTGGCCGAGCACGGCGAGACCATCCTGGTCCTGGGCACCCGCAAGGCCGAGTCGGGGACGAGGGCGCGGGCCATGGCGCGCCACGAGCGGCGCCGGGTGAGGGACCGTCTCAGCCCCAACGCCTCTCTGCCCAACTCCCTGGTGTACTCGCCCATTGAGGATCTGAGCAACGACGAGGTGTGGTCGCTGCTCATGCAGTACGAGAACCCCTGGGGGCACACCAACAAGGACTTGCTCACGATGTACCAGGGAGCCTCGCCGGACGCCGAGTGCCCGCTGGTCGTCGACTCGACGACACCGTCGTGCGGCGACAGCAGGTTCGGCTGCTGGACCTGCACCTTGGTCTCGCAGGACAAGTCCATGCAGGCCATGATCAGCAACGACGTGGAGAAGGAGTGGATGCTGCCCCTCCTGGAGCTGCGTAACGCCCTGGACGTCGACGATGACCGGGATTTGCGGGACTTCCGGCGGATGAGCGGTCGGCTGCACCTGTTCAAGGGGCGCCTCGTGCACGGGGCCTACCTGCAGCAGGCCCGGGAGGAGTGGCTGCGCAGGCTCCTTGAGGCCCAGACCTGGATCAGGGCTAACGGACCGCAGTACGTACGCGAGCTGACCTTGATCACCATGGAGGAACTGCGCGCCATCCGGCACGAGTGGGTCTATGTGAAGCACGAGATCGAGGACTCGCTGCCCGGTATCTACGAGGCCGCCACCGGCGAGCCGTATCCCGACCAGCGCCGGGAGACCGCTTTCGTCGACGGGGCGGAGATGATCAGTGTGCTGCGCGAGGTCTGCGGTGACGACGAGCAGCAGTTCCTCATGGCCCGCGAACTGCTCGGCGTGGAGCGGCGTTTCCGGACGATGACGCGCCGCGCCGGGCTCTTCGGCGAGCTGGAGAAGGTCGTCTGCAAGTACGCGTTCGAAGATGAGGAGGACGCGCTCAGCTTCGCGCTCGCGCGTGAGGAGAGGATCGCTGAGGCACGGGGCCTGCCTCAGCCCGACACCGGCACGCCCGACCAGCCGGAACTCGCCTCCGGGGCGGACGCGGATGCCCGCCCGGAGGCGGAGAAGCTGGCCGCAGACCTGCGTGCGGTCGGGCTGGTCCCCGTTGACCGCCGCACCGATGAGCCGTGACGCCCTCGGGCAACGGCCGGGCCGGCCGCCCGCAGGCCTTGCGGCAGCCGGCCCCGGACCGAACGCCCTTACGCGCCCTTGGCGGCTTCCTTGAGCTTGCTGCCCGCGGAGACCTTGACGCTGTAGCCGGCGGGGATGTTGATCGGGTCGCCGGTCTGCGGGTTGCGCGCTGTGCGAGCGGCACGGTGGGTGCGCTCGAAGGTCAGGAAGCCGGGGATGGTGACCTTCTCGTCGCCCTTGGCGACGATCTCACCGACGGTCTCGGCGAGAGCGGCCAGCACGGCGTCGGCGTCCTTGCGGGTCACCTCGGCTCGGTCGGCCAGGGCGGCCACCAGCTCACTGCGGTTCATAGGGGTAACTCTCCGTATCTCGAATCGTCTGCTCACCGTACGGCGGGCAGACTGGTCAGATCCAATCCTGTCATTCACCACTGACAAGCCCTGTCCGTCGTCCGGCCGGTCGCCGCGTGTTGAGGCCTGCCCAGGCAAGGCCCACCGCTACGGCCGGCGGCGGTGCTTGTCGACCGTGCTCAGCCAAGTTGTGACTGCACGTGCCTCCGTGTGAGAGGCACGTTCATGTGAGTCAGCTGGTCGGCCAGGTGCCGAAGGCCGTCGGGTTCGGAGCACGGCTCCTTGACGGCTTCAGCCGCGACCTGGAACTGCTGCAGACCGCCGGGCAGAGCCTGGTAACCACGCCGGACCGACCACCGGGCACCAGGCAGGTCGCCTCCTTCCAGGTAGCGGTGTGTCAACCGGCGGGCAACGCCCACGATGGCCTCGGACATCTCGCTGGCGTACGGCTCAGCCCACGCATACCAATCCAGGCCGATGACGCCGGCGAACGGAGGCCCGTTGACGAGTTCCAGGGCGGCACGCAGATTGCGCGTGCCGGCCGGGGAGCCGTCATTCTCGCCGCGGGCGGCGAGCTCCTTGAACTGCCCCCAGTCACTGGTGACCAAGGAGGTCAGTGCGTACCCGGTCTCCTGACTCCACGTCGGAAAGTGCTCGGAGCCGAGCCAGGCCCGCAGGCGGCTCATGGCAGTGTTGCGGCTGTCGGCACGAACCCGCTGCCCGGGCCACAGGGCCGCGTCCAGGGCGTGACGGTCGCTCCCGGGGTTCAGGTACAGCCAGATGGCGTACTCCGTGAGCCGCGAGACACGGTTGGACTCGACCTGCCCTTGCGCACCACGGACCTTCGGGGCCCCCAGCAGCACGAGATTGAGACCGGTCGACGGCCGGGGAAAGGGAATCGACGGCCAGTCATCGTGTTCGTCCTGCTGGCCGACCGAGTCCGCCTCCGGTGTTTCCGGGCCGGGCTCCGCCTCCATCAGCGAGGGGAGCAGGCCCTCCAGCACGCCGAGCGTGATGGCCCAACCCTCGGCGAACGCCTGCTCCTGCTTGCTCGCTTCGGCCGTGGCGGGGTACCAGGTTGCCTCGGGACGCAGTATCTGCCACGCGATGTCATGGGGCCCGCAGATCGACCGGATGACGACCAGAGCAGCGGCGCGCCAGCGTGTGAGCGTGGCTATCGGGCTGTTGAGGTCGAGGTACTCGGCTTGCTCCAGAAGGCGCTGCACGGCGTGCCGGGTATGTCGCGCGGTGCCTCCTCCAAGGGGGCGGTTGGCGGTGAGGGGTTCGGCGTGGGGAAGGGCGGGGGCCCTGTTCATGGCGACTCCTGGTCGGGTTCAGTGCGGGCGAACTCACCATCTGCGCGTCGTCGGGTCAGGGGGTTGTTCATGTCCGGCGTCTGCGGGGTCCGGTGGTCTCGGGGCGGGAGGGAGTGCTTCACGGCAGACGGGTGTCGCCGGTGCTGCCCGTCTGGATCAGCGGGCCCGTGATGTGTGCGTGGGGGCCTGCGCCGTTGACCGTCTCGCCGTGTGTCCGGACGGGGCGGGGTGCCGGGAGCGCGGGGTGCTGTCGACAGAACGGCTGGAGATCATCGCGGGTTCCAGGTCGATGCTGACCGGCAGATGGTCGGAGCCGTTCAACGCCGCATGGGTGCGCAGGACTCGGTAGCCGGCGAGAGCGGGCAGCAGGTGCTGAGTCGTACGGATCATGTCGATGCGCCGCGGCCCGAAGGGGTCTCCGACGGGCCAGTGACCGGTCGTGGGATGCCAGGGGCAGTCGAGGGCGGCGGCCGCGTCCAGTAGTCCGCCGCGGCGCAGGACTTCTGCGGGGCTCCGGTCGGCGCGGTGCGGTGCGTCGGGGTTGGCGTTCCACTCGACCTGGTAGAGGAGATCGGCGTACCACTCCTGGTCCGCGTAGGGGTCATGATCGTAGTAGTCGCCCTGTGCTGTCCGGTCGGCGGAAACGCTGTTGAAGTCGCCTCCGATCACGGCAGGCCCGGGTGGGCGCGTCAGAGCGGCGACAACACGGCGAGCCTCGTCGAATCGCCGGGCGGGCCGGAAGGGGTCTGCGTGGTAGCTGGCGAACGTGACCGGTTCGCGGGCTCCGACGTCGAGTTGCAGGCGTGCCAGCGCGTGGTGGAAGTCGCCGGCCTGGAAGGCACGCCAGGTGCCGGGGACCGAGGTGATCCCCGGGCGCCAGAGGAGCCCGACGTGGTAGCGGTGCTGGCCTGAGGCGATGGCGGTGGTTCCTCGGGCGTCAACGGTGCACAGCAGGCCGAGGGAATCGGCGAGTTGGCGCAGTAGCCGTCCCGCGCCGGCGGCGGTGTCGTCCACGATCTCCTGGACCGCCAGCACGTCAGGCTGCGCCTCGGCAAGCGCCTGCCGCAGGAAAGCTGTGCGATCGTCGGGGCCTGTGAAGTCGAGCAGGTTGTAGGTGGTGAAACAGACGGCCACTGTTGTCTCCATGGATCCGAGCGGCCCGGGCGGGTGCTCGCGTGCCCATAGAGGTGTGGAATCTGGTGCCCGTGTGACATCCGAGCACGCACTATCCGTCGAACAGAAACGACTCAGGCCCCGGCGTTGACGCGCTGGGGCCTGAGTTGCGAGTAGCGGGGACAGGATTTGAACCTGCGACCTCTGGGTTATGAGCCCAGCGAGCTACCGAGCTGCTCCACCCCGCGTCGGTAACGCTCACTATACGGGGCGCGAGGAAGCACACGAACATCGTTATTGCTTAATTGGTTTTACTGGCGTAAGATTGAAATCACTCGGAACGGGTGACGCGCAGGGCGCCACACCGGTCCCGCCCCCGCCCCGAGGGACAAAAGCCGATCCAGGAGAACTCCCTTGTCCTTCCACTCCCCCACCGAACTCCAGCTCCCCATCCGCGACGTCACCGTCCCCGCCGTCGGGACGTTCGACCGGTTCACCGGCCAGGCCCGCTACCAGATCACCGGCGACGAGGTCCGTGGCAGCTTCATCGTCGTCCCCGAGACGATGCCCGGATCCGACGCATGTCACGTCCGGGTCGTCTACGGCGACCACCCCGCCCAGCCGCAGCACGAGCGGGTGGACGAGCCCAGGATCCGCCGGACCCGGGTGCGCGGGGAGTGCGGCCCGCTCGCGGTCGACGCTCTGCCCGAACGCCACCACCTCGACGCGCGCGGCCAGTGGGTCCGGTCGGACGGAACTCTGGGCACCGTCCCGCGCAGCACGCACCGGTACCTGGCCGAAGTCGTACACGCCGTCGTCACTCACTGGGCCACCCGGCCGAACCGGGAAGGGCTCATCAGGGCCGCCGCACGGCACGCCCAGCAGCAGCCCGACATCCCGGCCCAGGCAGCCCGAGAGGCCATGGAACGCGAACTGGACGCCATCCGCGCGCAGATCGCACCGCACTGGACACTTCTCCAGCAGTTGGAGGCTGTCGCTCAGGCCGACGCGCCCCGACTCCCGGTGCTGCCGCGCTCGGTCCACATCGACTACCTCGATCCCGTCAACGGCACGACGGGCATCATGACGGCCCTCCCCCGGCTCAACGCGCATGACGGAACGATCACTTACACCGTGACGAGCGGCGGCCGCGCACGCGGAGACTTCACGGTCGGCCCCGACCGGTACAGCCGCGACGCCCTTCCCGGCGGCGTGAGCGTGCAGCTCGGGACCACCCCGCTCCCCGAGGGCGCGGGCCGGGAGAACGAGCCCGTGGTCAACGGGATCCGTTTGCGCGGCTCCTGGAACTGCACCGACAGCCAGTCGCTCACCCCGGCCCTCCCGGCGGTGATCCCCGGCATCCAGCGGGCGGACACTCCCGACCAGCCCGTGCCCGCGAACACCGCCGCATGGATCAGCACCGCGATCCGGGCGCTCGCCATCGCCTACCGCGACCACAGCAACGCGGACGCACTGCGGCTGGCCGCCGGGAAGAGCCGTGTGGACCAGCTGCGCCAGGCCCCCGTCCAGGCGGTCGTCGAACTTCGCCGACAGGAATCCGTAGCCCAGGCGCGCGTCACCGCCGCCCAAGAGGCTGAGGCGGCTTACGCGGCCCTGTCAGCCTGACCGATTCTCCCCTCCAGCCCATCACCCAGGAGCGCCACCATGACTGAAACCCCGTACACCCGCGCCGACCTCCGCGCCGAGGCCGCGCGCCAGCACTTCGAACTCACCCGGGACCCCGACCACATGGGCGTCGGCGAATCCATGGGCACCGAGGCCGTCCCGTCCACCCGGACTCACACGTGGGAACAACTGCTTCCGTACGACGCCGATGACGGAAGCGCGTTCAGCACGGCCACCGACGCGGTTCACGACCTGATCAGCGGGGCGGCCAACCTGTCCACCTGGGCGGTCGAGATGGGGGTGGACGGACTGAAGCCGTCAGACACCGCCTTCACCATCAGCAGCGACGAGCAGCCCATCGGCCGCATCCACCTCACCTTCGGACCCGGCATGTCCCACGAGATGCAGTCCGGCCTGATCGCGAGCATCAGGCACGCGGTCGACGCTCACCTCCGGTCCACTTCGAGCGGTGCCAGCCTCTCCAGCCACGGGCCGGGCCGGGCGTAACCTCCGTCCCTACGTGGGTGCCGCGCCTGGCGCGCGGCGCCCGCCCCTCTCTTTATCGGTGCATGGGCGACCCCCGGCCGGCCGTGCCGCCTCACTTCCCCGCTTCGACCTATTGTTTAATTGGATTTATCACAGTAGAGTTAACTTTCCGGTGGTTGGACGCACCGAGTCTGCGCAGACCAGCGCGCCCACGGCGGTCGCCGGAGCAGCGCTGCGTTCGCTTCTGCGGCGCATCGACCGCGACATCATCCGGCTGTCGTCGCCTGCGACCTCCGCACAGAGCACCTCAGCCTCCGGCCTATCAAACCGACCTTCTCCGCAACCAGCATCAGGAACACCCCGTGAGCGCACCTGTAACCATTGTCGTTGTCACCGCCGAAGACCTCCATGCAGCCGCCGACGAGATCGAGACTTCCGGTTGGGTCGAGTGGGCAGACCAGGGCGGCAACACCGTCCGCCTCGAACTTCCCCGCGACCCGGCTGCCGTCTGATCATTCTTCTGACGCCCCGCTGCTTCTCGGCTCTGCCTGGCCGTCCCCCCACCAAGGAAGATCCATGCGCACCACCCCACTCGCCTCCACGGCACTCGCCGCTGAAGTCGCCGCGCTGCTCCCCAAGCGCCACCAGGCCGAATGGACCGTCACCACGGCTACCCGCAAGGAACATCCAGGCCCGCCGGCCACCCACCTGGCCAACGGCCCGCGCCGCTTCCTCCTTCTCCTGACCGACAGCGGTCACACCACGCTGACCGCTGCCGATACCTCGCTCACCGTCGAGAGCCGCGCCCCCACAGCGGTCGCCGGAGCAGCGCTGCGCTCGCTGCTGCCGCGCATCGACCGCGATATCATCCGGCTGTCGCCGCCTCGGCAACGGCAGCACCGTCTCCAGCACCTCGCCGAGATCCACGAGCTGCTCCGCGAACTCGGCACGTCTGCGGAGCGGTTCGAGCGAGCCGACGACACCACCGGCCTGTCCTGGCAGTGCGGCGACGCGTCCGTGAGCTTCACGCTGCGCGGCACGTCGGCCACCGGCTCGGTGAGCTTCAGGGGAGGTCTGGGGGCGCTGGAGCGCTTCCTCGCCCCGTTCCTTCCCCCACATCCGGGTCCAGGACGTGTCCGTACCCACCCGCTGCGCGGCTGCGGAGGCGTGGCACGCCGTATCGTCGCGGCCTTCCCCCATGCGGTCGAAGCCGACGAGGACGGCCTCGTCCGGTTCTCGGACACAGACGGCGGCCCGCTCCAAGGCTGGGTGATGCCCCGCGACATCAACGGCCCGACCGGGCCGACGACACCGGTCACGGCCGGAGTCGGCGGCGCCGGTATCGACCTCATGCTCTCCGTGCTCCCCACGAGCGCCTGAGCCACAACCCCGGCGCGCAGCAGGACTGACCGCGCAACACCCGAATCAAGGAACACCGCAGTGAGCACCGCAGTCATATCAAACTCGATCACCCACCCCGACGTTGTCGCCGCTCTCGAAGCCGGGATGGAGATGGCCTCCGACGAGTCGGGCCGCCCTGTCACCGCCGAGCGTTTCACCTGGGCCATGGCCGCCGCCCTGACCTATCTCGACAGCACCGGAGCCCCGTGGGCGGATGTGTACGCGCGGCACATCGAGATCGCGGCCACGCAGGCCCCCGACAGGGGCGAGGACGTCGAGGACACTTCGGATCTGTACGCGGGCATGCACTACAGCCGCGAACAGGTCTCGGCCGCCGTGAACGCGGGGGTCGACGCCGCTGCCCGGACGATCCGCGAGCAGCACGCGGACGACATCGACAACCTGGTGGTGAACGCTGTCCTGACACTTCTGGATGACCCCGAGGCCTCGTTCGACGCCGTCGTGGCCCGGTGCTACGGCATCGAGGCCGACGCCGTCAGCGGCTGGCTCTCGGACGTCCCGGCCGACAGCGACGCCGAACTCAATGCCCAACAGGTGGCCCTGATCGACGCGTACCTTCGCTCCGTCGGCCTCTGACCACTCCGTATGTCCCCGGGGCCGGACGCCACACAGCCCGCGCGGCCCCCACGAAGGAAGGATCATCCCGTGTCCGTACTCCTGATCGGCCGCTGGGACGCCGAAACCCTCGAGATCGAGGAGTCCCACACCGTCGGCGACGGAGACCAGGAAGCGATCGACGCCCTGCTCAGCGAGCGCTCCGGCAGCTGGTGGGCGTGCGAATACCTGGTCGACCGTCACAGCGACGCCGTACAGCGCGCGCACGAGGAACTGGCTTCTGGCCAGCTCTTGGTCGACGAAGCCGAGGGTTTCGAGCCCGCGCCGTGACCGCCACCCGTTGGAACCGCACGGCAGCGCACCCGCCCCGCTCGGTAGGGCGGGCAAGCAGCTGACACCGTCCTCCTTCCCCAAAGTTGTCTCCCCTCCCGTGATCACCTTGAAGTTCCCCTGGATGAAGCCCTGGCCGTTGCCGGCCACGCGATGTTCGCCCCGAACGGCAGCCACATCCCCACATCCGACCAGGCCGAGACCAGCCAGACTGTCTGTGCCTCCCTGTGGTGGGTCAAGGACGACGGCACCTACCTCATGTCCAACGCCCTACAAGAAGGGCAAGGACCCGGGCATCGCGTTCGCCGAGGGCTACGGGCCGGGCACCGCTGCGCGCGGCATCCTCGGCGGCGAAGACCGTGTCGTCGCCGTCTTCGCTGTGCACGATCCGCATTCCCGCGAGTGCCTGCACTCTCAGCTCATCCATGCGCGCCGCGACGGACACACCGTGCTCTTCCTGGAGACGGACGGCAACACCGTAGTCATGAGCACCGGCCGCTGGCCTCGCCCCGGTTCTGGTCAGAAGCCGGCGGCCTGCATGGCACGCCCTCGCGGGGCAACACGGTCGCGCAGAGCTGAACTGGTCACTATCCCGTGCCGGACGCCGACGGGCCCCTGGCCGGTCAGCCCAGGACCGGGCGGCGGTGGGAAGAGCGGGTGCTTCCCAGGGTGTTCCTGGGAGTCGACGGCTCCTGCGGATCCCAGCCGCCAGGCGTCGATCACGGGCGCCGTCTTGATCAGCGTGAACGGAAGGGGCTGCGGAGCCAGCTGCCGTCCGCCGTGGTGGGCGGGGCCGTGGATTTCGCGGCGACCGGCTCGGTCGCGGGCTCGCTGAACGGGGTGGAGCTCGGTCTCGGAGAGTGCGCCAAGCTGCGGGGCTGCGGCGAAACGGCGTGGGAGAAGCGCGGCTTCAGGGTGTCCGGCGGAGTGCGGGGGACCGGGCGGTGCGGCCGCGGAGGGCGGACGGGCCCGCCGCCGGTGATGTTCCGGTAGCGCGGCGGTACGGCAGGGCGCCGGGGTGGAGAAATGGTGGTCATGTGCAGTCCTAGGTGAGTCGGCGCAGCAGGGCGGTGAGGGCGGCCTGGTCGTTGGGGGTGATGCGGACCAGGGCGTGGGCGACGGCGAAGCCAGGCCCGCCGGGGCGGGTGTCGCGGTCGGAGTGGATCCAGGCGGCGACCGCGTTCGCGAGGCTGTGACGAATCTGTGCCCGAGGACCGCCCAGCCGGTGGATCGCGATGGCGGCCTCGGTGCACAAGGCGGCCCCGGTGGCGTGGTCCTGGGCCATCAGGGCGAAGTGCGCCTGCAGTTCGACCCCCATCGCCGTGTAGGGGTGGTCGCGGCCGTGCTGAGCGACGAGGTGCTGGGTGGCGCGGTGAGCGGCGTGCTGCGCGGCATGCCACTGTCCAGCGCGTTGGGCTGCTCGCACGCTGTCCAGGAGCCGGGTGTCCTCCGGAATGCCCTGGCCCCATATCGGGTCGGGGGCCGTGTCGTCTGCGGCGGCCGGTACCCGTGCGGGGTGGATGGTGCCGTCGGCGGCGATCTGGTGCTGCTCGACGCGTCCGTCGGCGTGTCCGATGCTGAGCCTGATCGGCCGGCGCCTGTGCCCGGCTGCGGTGCGTAGAGGGGCGCACACTCGCTCGATGAGGACCTCGGGCGGTTCGGGCCCTTCCCGCAGAAGACCCTGGGTGTGGATGCTGCCGTTCGGGAGGATGATGATCGTCTCGTGTATGTCGGTGGTGAGTGACTGATCCAGGGGCACCGCGGTCTCCCTCGGTCGTGGTGGGGTGGGCGGGCTCGAGGTCAGCGGGAGTCGACCATGGCGTAGCGGTAGTCGAGGATCTCCGGCTTGCCCTGGAGGGGGAGATGGACGACGGTCTCGCCCTGGAACTGGTCGGCGACGAGGGCGCGCGGCGTCCGGTTGTAGACGGACTCGGTCTTGCCGGGGGTGATCTGGAGTCCGGAGTTCTTGACGAGGCTCTCTTGCTTGTGGGCCAGCGGTGCGATCACCAGGACGCCCGTGTCGGTGCGCAGCGTGTAGACCTTCTGGTGGAGGGGTGTGACCGGGAAGAAGTTCACCGTGGCCTGTGAGCCGAGGGTGTCGCCGCGTTCCTTGTAGGTCGTGAGGATGTTCTTCGCGCTGTCGTTCGTGTGGGACAGCTTGCTGCCGTCCTTCGTGCCTCCGGTGGCGAAGAGGTCTTCGACGGCGTCCGTGACGTTGGCGGGTGCGAGCAGGCCGACCGGGGAGTTCGCGTCGGCGGGCTCGGCCAGGCCGTCCTTGGTCGTCGGGGCGGGGAGGGCTCGTTGAGGGAAGAGGGAGATGACCTTCTTCCAGGTGTCGCCGGTGTCGGCGGACTTCTCGAAGACCATGACGGTGTGATTTTTGCCGGTGGTCGATGCTTCGGCCGCGAACCAGTTGCCCGTGGCGGGGATCAGGAAGGAGCGCTGGGTGAAGGTGAAGGGCTCGCCGGCCTGCTTCTTGTCCTTGGCGCTTAGGGTGGCGAACTGCTCGTAATCGGCTTTGCTGCGGGCATACAGCTGCCCGGCTTCCACGGTGGCCAGGAGCTTGGCGTCGCGGGTCGCGTTCGCACGGTTGTTCACATCCTGGTAGGTGTCGAGGATCATGTCAGCCTCGGCGCGGGTCACCACGCCGCGAGGAGGCGCACTGGTGGGTGGTGCGCTGGTCGGGCCGTCGTGTGCGGGCTTGCCGTCGTTGGTGCAGCCGCTCAGCACCGCGGCCGTGACGACAGTCAGCAGGCACAAGGCGCGCAGGGGGCGACGGTGCGGGAGGGATGTGCTGCTCATGCTCAAAGGTCCTTTCGTGGGTGCGGGGGCTGGGGGCATGACGGAGGCTGTTCGCTGCGGGATGCCTCGCGCGCGAGGCGGCAGGACCAGTCCTCGGACCCCCTGGTCGGCCCGAGGCCGTCATGCGGGTGAAGATCGGCGGCCCAGCCCGGAGGCCCGGAGGAGAGGTCAGCGCGCCTGGGCTGTTGGCTGGCCCGGCCGGCCTTCGTGCTCTTCGTCTCCACGGTGCGGTTCTCCTTGTTGTGGCGGAGTGGAGAGGGCGTCTCGTCTTCTCGTCGGGCGAGGCCGGCCCGGTGGCCGTGTTCATGCGGCCGAGGTGATCACGTGGGTGAGCACAGTGGCGGCCCAGATCAGCGGGACGAGGGCTACGTACGCCAGCGGACGGTGCAGGACGGGCTTCCCGAGCGGAAGTTGACGCGTGCCGGGTACGGGGATGGCGGGCTGGAGTCGGCGCAACTTGCGGTAGGCGCCCCAGTTGGACAGCAGGGCGAAGGGGGTTCCGACGATCAGGGAACCGACGCCCCACCAGCCCTGCCAGAGAGTCTTGGTGGTCAGCTCTCGCACCAGGGCGACTCCGCAGATGGCGCAGAACGGACCGTCTACCTTGTGCCATCGCATGAGGACGATGAAGCCTTGGTGGGCGCGAATCGCGCACGAGGCCACGGGGGCGACGCGGCACACCCGGCATCCGATCGGGGGCATCGGCGCGAACGCCGGTTCAGCTGACGGGACTCCGGTGCCTGCGCCCTGCGGCGCCTGATGGGCGCGATACCAGGCTGGCATCTCGTAGTCGAGGGTGAATTCGGATTCCGGGCCGGAGTGGTGGCCTGGTTGGGGTGGCGTGGTCATGAGAGGGGCTCCGGGACGGTTTCCGCGCTTGCCGCCTGGGGATGAAAGGCGGGCTCCCAGCCGGGAGCGCTGTGCCACGTGGTGTGGGCGATGCAGCGCAGAGCCCATCCCAGGGCGCTGATCTGCATGGTGAACAGGTCGTTGTCGGTACGGGCGGCCAGTTCGCGCTTGTTGTCCCATTCCTCAAAGACATCGCCGACTCCGGCCGCCCACTTTCGTTCTTCGGTACAGCCGGTGGCATGCACGTGGGCCAGGCGCGCTCGGACGAACGCGGCGAGGCGGGCGTCGCGTGCCTGTTCCCAGGAGGGGTCCGGGCCTTGGCGGGTGAACCGCTCGAGGCCAGGGTCGGGGAGGCGGCCGGAGGACCGGTGGACGACGTTCATCGCGAGTCTCCGCAGGCGGTGAGGCAAAACGCCGCCGCTGCGCCGAGGGCGGCGGCACCATTGCGCGTGCGGCGTGGGAACGGGTGGGGAGAAGGCATCGGGATCACTCCTGGTGGAATCGAGAAGGGCAAAGGGGTGCTGCGCGCGGGCGGGGCACTGCGTTGTGGGGGCGGCAGTCGAGCGGGACGCATCCGCTTCGCGGTGTGCGTTGACGAGGCGCCCGGCGATCGGTCAGCTCTTCACAGGCCACTGCAGCGGCTTGTTGTAGAAGCCCTGGGTGAGCTCGACCGCGGCGGCCTTCTGGGTCTGCGGGATGAGGAAGGCGGTGCAGACTCTCTTGGACTGGCCGGCTGCGAGCTTCGTGTCGGAGTCGAAAGGCGGGCAGCTGGGCCACTTCGCTTGGCCGAGCAGCACGATGAGGGCGCGGGTGCGCTGGCCTGAGTCCGTCCGGACTACCAGATCGTCATCCATGTCGCTGAGCGACATCGGCTTGCCGCTCTTGTGGGTGAGCGTCACCCAGACGTAGACGGGCACCTGCGCGCCGTCTTCCTTGTCCTGCTCAAGCCCTGAGTGGTCGAAGTCGTCCTTGGTGCCGGTAACGACTTTGGTGGGCGTGACCGTGTACGCGGCGCCTCGGGAGGCCCGCATCTGGCTCTCCTGGACCGGGCTGGCTTCGCCCAGACGGAACGTCGATTTCTCCTGGTCCGCACTCGTCGTGGAGGAGGAGCTCTTGTTGTGGCCGGCCGCGCCGGTGTCCGAGCCGGTGCTGCAGGCGGTGAGAGTGATCGCTGTGGCGACGCCCATGGCGAGCATGGTCAGGTGGCGCAGGTCCGTGGTCGGGAGCGTGGGACGGGACATGGTGGCGTATTCCTCCTCGTGGAAGGGGTGGGGGTCTGCTGGTCAGGCTGCGCAGTGCCGGAAGCGGCGTACTCCGGCGGCGAAGTCGCGGGCGATCTCGGCGGCTGCGGTCGCGGGTGCGTCGGGTTGGTCTCTCATGCGGCGGATCACAGCCGAGCCGATGACCACGGCGTTCGCGTACTCCGAGACGACTGCGGCTTGCTCTGGCGTGCTCACACCGATGCCGACCGCGACGGGCAGGCGGGTCGCGGTGCGCAGGTGGTGGACCAATTGCGGCAGGCTGGGGTTGAGCGGGCGTTGGGAGCCCGTGAGGCCGGGGGTCGCCGGCGCGTAGACCATGCCGCTGTGCGACGCGCCGATCGCTGCGAGTTGAGCGGCGGAGGCGTGAGACGGAATGAGAGGGACGGTGTGCAAGCCCGCCGCGGCCGCCGCCGCTCTCCACGCGGGAGCGGCTGGTGGGGGAAGGTCAGGGACGAGCACGCCCGACCCGCCCGCGGCGGCCAACTGGTTCACGAAGGCCTCAATGCCGTACTGCGCGATCGGTGCCCAGTACGACATGACCAGCAGCGCGGTCGAGGTAGACGCGGTCAGTGCGGACGTGGCGGTGAAGACGTCGTGCATCTCGAAGCCGGCGGCCAGCGCCTGGGCGGAGGCTTCTCGGATCACGGGGCCGTCCATGACCGGGTCCGTGTGCGGGATGCCGATCTCCAGGACGTCGGCGGACTGGGCCATCAAGTGCAAGGTGTCCAGGCTGACTGTGCGTGTGGGATAGCCGAGTGGCAGGTACAGGCCGAGCGCAGCCCGGGCTTCGGTGTGGCTGGCAGCGAGGGCGCGGTCGAGGCGGGCAGCGGGCGGCCAGGACGGTGTGGAGTTGCTCATGACGGCCTCTCGGGCGACGGGCGACGGGAAGGGACGACTGCCGTGCACAGCGCGAGGCGCTGACAGACTGGGGCGGAGAGGACGAGGGCGAGCGTGGCCGTGGCTGCCGGGAGGGCCCACGGGCCCTCGAGCACACCGGCGGCCGCTGTGCCCAGGGCCTGGCCCAGCCCGAAGGCTGCGATGAGCCAGCCGTACGCCTCGACGAGGGTGCCGGGCGGGGCAAGCTCTGCGACCACCTGATACGCGCACGTCAACAGCGCCCCGAAGGCCATGCCGGGCAGCACCGTCAGCGCGAGCGCGGCGAACGGTGGCGGGTCGAGGCACAGCGGCACCCAGACGGCCGCGAATACTGCGGCGGTCAGCGCGAGTTGCCGACTGAGGGGAACAGGCAGCGGCAACGCGGTCCAGGCGGCGGTGCCCAGGAGGGCACCGACCGACACCCCGGCGGGCAGGACGCCCGCCAGCCACGAAGCGGCATGCCGTTCACTCGCGGCCAGGGCGGCCACCGACAGCGCGCCCAGCGTCCCGCCGACCGCGGTCAGGACCAGCAGCATCCACCGCATGCCGACCGAGCGCAGAGCACCGAGCGGTCCGCGACACACTGGCCCGGGTCGCCACCTGCGGGACGGAGCCGACGCCGCGACGGCGAGAGCCCCTCCCAGCCCAAGGCCGGCGGCCACGGCGAAGGTGATGCCGGGCGGTGCCACTGCCGCGAGAGCGGCGGCGGTGAGAGGGCCGGCGACGTAGACCAGTTCCTGACTTCCGCAGTCGATGGCCAACGCCGCACGCAGGTGCCGCGGGGTGGGGGTGAGAGCGGGCCACAGTGCCCTCAGAACCCCCTCCATCGGCGGGGCCGTTGCTCCCGCGACGGCGACGGCGACGGCTGCAATCAGCAGGTCTACTGTTCCGGCGGCCGCAAGGACGAGGAGTGCGGCCGCCGACGTGATAGCGCCAGCCAGGAGAGTGCGGGTCTGTCCCCGCCGGTCGACCAGGCGGCCGAGCAGTGGCTGCCCGACCGCTACCGCGAGCCCGTACAGGGAGGCGAGCGCGGCCCCAGCGCCGTATCCGTGACCGTTCGCCCGCGCGGCGATCAGCAGCGCGACCGGCGTCATGCCCAACGGCGCCCGGCTCACGAGCGTGGCGGCCAACAGCCGCGCGGCAAACGGCAGCCGCAGCACGGTGCCCCAGTGCACGGGTGGCTGTGGGGTGTGGTGAGTCGGCGTGGCTCGCACGAGGTGGTCGGGGGGCGTCTCGACCGCGCTCATGTGCGCGCTCCCCGGTGTAGAGTCCCGCGCCGCTGTGTCCGGCCGCCGTGGTCTTTTGTCTCGGCGTCCGGGGACTCAGCACCGCTGGGTGCAGGCGGATGCGCCGGCAATATCCGCTGGATCGGGTGCTCGCGGTATGGAAGGGGGTGCGCGCCCCGGGTCGGCAGAGGGCGTGCAGCGTGCGCTGAGCCGTCGGTGGTGCGCATCATCGTCCTTCGGTCGGCACGGGAAGCCCCAGGCCGGGTACAGGTGTGCGAGGGATTGGCTGTGACGGGCATCAGGCCGCCGGGGTGATGTCGTCGGCGCGTGCAATCATGGCCAGTCCGTAGAGCCGGGCGGGGTCGGTCCACCAGTGGCTCAGCTCCAGGCCGGCGGCGTTGAGCTGGGCAGCAAGGCCCTGAGGATGGAACTTTGCGCTGACCTCGGTGCGCAGTTCCTCTCCTGCGGTGAAGGACACGACCAGGTCCGCGCCGCGCAGGGTGACGGTCTGGTCCCGGCGGGACCGCAGACGCATCTCGATCCACTCGTGGTCCGCGTCCCAGACCGCCACGTGCTCGAAGGCGCTCAGGTCGAAGTCGGCGTCCAACTCCCGGTTGAGGCGGCGCAGAAGACCGAGGGAAAAGGCAGCCGTCACGCCGGCCGCGTCGTTGTACGCGGGAATGATGACGGCTGGGTCCTTGACCAGGTCCACGCCGAGCAGCAGGCGGTCACCAGGAGCCAGACTGGAGGTGAGGGTTCCCAGGAACGACGCCTGCTCGGGAGGAAGCAGGTTGCCGAAGGTTCCGCCGAGGAAGGCGAACAGGCGTGGCCCGTCGGTGGGCGGAAGGTCGACTGCGGCGGTGAAGTCGGCGAGGAGGGGTTTCACCGCCAGGCCCGGGTACTCCGCCGCGATGGAGGCGGATGCCTGGGTTAGTGCGCTGGAGCTCACGTCGACCGGCACGTACGTGGTGAGCGGTCCGGTCAGGGCATCGAGCAGCAGGCGCGTCTTGGCCGAGCAGGAACCGGAGCCCAGCTCGATCAAGGTCTTGGCGCAGGTGAGCCATGCGATGGTGGTGCAGGAGTCGGCGATGATCGCCTGCTCCGTCCTGAACGGGTAGTACTCCGGCAGTCGGGTGATCTCGTCGTACAGACGGCTCCCGTCCGCGTCGTACAGCCACTTCGGCGAGAGCTGTTTCGGGGACGTGGTGAGCCCCCGTACGACGTCTGTGCGCAGTTCAGCAAGGTGATCGGGCGCAGGCGAGGCCGCGGCGGGCAGAGTGGGTGCGGTCATCGGGGAAGTCCTTTGGACGAGTGAGGTGGCGCGGGAGGGGACGGTGTTCACGTGGTCACCTGCTGGGGTTCGGCGACGGCGGTGGGAAGGACCCGAGGACGTCTTCGTCCGCGGGCGGCGCAGAGCACGACGAGGGCCGCAGCACCGCCGGCCGGCAGGAGCGCGCGGGCGAAGGAGAGGCCGGAGGCCGCGGTGCCCACGGCGCATCCGATGTCGAGAGCCGCAACGAGCAAGGCGCTGGCCTCGGTGACCGTGCCAGCCGGCGCCAGGCGGACGGTGAGGAGGTAGGCCGCGCTGAGCAGCGGGGCCATGACGAGGCCCGGTAGCAAGCACGCCGCGACCGCGAGAAGGGAGTTGCCGGCCGCCAGAAGGGGGATCCAGCCCGTCGCGAAACCAGCGCAGAGGACCACCAGGTGCAGTGCCGTCGGGCCGGGCCACGAGCGCGCCCCGTACAGGAGTCCGCCGACCAGGGCCCCGGCGGAGACGGCGGCGGGCAGTGCGCCGGATAGCCCGGCGTATTGGAACTGGTCGGCGAAGGTGACCGCGAGCGGGGTGAGGGCGCCTATGGGGACGCCGATGAACAGCATGGCCGTGTAGAGAACCCGCAGGGGCTGAGACCGCAGCGGGCCCAGCCGGTCCGCTCGGCGAGACTGCGCCGTCCACGCGCGCGAAGGGGGCGCGGTGACGACGAGGACCGTGCCCGCGAACCCGACAACTGCCGTTGCCACCACGGCCCAGCGGGCCGACGACGTGTAGGCCAGGGCGGCCACCAGCAGGGGGCCAGCGATGAAGATCAGCTCTTGTACTGCCGCGTCCAGCGCGACAGCAACCCGTTCGTGCTCGCGGTCCGGCATCAGTGGGCTCCACAGGGCACGCAACGTCGCGTCGAGCGGGGGCTTTGCCACTCCTGCCAGGGCCACCGCCGTGAGCACGACCCCCCAAGGTGCGCCGTCTGCCGTGAGCAGGAGGAGTCCGCCGGCTGCCATGGCCGCGCTCGTCGTCAGCACTCTTGTCTGGCCGTGCCGGTCGACCAAACGGCCGAGCAGGGGCCCGCCCACGGCGTTGGCCAGCAGGTACACGGCAGCCAGTCCGCTCCCCGTCTGCAACCCGCCGTTCTCGGTGCCGATCAGGACGATGGCGAGGGGCGCCATTCCCGATGGCAGACGGCCGATCAGCGTGCCGATCAGCAGCCGGGCGGCATGGGGCACCCGCAGCACGCTGCGATAGGTGGCAGCGTGCAGTGGCCTTTCGGCCGTGGCGGGGGCGGTCTGCACAGGGGCTCCTGAGGACGGGCGGGATGCACAGGGAAGGAAGGGATCCGGGTGTGTGGGTATCGGTCCGGCTTCTTCGGCCAGCACCGGAGGTTCCAGCTGGGCTCGGGGCGGGGCCGGGTGGGTCAGGCGCCCACGTAGAACTCGTGCTTCGGGCCGCACTTCGTCGGCGCCTTGCCTGTCTTCATCACGCAGGCCCGGATCGTGTGCGTCCCTTCGAAGAGGGTCGGCGTCTTCCAGGAGCAGCGGCCGTTGTTGAGGGTGTCCTGGACGCTGAGGAGCAGACGATCGCCGAAGCCGAAGACCTGTGTCACGGCTTTGTAGCCGTCGGTCTTGATGTCGCAGGCGGAGACCCGGCCGTTGTAGGAGTTGTAGATCCCTTCGGCGCCACCGCCGTTGGAGGTGACCCAGCCGGAGCTGGCGGCGGCCGGCGTCGTGGCGAGCGCGACGGCGAGGGCGCCGCCGATGGCGAGGGGAGCCGTGCGCTGCAGGGCGCGGGAGATGCGCATGGAAAGGTTCCTTCCGGGAGCAGGGTTGTCAGCGGTGGGGGTTGTGGGACCAGGGGCCGAGGACGCTGCTCGCCGGAAGGGCCACCAGGTGCAGGTGGTCGGGGAGAGAGTCCTGGTAGTGGGCGAGTTCTGCGGCGCTCACGGGTGGGCTCGGCGCCCGGTCGGCAGCCGAGTCGAGGGCCGCGAGGACCTCGCCGTCGATGTCCGGGGGGCCATGCCAGCGCAGGGCCAGCAGGTCGTGGCCCTCACGGTTGCGTTCGGGCAGCGTCCGCCCTGTCGGCGGTGTGCTCCAGATGGGCAGGGGGTCGATAACCACCAGGGCGAATAGGTTGCCGAGGCCCTGGAAAGCGGCCTGGACCCGCGAGGCCAACGGCGGGACTGTCATCAGGGGCGGATGCATGCCGGCCTCCCGTACAGGCCGAGGTTCTCGGCGGCTCGGATGACCTGGTCGTCTTGGTTGATGGCGCGGCTGTCGTCCGCGACGAGGAGGAGCCATCCCGTGATCTGGCCGGCTCGAACCGGGGTGTCGGCAGTGAGCACGGTGGTGGCGGCGACGGTGGGCAGCGCGGTGATGGTGCGCAGCAGGGCGTGATCCAGTGCACCGTCGTGCCGCGGCAGCAGGGCGATCTTCGTGACGTGGGCACGGCGAAGGTGGCGGGCCACGGGGCGGCGCCCGGTGGTGAGCAGCAGCGCCGTGTCACGGATGGGGTCGTGGCCGGTGGCCTGACGCAGCACGTCGGTGGCGAAGTCGGCGTGGGGATCGGTGCGCAGGGACAGCAGGGCGGGTCCGCGGTCGGGGATGAAGGTGACCGTGGCGTGGGCGGGGCCGTAGCGGACCCCGAGGGCGGTGAGCGTGCGCATCATGTAGAAGGCGAGGGCGCGGGCCAGAAGCCCGTGGCGGCTCAGGAGGTCGGCGCGGCATACCTGTTGGTCGGCGGTGCGGGTCTCGGACCAGATCGCGGTGATGCTGTGGTCGGTGGATCCGTCGCTGCCGGGGCCAGTGAGGGTGTGGATGCGGTAGTGGGTGCCGGCGAGGTGCTCGCGCAGGACCAGCGGCTGGGTGCTGGAGTCGTGGATTCGGTGCCAGGCGGAGCGGATGTCGTCTTCAGTGCGGCAGACGGAGGAAGGATGGGCGTGGGTGGGGTCGGGGTGCTGGAGGACGAGTTCGGCCGCCTGCGTGTAGGTGGCCCATTCCAGGGCGTTGGCCAGGCGTGCGGTGCGGATGCTGCGGGGCGCGGTGATTCCCGCGTCGAGTAGCGCGGCGCTGGTGAGTCCGGCATCGCGGCGGATGTCCGCGGTGTCGAGAGCGTTGCCGGGCAGATGGAGCCGGGCGGCGAGCAGGTCGGCGAGTTCTGTACCGGCTGGTGAGCCGGCGATGACGGCCTGGACTCCGAGGCGGGTGAGGTGGCTGGCGGTGCGTCGCAGGCTCGTGCGGTGGGTGACGTGCCGGAGGTAGCCGGTGTTGTCGTCCGGTTGGTGGGAGGGTTCGGTGACCGCGACGGAGTTCCAGCCGTGCCGGGCCAGCGCGGGCACGTACCGGTCGCCGGCGTCAGCGGGAGCGATGACGGCGGCGGTGCCGGTGCGGTACGCGGACGCGGCCGCCGCGTGAAGGGGTGCGGCGAGGGCCATGGTCGGGTCTCCTGTGTGTGTCGGTGCCGTGCGGTCAGGCGACGCAGGCGGTGGTGGCGTTGTCGGGCTGGATGTGGATGCCACTGCGTTCTTCGACCAGTTGCAGTCGCCGGTGGCAGACGTCGGGGTCGGGCCCGGTGACCACGGCCAGTGCCAGGCGGTCCAGCAGCGTGGCGCGGGGCGGGGCGTTGACGTGCCTGCCGGGTGCGGCGAGCCACTCGAAGCGGTTGAGCCAGGCGGCGAACATGCCGGTGTGCATTGCCGTGACGCGGCCGGTGCCGGGCGGATAGAGGAAGCGGACGGCGGCGTTCTGGTGCTGGCTGGGGACCAGTTCGGGGTCGGCGCCAACGGCGAGGTCGGCCGCGATCTGCGGCAGGTTGAGGCCGGTGGCCAGGTGGACCAGGTGCGGGATGAGGTCTCCGCCGAGCCGGGCATTGATCTCGACGATGCGCGGGCCCTGGTGGGTCAGGCGCATCTCGACGTGCATGACGCCGCTCGTGATGCCGACCGTGTGCAGCGCGCTGAGGGCGACCTCGTGAATGCGGGAGTCGGCCAGGAGAGGGTCGGTGGTGTCGACGAGGTGGCCGGTCTCCTGGAAGGTGGGTTCGTCGCCGAGATACTTACGGGTGATCGCGGCGATGTGGACGCTTTCGTGGCCCAGGACGACGCACTCCACGCTGATCTCGGGGCCATCGAGGTACTCCTCGATCAGCACGCCGGCGGTCCCGGTGTTCTCCAGTCCGAAGAGGGTCGCGCCGCGGGCGGCCTGGTAGGCGTCGCGGACCTGGTCGGCGGTGTCGGCTCGGCGCACGCCGGCGCTTCCGCCCATCGACCGGGGCTTGAGGACGACAGGGCCGCCCAGGAGAACCGCGTACTCGACGGCGGTCTCGGCGTCCGGGACGAGATAGGAGCGTGCGGAGGGAACGTTGGCCGCGGTGAGCAGGGAGCGGCTGAGGTACTTGTCCCGGCAGGCTTCGACGGCGCTGGGGGTGTTGCCGGGCAGCATGAAGCGCTCGGCGATCCGGGCCGTGAGCACGACGTGCTGCTCCATGTAGGTGAACACCCCGGCAACGCCCTGGTCGGCGGCCAGTGCGCCGACGGCGGCGGCGACTGCTTCGGTGTCCGCCAGGTCGACGGCGACGGAGAGGACAACGTGGTCGTTGGCCCACTCGGGAGGCTGGTCGTCGAGGAGGGCGACACGGTGGCGGGCGCCGATGTGCTGCAGTCCGTATCCGCGCCAGATGCGGCTTCCTGCTCCGATGACGATGAGCAGCGGCGATCTCGAGGGCTGCGATGAGTGGGGCACGGTGTGGTCCTGACGGTGGTTCGGGCAGGGAGTGTCCGCGGTGTTCCGGTCGGGGGTCAGGCCTTGTTCCAGGCCCGCAGGACGTGCTGGTTCAGTCCTGTGTGCAGGGCTCCGAGTCGGCTGATGAGGTGAGGGTTGGGCCTGGTGAGGTAGACCGCGGAGGTGAGCGCGACGGGGAGCATGCCGAGGCGGGCCTTGTAGGCGTAGTCGAAGCGGCCGGCGTCCAGGACACTCGCGCCGGTGTCGACGGCGAACTTGACGCTCTCGTGCATCAGCCAGCTGTAGACCGGCAGGTCCCGGTTGCGGGCGTCGACGGCAGCGGTCCACAGGTAGAGCGCCGAGCCGTAGCGGAAGCAGAAGAAGCCACCGGCGAGTGTGCCGTCGCGGTGTTCGGCGAGGAGTCCGACGGCGCCGGGGACGCGGGTGAGCGGGGTGAACATGTCGGTTCCGTACAGGGCCCGGTTCCGGCTGGCTGAACCGGCATGCGAGGCGAACTCCGCGATGTATGGGAGGAGTTCGATACCTCGGGCGATCTTGAGGGTGAGGCCGGCGTCGGTGCCGCGGCGGTGCTCGCTGCGGAATGCGCGGCTGGTCGTGCTGGAGGGGAAGTTCGCGATGAACTCGTCGACGGATGCGCCGACGCGGGCTCGGTGGGCCCAGGACAGGACGACTTCGGCGTCGGGGGTTCGGGCTTGGTTCCACAGGGTTCGCTCGGCGGGCGGGATGTTCGCGATGACCAGGGCCTCGGTGCCGAGGTCGCGGGCAAGCGCACGGCCGCGGTCGACGGCCTCGCCCAGGACGGACACGGCCGCGCCGGGCAGTCCGCCGTACTCGCCGTATGCGGACGGGCTGTACAGGACGTCGGCCTCGAAGGTCGGACGGGTGACGCCGGCGTCGCCTTCCATGGAGTGCCACAGCGGGCTGTTGCTGACCTGGTAGAAGGACATGCGGTGCTGGCGCGGACCGTCATGGAGGAAGAGGTGGTGACGGCTGCGGACCTGCTCGGTACGCACCGCCTGCCAGGCGGCGGCCCACTCACGGGTGTGGAAAGGAGTGGCCGCGGGCCGCTCGGCCGGGAGTGCGACCACCGAGGAGTGCCACGTGCTCGTCACGGCACGGGAGTTGGGGCTCAGGGCAGTCAGGCTCATGGTCAGCTCTCCGGTTGATGGGGATTCGGCGGGTGCCGGGCCGGCGGGACGGCGTCGCGAGGCGGTCATGCGCTGGCAGCGAGGGCGGCCGGGCGTGTGACGGCGGGCTGCTGGAGAAGTCGGCGGGCGAGCGCGGCCGGGTCGCCGGTGTAGTGCAGGGTCTGCAGGCCGAACCGCTCGGCGGCTTCGACGTTCTCCAGCCGGTCGTCGACGAACAGGGTCTTTGCGGGGTCCGGCAGTCCGGCGGCTTCAAGCGCGGCCTCGTAGGCCCGCCTGTGGGGTTTGTTGGCTCCGATGCGGGCGGAGTAGACGGTCCGGCTGAACAAGGTGGCGCACCAGTCGGTGTCGTCGAGGACGTTTGCCAGCGGCTTGGGTGCGTTGGACAGGAGTACAAGACGCAGTCCGGTGGCGTGGGCTGTGCGCAGAAGGTCCAGCACGGCCGGGTCCGTGGCGGTCCACATGGCGATGTCGGCGGTGCCGAGGGCGGCCAGGAGGCTGCTGCCCGGGGCTGCGGTCCGCCCGTTGCGCAGCAGCCCGCTCCAGAAGGTGTGGGTGACGGCGATGCCCTCGTCAAAGGGTTCCCGCCGCTGCCAGAACGCCTGTTGGAAGGCGTGGGTCTCGTGGGGGTGCCATCCCGCGAGGTCGGCGAGCTGGGCCCACTGGGCGGAGGTGGGCTGGCGGCCGATGACCCCGTTGTAGTCGAGGATCACCGCCTCGAGGTCGGCGCCGTTGGGGGTGGTGGGCTTGGAGGCGGTCATCGAGACTCCAGGGCTCGGTAGGAGGCGAGGGCAACCGCCGCCGCCAGGACGACGGGCAGGGCCAGTGCGGTGGTCAGGCTGGTGAGCGAGGCGATCGCTCCGATGGCGGCCGGTCCGGCGAGCAGGCCGAGGTAGCCGGCACTGGCGACCGTGCCCACGGCACGCGGTCCTCCTCGTCCGGCGGCTGTGATGAGGGCCGGCATGGCTGTGGACAGGCCGGCGCCGAGGGCCATCCAGCCGAGCAGGGCGGCCGGGGCGCTGCCGGCGATCAGTGCGGCACCGAGTCCGGCGGCGCCCAGCGCTGCGCCAACGCGCACCAGGACGGGTGCTCCGTAACGGCTGGTCAGCCGGTCTCCTGCGAGCCGGCCCGCACTCATGGCGGCGCTGTAGAGGGCGTAGGCGGCCGCCGCTGTTGCCTCGGAGCTGTGGAGGGAGTGCAGGTGAACTGCCGACCAGTCGGCGGCAGCGCCTTCAGCCAGCAGGCATGCAGCGGCCAGGGCGCCGAGCAGCCAGACAGTGGCGTGGGCAGTCTGCGCGGGCTTGACCTTGTCCGGGACTGCTTCGGGGCGCTGGGGCGCGTGATCGAGGGAAGTTGACGCCCGTACGCCCGGAACGGCGATGACCGCGGCGAGCACCGTGAAGGCGCCGACCATCGCGAACAGCACGCTGTGGGGCATCCAGGTGGTCACGGCTGCGAGCGCGGCCCCGCACAGAGCGCCGATTGAGTAGGCGGCGTGCAGCCCGGACATGATCGGCCTCTGGTAGGCGAGCTCGCAGTGGACGGCAGAGGCGTTGCAGCCGACGTCCAACAGCCCGTGGGCGATGCCGAAGACGACCGCGGCGGCGATCAGGGTCGGCAAGGTTCGGCACTGGCCGAGGAGGGCCAGACCGAGGCCGAAGACCATGGCGGGGACGATCAGCAGCCGGGAGGGACCGTGCCGGTGGGCCAGGCGCCCGCCGAGCTGGAGTCCGGCGACCATGCCGGCTGCGGCACCGAGGAGGACGAGTGAGAGTTGGCCCGGCCCGAGGTGTGCCGTGCTCTGGACCGCGGGCAGCCTCGTGCCCCAGACCGCCATGGCGAGGCCCAGCACGGCGAAGACACCGAGCAGCAGTCGTCGGTCGTTTGTCGGTGGGGCGGACTGCTCGGCCGCAGCGATCGCGGTCATCGCTCGGCCCCTGTCGCGGGCGTGGGCCGGCCGGTCGCAATGGGAGACCAAGGTCGCTGGGAATCCCGCGGGTTGGGCCGCGTGGTGGTGTGTCTCATGGCGGTTCTCCGGTTCGGCGGTCAGGAAGCGGCGGGGACGGGGACGGCGGTCATGCGTGCGGCCGTGCGCCGATGGGTGAGCCCGGCGAGCGGCAGGCACAGGGCTGCGCCCACGGCGCCGGCGGCAAGGGTCGTGAGCGCGGCGAGAGCCCCACCGCCAGAGGTCAGGGAAACGGCTGCGACAACCGGGGCGACGATCACGGCGACGGCGAGGGTGGATCCCCAGATGCCTGCGTACAGGCCGCGGGCGGACTCGGGTGCGAGCTTGTTGAGGACATCGGATGCGGCAATGAAAAAGGCGATCTCGCCGGGAACGGCGGCGACCACGGCGAGGCTGTAGCCGAGGGTGGTATCGGCGAGGCCGGCGCTGCCCATGCCGACGCCCAGAACGAGCGAGCTAGCCGCGAGTGTGCCGATCATGGGCCTCTGTCCCCCGCAACGGCGGCTGAGCCACGGCGTGAGCAGGGGGGTGAGGGCGATCACCGTTGCGGCGTTGGCGACCTGCGTCCATCCATAGGCGGTGGCAGCCAAGCCGTCGTCCTCCATGAGCATCGGAAGCGCGGTGAACATCCCCGCCGCGCACGTCAGGGCGAAGACGCTCGCCGCCCACAGCAGCCACAACCGCGCGTCGCTGGCCACGGCCCGTAGGGGGATGCGGCTGGAGGGCGCAATTGCGGAAGGGGCGTCGGCGGGCAGGGAGCGGTGGGCGATGAAGGCGCATGCCCCGCACGCGGCGGCGTTGAGCCAGAACAGGATCTGGAAGCCGAGATGCGCGGCCAGAAAACCGCCGACCGCTCCGGTGAGGGCCGCACCGATGTTCACGGCGCCGTGGCGCCATCCGTTGACCGAGGCACGCTGCGCGTCGTCCGTGATGAGGTCGGCAATGAGCGCCGAGACAACCGGGCGCGCCGCGTCGTAGACGATGCCGGCGACGAGAGCCCCGGTGCACACGGCGGCGAAGTCGTGTGCCTGCGCCAGCAGCGGAAGGAGGACGGCGGCCGTCGCCATCGCGGTCACCAGGGTGCGGCGTCGGCCAAGGCGGTCGGCAGCCCATCCGGTCAGCACCTGGCCGAGGAGCCAGCCGATGCCGAAGACAGCGAGGACCTGGCCGACTCCCGCGGTGGTATAGCCCAGGTGCTTGAGGTGGTAACTGAGGAACGGGTACGCGAAGCCGAAGCTGCGTGCCACGAGCGTGGTGACGAGCAAGGCCCAGATAGCGGGCGGCCACGGGCGTGGGGCGGGTTGGGCGGGAACTTTGGCGGCGGACAGGGTGGTGGCTGACACAGACGCTCCAGGAAAAGCGGACGCGAGTCGTTCCGGGCGGGGCGGCCGGCGTCAGCTGGTTCGGGCGCCGGTGGATGTGGGGGGCGTCGTCGCGGACGACGCCCCCGCTGAGCAGCTGGCCCACGCCCGCGCCGGAAGGACACGGGGGGATCGCCCCCAGGGGGATGGGAGGGAGGCGCCTGGCTGCGTCTGATGCCCGGCTTGGCCGGGAACTTGAGCGGCGTCTACACGGTTGGGGACGCGCTGAAGTGCGTGGTCCGGTAGTCCTTGCCGTCGTTATTCCAGTCCAGCTGGATGAAGCCGTCGGCGAGGTATCGGCCGGAGCCGGCCTTGTACTTGAGGGTCCCGGTCGTGTAGCTGCCGTTGCCGGCCGTGTTGCCGTGCTCGAGCTTGTACTCGAGGCCGGTGTAGTTCGCCGCCTTCACGACGGGGTCGGTGCCCGAGACGGATTTCTTGGTCTGGAGATGGAAGCGGGCACCATCGAGTACGTCGGTCTGGTTGACGTACGACACGGGCCCCTCGAAGTCGACCTTGGCGTAGGTGTAGATGTAGCCGCCGGATCGCTTGGCGCACAGGTGGACGTCGAAGTTGTAGTTGTCGGCCCATGGCCCGGAGTAGGCCGGGTTGTCGACAGAGGCGCTGCTGGTCTTGCAGTGGTAGCTCGCCGCTGAGGCGGTGGTGGCGGTAAGGAGCGTGGTGCCGGTGACAGCGGCGGCGGCGAGAAGGGTGACGGCGGTGCGCATGAGCGCGGGCATGGTGGATTCCTCCAGGAGACGAGAGGGGTCGGCGGACCGTTGCGGTCTGGCCGGTGACAGGGATGGTGAGCGGGTGTAGGTTCTCGTCGCTCGTGTCTGCGGCGAGGCTGCGACCTGTGGGTTCTTGCGGTGTCTCACGCCGTGGCGAGCCGCTCGTTCTCGCCTTGCCCACGGGGCAACGCGGTCCCTTCGCTTCGGTCCCACTCGGTGCGCGCTGGCCCAGTGGCCTGTGCTGGTTCGATCCCAGTGGGACAGATGCGGTGTTGGGGCCGCTTGAGGAGGGTCTTCAGCACCCCTGCGTGCCCTTGGGCACCAACTTCTGGACGTAGACCCAGTTGACCCAGCCGACGGTGCCCTTCGGCAGACCGTTGCGGCTCTTGGCCCGCAGCTTGGCCTTGTACCAATAGCAGGCGCCGCCGGCGTTGCTCGTCGCGGTGACCGTGATCTTGTCGCCTGTGGCCACGAGCCCCTTGGACGTGTATCCCGTCCCCGGCCCGGTGCGATAGTTGACGCCGGAGGAGCCCACGATGGTCGTGTTGTAGTCGCGGACATTGTTCTCGGCGGCCGCCGAGGCAGGTGCTGCTGCCACGGCACCGGCAGCGATGAATGCGGTCGTCAGGGCGGCGGCCGTAGCGAGACGTGCTTGCATGAAGGTCTCCTGCGAGGGGGAACGGCCTAGGCCGCTCGGGGTGGTCGTAGGTTCACGTCGCTCGTGTCCTGCGGCGAGGCTGTGACCTGTGGGTTCTTGCGGTGCCTCACTCCGTGGCGAGCTGCCCGAGGGCGTCGCTGCCCGAGAAGTCTCAGCGCCGGCCACCGAGTGGCCACGGTTGGTGAGGATTGGCCACGAGCTGCGGGAACCTACAGAGGGGATGCGGGCCAGGTGGGTCAGCCGCCCAGCTGGTAGAGGCCGTCGTCGCGCACCCAGCCCTTGGTGCCCTTGGCGATGCCGGACTTGGAGCGCTGGGTGAGCTGGCTGTAGGCCCAGTCACCGCGACTGCACAACACGGTCAACTTGTCGCCCCGGTACAAGTAGCCGCGGCTGGTGTAGGCGGTGCCGGGGCCGGTGCGGTAGTTCCATGCGTTCTTGGCCACGGTGGCGCGATAGTTCGCCCAGTTGACGGTGCACTTGCTGTGTTCGCCGACGGCGTGTGCGGCCGGGGCGGTGGTGACGGTCAGGGCGGCAGCGGCCACGAGGGCGAGAGCGGCGGGCGCAGCCGAGCGGAGGGCGAGATTGCGGATCATCGGGAAGCGACCTTTCGGGACACAGAAGGAGGCGGGGTGTTGCCCGTCTCGGCCGGGGCGCAGCGACTGGCGGGTGCGGGTACCACCCCCGGCAGGACGGCGGGGTGTTGGCCGTCCTGCCGGGGACGGGAAGAGGCACGTCCGGTGGCGGGTGCGGAGGGCGGAGCGGCCAGGAGCAGGCGCGTGGGTAACGCCGGGCACAACACCGCTCAGGCTGGGGCTACTTGGGGATGGGCGGCGTGGGCGCCGGGTTGCTGTTGTAGGGGTTGGCGCACTGGTAGACCATGTAGCCGCGGACCTTCTTGCCGTCGCTCTTCCGCGTGACCGTTCCGCGGGTGTACCACTGCTTCTCGGCCTTCTTGTAGGCCCACTGGTCGTAGGCGACCTTGTCGCCGCGGTAGCCGATGCCCACCACCGTGGAGTTCTTTGCCGGCGCCTTGCGGATCTTGACCGCGCTGCAGGAGATCTTCGTGTGGCCGGTGTCGGCAGCCTGCGCCGTCGAGGCGGTGGCTACACCGCCGGCGGCGACGGCCAGGCCCACCGTCGTGGCCAGGAGGGTGTGCTTGACGCGCTGGGTTATCACCAGGGACTCCTTGGAGTGGAGGGAAACTTGGCCGGGCAGCCCGGCCCGGGCACTGCTTTGTGGGGGCGGATCGCTTCAGTGCTGCGCGGCGCGAAAGCGGCGGCAGGGCCGGCTTGTGGACCTGCCGGCACCTCGGCCGGGCATGCACCCGCGATCGGTGCGGGCAGCTGGACCACGACCGGATCAGTCCAACTGCATGGGCACGCAGTCGTAGGCGTACTTCGCGGCGACCCAGCCGCTGGCGTTCTTGGCCAGCCCTGTCCTGGACTTCTGGCCGAGCTGGAGCTTGATCCAGGAACCCTTGGTGGAGACCTTCTTGCCCCAGTCGCCCTTGTAGAGCAGGCCCTTGGAGGCGTAGCTCGTGGAGGGGCCGGTCCGGAAGTTCACGGCATTGGTGTTGATCTTGTAGTAGACCCGCGGCTTGCACGGCATCGCGGCCGCGCTGGCGGCCGGGGCGGTGGTCACCGCCAGGCCGGCAGTCACCGACAGGGCGAGCATGGCCGTGGTGGCAAGTCGAGCTGGAGCACGGAGTCGCATGGGATCCCTTCGATCCATGAGGGTGGAGAAGTGCGTGATGGGGCACGGCGCCACACAGAGCCGCACGGCGATGCGGGCGCGCTCGCCGTCAGGTCGCGCGGGCCGCTGCCTGTGCGCGGACGCTGGGCACGACTGCCCGGCGTGGGGGGTGTCTGCCGCGCGTGCCCTGTGCTTAGCGGCGGCAGAGCAGGGGATGGGGGCGGGCCGGGCGTTGTCCGGCATGTGCGCGGCCGGGCTCAAGGGCCCTGCGTCGAGCATCTTTTGGCGGAGCGCCATGTGCGGCGCGGCAGGAGCAGCTGCTGGGAGGCCGCCTAGCTCCTGCCGCGCGCCGCTCGCTCGGGGGAAGCAGATCTTCCCCGGGCGTAACACCGGTCGAGGATCTGGTAAATCCGCGACCGGCCCGGACGCGCCGTCGGGCGAGGTCGGGTGCTAGCCGCTCAGCCCGGCTGCGCCGAGGTCCTTCAAACGGTCCAGCTCCGCTCGGGAGCATCGGCGGGGAGCCGAGGCTGTGGTACGCGGTTTCCGCTGGTCCGTCACGTGCTTGGAGGTCATGCAGTTCGCCCCGTCTGGCTCGGGGGGCCTTTCTCAGGAAAGTGCAGCGGCCACGCTGTTCTCATGCGGCGCACTGGTCTATCCTGAGCAGCGCCGACGTGCTCGAACACGCCGGTGGAAGGCCCCAGTGGTTCCTCAGATCTGCTGGTGGTGACTCTGCTGAGAGTCGTTTTGCACAGGCCCTGTCAGGGGCCTGGTTTTGCGCTGGCGAGAGCGGGTGCCGAGACGGTGGCTCCAACCACCCTCTGGTGCCCGCCTCCTGGTTTATGCGGCGGATTCGTCGCCGCTCACCGGGCCAGCTCGCCGCTGGCCTGATCGGCTCTCCCGCAGGCGGGTTCGGCTTGTGCCTCACTCGTCCGATGGTTGGGCCGGGCTTGCATCGGCAACGCTAGGCATATGCGCGAGGCAGTGCCATTTCGGCAGTGCACAATCTCGCCGCTGACACCTGTCGGCTCTGCACCAGTCGGGCGTATGGCAGCCCGAAAGTGCACCTTCCTCATGACGGCCGTGCCGGGGGTGCACACGTCCCGGTTCCCGGCACGACTCATCCGGCACTTGGCAAACTTTGCGCCACTTCCCCAACACCCTGCCTGAGACGGCTGGTTGAGCGACAAAGCGACATTCCGCCGAGGGACTCTCGTGATCTTGCGGGGGTGAGTTTACCCTCCCCTGATGAGTCCTTTCCCGTGTCCCCCTAGGGACAGCGGTGGGGTTTGTGGTAGCCCTCCGTTGTGATCGACCTTCCCGCAGCGCCGATGCTCGCGACCCCTGTCGAGACGTTTGCACTTCCCGTCAACTGGTTTGCCGAACCAAAGTGGGACGGGTTCCGGGCCCTCGCAGCACGGGATGCTGATGGCTCCCCGGTGTTGCGGTCACGCGGGGGCAGTGACCTGGCTGCGGCCTTTCCGGAGATCACCGACGCCATTCGCCAGCTGGACAGCCCCGTCGTCCTCGACGGCGAACTGGTCGTCTGGGAGGAAACCAGGCTCGCGTTCGAACGGCTCACGCAGCGGCTGCACCGACGGGGTGCCGCCGCTCAGCGGGCCGCAGCCGCTTGGCCCGCCCACTATGTCGTGTTCGACCTGCTCCATGTGGACGGCCGGAGTCTGTTCGCTCGTCCATACGTTGAAAGGCGACGGGCCCTGGAGGACTTGTTCCGGCGAAAGAGTCTTTCGGCGCCCTGGACGTTGTGCCCGTCGACCGGCGACGCGGAGGTGGCCCGCAGATGGCTGTCCTGGTCCGCGGCCGGGGTCGAGGGCTGTGTATTCAAGGACGGCACGGAAAGCTACCGGCCAGGGGCGCGCTCGTGGCGGAAGTACCGCGTGCGCGACACCCTTGAGATGGTCGTCGGTGCGGTCACGGGACCACCGACCCGTCCCAGGAGTCTGCTGCTCGGCCGGCACGATGCGCAGGGACGCCTTCGTTATGCGGGGCGCACAAGTACGTTGTCTGCTGCCCATGCCCGCGGCCTGGACGGTTTCTTGCACCCGGTGCAGACGGATCACCCGTGGGGCGGGCGGTCCTTCTCCGCTGGTTGGGGATCGCAGGAGAAGCTGACGGTGTCGCTGGTCGTTCCGGAGACGGTCGTGGAGGTGAGCGCGGATGTGTCCAGGGATGCCCGCGGCCGTCTGCGCCACCCTGTTCGGTTCGTCCGGGTGCGGGCGGACATGCCCCCCGAAGAGGTGCCGCCCTTCTAGGTCCGCAGACCGGAGGAAGGAGAGGGATGAAAGCCCGGCACCGCGGCGGTCAGCAGGCGACTACCGTCAGGTTTGGCCGATCTGAGCGCAGGTCAGGCTGGCCGGTGACGACATGCAGCGCGAACTGGAGATCGCGTACGCCAGTCAGGGTGGCCAGATCACGCTGCATATGGCCTTCCAGGGCGCGCAGGTGAGAACGGACCGTGACCTCGGAGAGGCCGAGCGCGCGGGCCGCGGGCTCCACGTGGGTGTCGAACGTGAGCCAGGCGAGGGCCGTGGACAGCAGGTCGCGTCGGTCCGCCTGGGCCGGCCGGACCAGGGTATGTGCCCAGGCGTGCACCTGGGGTGAAGCCAACAACTGCGCCAGCGAGGGCTGTTCCGAGCCGGTCAGTTGCGGCGAGGCGGACGCCTCTCGCTGTGTGACCAGCTCCATGGCCAGGGCGACGGCGATGCGGTCACTGATACAGGTGAAGTCCATACGCAAAAGCTCGGCAGCGCGCGACGCGCGCCGCATGACGGTGTTGCGGTGCAGGCGCAACCGGCGAGCGGCAACCGTGTACGGGTAGGCCAAGGCGGCCGGAAGGGTTTCCCGCATGGACTCCCATTGCGTCTCGTCGCGCATCAACGGGTTCAGCAGCCGGCGCGCCCAGCGCTGCGCTTCCGCCTGCGGCAGCAGACTGACGAGGTCGGAGCCGTGCACGGAAAGGGCCACCGAGTCGGGCTGGAACGCGGCGAACCGCTGCGCGGTGACGGCCTCATGGAGCGCGTCGGCGATCAGCGTCATGGAGTACACGCCGCTGCCCCCCAGAGATGACGGCGGCCCCAGGGCTCCCACCAGGCGGGTGAGTTCGGCGGAGACATCCGCCCCGGAGTCCTCTTCGGGGCGGATCGGCTGCAGGATCAGTATCCGCCGATCGTCTCTTGGGGCAGGCACGACGAGAGCCTGCTGGCCGACGGATGTCCTGCAGCGGCGCACAGTCAGCTCCCGGCGTGCCGGCTGAGTTTCCACAACGAAGACGCGGGCGGTTTCTGGTTCCAGGAGCCCGGGCGCCAGATTGGCCATGACGCGCCGCGCCTTTTCGACCTCACCGTCCAGTAGAAGCTCGAACGCTGCGCTGCGCGCCGCATGCGAGGCACCGGAGGCTGCCCGGTACTCGCGGTGCGCCTGGTCCACGAGGCCCAGGAGTTTCGCCGCATGACGCAGCAACCGCAGGTCCGCCTCGTCGAAAGGGGTTTTGCGGGCCACCGCGAGTACGGTGTCCGCAGCCGAGGCCGGGGCCAGCGAGATGAGCTGGGTGTGAGGTCCGGACAGCGTCTCGGGGAGAACTCCGTCGACGGACTGGCGGATGATGGCCCGGGCCAACTGCTCTGCGGCCGTGGCCGGTGAGGCGGCGAGGACGCGCTCTGGTTCACTGACCAGAACCTGGCAGTCGAGGACCCGGGCGAGCCAGTCCGCGATGCGCTGCATAGCCCGGGAGTCGGCCAGCTGAGCTGGCAACTCCTGTACAAGTGAGCTGAGTTGGGCAGCACGGCGCTCAGCGAACATCAGGCGGGACTGCTGGATCTCCTCATGCACACCTTCCCAGCACTCGGTGGGAGCAGACGAGATCAGCAGGGCGATGCCCAGCCCGCAGGCCCGGTCCACGATGGCCGGGGGAAACGGCTGGCGCGCTCCGGGAGCTGCACTGACGGCCAGACCTACGCCGCCGTCCCGGCTCATCCGCTGCACCAACAGATCGAGCACCGTCGTGATACGGCCGCGGAGGCGGAAGGGAGACATTCCGGTGATCAGGACGAGCGAGCCATCAGGCAGAGCCGACGGGATGCCGTCTTCCAGCAGCTGCTCCGGCGTCACTGTCACCACGCCGGTGATCTCTGCGGCCTGCGTACGCGGGGAACCGCTTGCTACGAATGTCAGTTCGAGTTCAGGCCGGTCAGTGGGCAGCGAGCCCAGGGTCAGCATGGCGTGCTCCTCGGGAGTCGGGACGAGATCGTGAAGTGCCTCCGGCGTCGGCTGGCCGACGCTGGCACGCGGCGATCACGACCTCATGGCTCCGCTCCCGTCGACCCGCACCGCTAGTCCTGGAGGCGTGACCCTGCCCATCCGCGCGCCGGCGAGGAGAAGTCGGGGCCGTGGAGGCACCGCCCGCTCGAGACGGCGTCCGGCCCGAGGCGACGCGGTGTGCGCGAGGGCCTCGACCCGGCGCCACTTTCGGGCGCGGGCCACCAGTGCCCGGCGGGGCGCCACACGAAGGCAAGGGCGAGCCGGCGCCCCTCCCCCGGTACGGCCTCCCGATCGAGAGCGGTGGCGTCCAAGAGCACACAGCATGGCCGACGCTCCGCCACGCACTTCCCGCCCAGCATGGCCACCGCTGCTGGATGCCAGCTCCATCCTCAACTCTTCCCCCTGTCGGTGCAGCGCCCCAACCTGCAGGCGCAGGCCGCAGTGCGGCAGTCACCAACGCCGTATCCACCGCCGTCGTTCCAACTCTTCGGTCCACTGGGAGTCCAGCCCCACACCACAGCGGTCACTGACAGTAGTCAAACCGCAGCGCAGGGTTCCATTCTCCCTATCGCGATCCTGCCTTGCGCCCCCAATCATGTCAACTAAAGTACACAGGAACGAACCCCGACCGAGCGAGAGATCGATACGTGGTGGTGTGCAGTCTGCAGCGGGCCAACTCCCGGCCCCTGTCCGGCAACCGTTGCCTGTGCTGAGGCGCGGCCGCCGCCCTCTGGCGGAGAGACTCAGTGCCCTGATGGCCGCCCGTAGGGACGCCAAGGGCCGCGCGTTCTCGTCGCGCACGCTGTCAGCCGCCGTCGACGCGCTGCCGGGCGAACACCCGTCGGTGTCTCACGCGTCCATCGCGAAACTGGCCAAGGGGTCCCAGGACAACCCAACCGTAGGCACCATCCTGGCGCTGTGCGAAGCTCTGGGCGGCGTTCCACCCGCACATCTTCTGCCGCACAGCAGCTATGGCGATCTGAAGGCCCTGGAGGCCTTCGAGGATCCTCAGGTGCGCCGTGTCCTCGCACTGCTGAACGGCATTCCGCCCGATGAGGTGCAGAACATCATCGCGAACCTGGAACGGCGTCGGAATGAACTCGGCCTGGAGCCGGTGCCGGACGACGAGGCGGACAAGTCGGCGGACAGGCCTCAACGGCGCCGAAGTATGGACGACGCCGCACGCTATGCGGCAGATTCACTGGAGGGTTTGTAAGTGGTCGACGGCATAGTCTTCGGGACCTGCACCGTAGCCGGATTGGTGGTCACAGCGCTCTGCACACGGAGGGCCGTGGGCAATCCGCGTGTCTCCACCTGGGCGATCGCCTTCGCCTTCGGGGTGTGCACGCTGGGCGTCCTGTGCGCCGTCCCCATGGTGGCCGATGCGATGCAGGACATCACGGGCCTGCACAACGCCGGCAAGCTGGTAGCTCACATCTGTGCGGTCCTGTGGTGCGCCTTCCTACAGGTCACGATGGTGGATCTGGCCTACCGGCCCGAGTATCTGAAAGCCGCGATGTTCCAGCGCGGCTTCGCCGCCGCTGTGGAACTGGCGATCCTGGTGCCGCTCTTCCTCGCCACGAACCGGCCTGATGTCGAGTTCACGACCGAGTACGTCGACGATCCCAAGGTCGCCGCCTACCTGCTGATCTACCTCTCCTACGTCCTGGTCACCTGCGCCGAACTCGCGTTCATGTGCGGAAGAACGGCCCGGCGCAACTGGGGCATCAGGCCGTGGAGCGGCGCCGGCTTCGCCTTGTCCTCCGTGTCCGCGGCCCTCGGCCTGGCGTACGCGTTCTCCAAGGGCTCGTACATCATCTTCTTCACCCTCGACAATCCCTGGTCCTTGAAGGCCGAGGAGGTCGTGAGCCCCACACTGAGCGGACTGGCGGTGCTGTTCCTCTTCTGCGGCCTGACGCTCCCGATGATCGGTGCCCTGCGAGAGCGCCTTCGCGACAAGACTGCCCTGGCCGGAGACTAACTGCCCGGCCCTCGCCGGTCCGGGCAGCAGTGACTTCGACGAACGTCCCGGTCAGGACGAGGGCCTGGTGCCCCGGTAACGCACTGGCAGGTCGAGGAGTCCGCGAGCCCGCAATGAGGGCCGCCAGCGAGGTTCCTCCTCGGTGAACTCGAGTCCCTCGAACCGCTCCAGGAGCGCGGCGACGGCGATCTCCGTCTCGGCCCTGGCCAGGGGAGCGCCCAGGCAGTAGTGAATGCCGTGGCCGAGCGCCAGGTGACCGGCGGTATCGCGGTCAAAGTCCAGGCGGTCCGGATCTGGGAAGCGGTCCGGATCGCGGTTCGCTGCCGCCAAGGACAGCAGTACTGTCTCCCCGGCCGGAACCCTGACGCCACCGATCGTCACATCCTGAGTCGGGAAGCGTCGGATGGCGAGCAAGGCCGGGCCCTCGTAACGGGCGCACTCCTCGACAACGGCGGGGATCCGGGACGGTTCCTGCCGCACCAGCGCCATTTGGTCGGGATTCTGCAGCAGAGCCAGGACCGCGTTGCCGATCAGCTGGACGGTGTTCTCGTAGCCGGCGAAGAGGATGAGGAAGGCCAAGGACATCAGCTCATCCTCGGTGAGCCGATCGCCCTCCGTGTCCCTTACGGCGATCAGGTCAGAGAGAAGGTCGTCGGCCGGCTCGCGCCGCTTGTGGGCCATGAGTTCCGTGAAGAAGGCCAGCATGGCTGCGATGGCTTCTTTGGCTGCCTGCGGACGGGCCGGATCCGGAGCGATCAGCGCGCCCGTCCAATCCCGGAAGTCCCGCCGGTGACTTGCCGGGACGCCGAGGAGATCGCAGATGACCGTGATCGGCAATGGGGCCGTATAGGAAGCGATCAGGTCCGTGGTGCCGTGCTCGCCCAGGTCGTCCAGCAGCTGATCCGCGGTGGCCCGGATCGGGGAGCGCAACTGGTCGACCCGACGCTGGGTGAAGGCCCGGCCGACCAGGCGACGCAGACGCGTGTGGTCGGGAGGATCCATGTTCAGGAGGTTGGCGTCCAGAGCGGGAGGCAACGACAGCCCGCGGTAACTGCCCTCACGCGCATGCGTCTTGTCCAACGACAGGCGCGGATCGGCAAGGGCGGCGCGAACGTCATCGAACCGGGTGACGAGCCACGCTGGCTGCCCATCCGTTCCCGTGATGCGGTGCACCGGGGAGGTTGCCCTCAGCCCCCGGTAGACGTCGTATGGGCGGGTCATCAAATCGTCCGCAAGATCCATGCGTCCACCCTAGGACGCTCCTCCCGATCGGACCTTCCCGGCCTCGCGCCTGGCGGTCGGGGCGAGTTGCTGCGGCACCGCGAGGCTGTGAGGGCAGGCCTGGCCCGTTTCGGCCTGCTCGAGGCCCCGATCAACTTGACTCTGCACCACCCCGCGTGAGCCCCGGCCACAACAGAACCGCCAGCGGATGCTGAGCCTCGGCCGAGGAATGAGGTGGGCGCGCACGGCGGAAGACCTGTCAATCCAGCTGGCGGCCGACTGGCGCTGCCCCTCACACGCACGCCTCCTCGGTCGGTGGCGCGACTCCCGTCGGCTGCTCTACCTCGCAACATCCTGCGTTCAGGGCTATTTGTGACGATATGGAACACTAGTCCGACGGAGACAGTCATCCGGCCTCCCCGCGGGCGCCCGGCAGTTGGGCGCCCGCAGGGAGGCCGGGAGCTGCCGCGGCACGCATCGAGCCCGGCCGCCGTGTCATCGCGCCGAACGGGCTGCGGTCTGCTGTCGCCGGAAAGGTGAATGTGGTGGTCAGGGGTGCACGGCTGGTCGGCCGTTATGAGCTGCGTGAAGTCCTCGGGGCCGGCGGCATGGGTGTGGTCCACCGGGCCTTCGACATGCGGCTGGGACGCGAGGTCGCCATCAAGGTGGTCGATCTGTCGGCAGCGCCGGAGGTCGGCCGTGTCCGGTTCGAGCGCGAAGCCTTGGCCGTAGGACGGCTGCGCAGCCCGCATGTGGTCAGCGTGCACGATGTTGGGGAGGACATCACCGGCGGCGGCCGCATCGGCTTCCTGGTGATGGAACTGCTCGATGGCGTACCACTGCAGGCAGTCCTGGCGCACGGTCTTCCGACCGTGACAGACGTGGTCGCATGGGGCCAGCAGATGTGCCGCGGTCTGCGGGACGCACACGCCGCCGCAGTCGTGCACCGGGACGTCAAGCCATCGAACGTGATGCTGTCGCCGCACGGCACGGTCACGCTCATCGACTTCGGAATCGCGCAGATGAACGCCGGCAGTGAAACCGTCACCCTTCCCGGCACGGTGATGGGCACCCCCGCCTACATGGCGCCCGAGCGGCTGCGGGGAGAGGCCGGGGACGGCCGGTGCGATCTGTACTCGCTGGGGTGCGTGCTCTACGAACTCCTCACCGGCCGACCGCCGTTCGGCCCGGGTCTCCCCCGGCCGAACGGGGCGCAGCCACTGCCGGTGCGAGCGGTGCGCCCCGACGTGCCCGTGGCCCTGGAGGACCTCGTACTGGACCTGCTGTGCGCCCATCCGGGCGGCCGCCCCGACGCCGTGCAAGCCGAGCGGCGCCTGACCGCCGTTGCCACTCCCACCCGGCCAGTGCCCGCAGACGCGACGGGGACCCCGCCGTGGGCGGCGCCGACACAAACAGCGACCCGCCGCGCGAACACCGCCGGACCTCCTGCATGCTCCCCTCCCCCATCCCGGCCGGCAGGTCGCGGCCACACGGCACGGGCAGCTCTGGCCGGTGCGACCGCGCTGTGGACGCAGCTGTCACTGTTCACCGAGATGCCCGGGTGGGCAGCCGCCGGACTGACCACAGTGGCGGGGCTGGGCCTTTGGGCGCTGTGCGCGCCTCCCGCCGAACCCGAATCCGGCTCGTCCGGAAACGTGATGGCAGCCCTGGCCGCGACAGTCACAGTGACCGGCTACATCGCAGGATGGACCGCGGTTCCCTGGTGGGGCGTGTTGGCCACCGCCGTCCTCCATACCCCCGTACTGCTAGGGATGTGCGAGCTCGTGGCCACGGTTACGGCCAGGCTGACCGGTGGGCGCCGGCCGGGGACGGAAGCCGGAGTCACGGCAGGCCTGGTGAACGCATCCGCACTAATGGTGCTCCTCGGAAAGCAAATGCCGGCCGCCGTGACCGTGGTAGCCAGCTCCGGTATGTGGCTCGCGCTCGCGATCGCGTGCGCGGTCCCGCTGAGAGTGGGATCCGCCTACGTGGGGCGGCACGAATAGGCGGAACGACAACGCTCATCCACGCCGAGGTAACGACCGAGGCGCGTTCGATCTGCGCCCTGAGCAGCTGTCTACGCCGGCCGTTCCGCCTGGCTTCAAGAGGCCGCCGACATCCTCGGCGTCAGCGAGACCGGCCTGCCCGAGATGGCAGCCGAGTTGGAGCCCCACCTCGGCCAGCATCTGGAGACCGGGCCCGTCTACAGGGCTTCCGGTCTCGTCGAGGTGGCCACCCGGCTCGCCCGCCCCTCGGACGAGTAGGCCTTCCTTGACACCTTCCACGCCGCGATCTCTCGTGCACCTCTCGCGGTGTCGACACCGGCTGCTGAAAACATCGACTCAGCAGTTGACCACCTCGCCAAGGGCGGGGTCGTCGACCATCATTGATGCCACCCTCCCGCAGTCCGCGCTCACCGGCACATTGGGCCGGCGTCACCGACCGGGGTAAGCGTCTCTCCAAATTCGACAGCGCGATCAAGTCCAGCCCAGGGCCCTGATGCCTGCCGACGTCCGGCGTCGCCACCTGCCCGCTGGCTCCCGCTGTGAGCTGAGCGCACGTTCTCATGGCTGGCGCGCAGCGTGGCACCCTGCCGGCCAGAGCAGCGACGGCGTCACCGGACTCGCCCAACGACGAGTTCCACCTCGAATCAGTCCCGCCGTTTTTCCGACTTTGATCAATTCACTCTTCCGTGGGCGCACTGCATTGAATTCGAAGCCAACGCTCGCGCGAATACGGCACCCTGACCGATCGACACGTCGTCGGAAGCATTTCCTCAACCACCCCGAGTGGGGACCAGCACGCAAGACCGCTCCACCGGGCCCTTGCCTTGAGCTCAATCGGCGCCATCCGGGAGCTTGAACGGCTTGCTTGTAGGCCGCTAGCGCGCCACACGCACGCGGTCCCCATAAAGCAATTTTCATAGCATTCAGCGCTTATTTCTCCAATTAACTTTCTCTCGCAAAACGCTCATATCGACCCCCCTTCCAGCGATCATGACCCTCAGCTGAAAAGTAAAGCGCTCCCCAAGAAGTGCCTCTGACCTGCACTTTCACAAGTTCACTAATGGGGACACAGGGGAGGACACAGGGACACAGCGCGGGACACAAGGGATAGGTCAAGGAGTCGGATAGAGGAGCTCTAAAGACTTCAATTCGGCCATCAATACGGTTCGAAAGTCGACCGAGGGAAAACCGAGTGAGCCCCATAGCAAGGAAAGCAAGGAAAGGATAGAAGGACCAGGGAAAGAATTAGGCGGGTCATTTATGGGCGTAGCCGCGCGGAGAGAGCGCCAGTCGGAATTCACGCCCGCGACACGACGGCGAGCGTAGAGATTCGAGCTCTTTCAAGAGAACAGGGAAGCGCTCTGCTACGGTGGGTCCGCCAACGGAGAGGCCACCGAGTCGAGATGCATCGAAGGAGACGCATCGCAAGCTGGGTGGCACTCGAGCAGGGCGGCGCCAGAGGGAGCTGAGAGTCCTCACGTGACTCCTCACCAAACGACGGCGACCTCTCCTCGGGCCTCACCGCAATGAGGAACCTCGACGTTGGCCCACCCATGGTCAGCTGCCTAGTGACCTCTCCAGGACACCGGGCTCGCTGCATAGCCACTCGCCAACCCAAAAACAGAGGTTCCCCTCTCATGAACGATCAGATCTCTTCCAAGTCGGACCGCACAGTCATCACGGACGCGGCAAGCTCGCTAGCGGTCGAGCCGCGTACGTTGATCCCGGCACAGAACTCTGGGCCTTCCCTTGAGATCCCCGCAGACATCCACGACGCACTTCGAGAGATGATCGACTCTCTCCCGGAGCCACTTCGAACCGCAGTGATCGCCTGCCTCAACACTCCTGGCGGTGTGCGGATCACCAACGGAAACGCCAAGGGCGGCGTCATGAAGACGACGCTCTCGGTCTACTTTGCGCTCATCCTCGCGCTCACGGGCGAGAACGTTGTTCTCGTCGACGCTGATGACACCAACCGCACCTGCCTCAAGTGGCAGGCCGCGGCCGGTGCCGCCTGGCCAGCTTCCGTAACCGTGGTCCAGTACACCGGCTCGTCCATGTTCAAGAACGTGACAGACCTGATGGCCAAGGGCTACAAGCACCTGGTCATTGACGTGGGCCCCACTGACAAGGGCGTACTAAAGACTGCCTGGGCACTGACGAAGCGCGGGATCGTGCCTACTCAGCAGCACGTCGGGGACATCGTCCAGCTCACCACCACCTTCGATCTACTGAAGGAGATGGGCGAGGACATCGACCTCCACGTGCTCCTTGCGCGCTCCTTCCCGAAGCGTGTCAGCTACACCAGCGGCCGTGACTACATCGAGAACCTGATCGCCGGCAACACCGCGGACCATCCAGAGCCCTTCACGAACGTCCACCTCCTTCAGGGGACGGTGCCGTTCCTGGAAGGCATCGCCGACACCTGGGGACAGATCCCCCAGGACTTCGCCTTCTTCAGCTCTGTTCTGGCAGAGACGCTTGGGGTGCCTGCCGCCAAGATCATGGAACTCGAGAAGGCCGAGGGCTAAGGACCATGGCCGACGCAGGCAAGAAGACAACCGCCAACAAGACAACTGCGAAAAAGACGACCCCCCGTCGTCCAAGCGCCAGAGCCGGAGGCGCTTTCGCCGCTCTGGCTAAGCTCTCCGACTCCGGAAAGCTCAATGAGATCAACCACTCGGACGAGTCCGCCGGGACCTCTGACCGTCAGAACCCCGTTGCAGCAGAGGCGCCTGTCCTTGAGCGGGAGACGCCAGAGGTCGTGTCAGCGACCGCATCGGCCGAAGAGTCGCTCCCTGCTCAGCCTGCGGTCTCGGAACCGAGGTCGGAGGCTGAGGAGCCCCGTGCCACTCCTGTCGTGCCCGGGCCGAGTCCGTCCGCTGACGCTGTCGTTGATCCGGGCCAGGGGTACGAGGCAGCTCCCTATGAGGCCACGGAAGCTGTCTCATCGGCGCCTCAAGTCGTGGAGCGCGCCGTCGCCGGCGGCCTCGGCAAGGAGGCCGCTTCTCTGTCTCAAAGCCTGGCCGAGCCTGCATCGGCCAGCTCTGGAGGGCGCATTGAGACCTCAGCTGTGGTTGAGCATCAATCAGCGCCCGACGCCATGCCGACCGAGCCGCCCGTGCAGGCCTCGGCATATGGGGCTGGCCGGGAGGTCGCGCCGCGTACAGCAAGCGCTCCCGCCTTCCCAACCGGGCCTGGACTCCCCCAGGTACACCGTCCTGAGGCTCTGCCACCTGTCCTGGCCCAGAAGGTCCAGGACTTGCCTCATGCGTATATGCATCTCGCAGCGAGCTACCGGGAAGCGAAGTCCGCGCACCCTAGGCGGCCGGCTAGGGCCAAGCGCAATGTTCGACTTCACACGGCGGTCTCCCAAGCGGTGACACGCCAGATGGTGGCCGACAAGCGCCGCCTGGGCCTTCGTGATCTCAAACCGAGTCACTACGTAGATGCGGCGCTGACGTACGGTCGGGCAGCATCTGTCGATGTCCTCATTGACCAGGCCGCCCAGTTCCGGGACAACCACCTTGGTGAGGACGACGCCTTCGGAGCGCCAAA
Source organism: Streptomyces sp. NBC_00582 (assembly GCF_036345155.1). Classification (GTDB taxonomy): domain Bacteria; phylum Actinomycetota; class Actinomycetes; order Streptomycetales; family Streptomycetaceae; genus Streptomyces. The sequence continues at coordinate 96,483 of NZ_CP107773.1, forward strand.
CCACTACACCATCTCCTCGGGGAACGACCAGTGGTTGGACGACATGCTCGATGAGATGGCGCTTGCGCAGGCCAACGGCCTGCACGGCTACATGATCAACGTGATCGTCCAGGCGTACTTGAGAGAGCTGGAGCCCACCAACCTCGGGAACGATTGACGCGCCGCAGACGAGTCAGCTCCCTGATCCGCGGGCTGTAGCCACCGCAAGGAGCTGACTCGTCGTTACAAACACGAGAGGCGAGCCCGATTGGGCTCGCCTCTCGGCATTTCACAACCTCACAATCGGGGACACGGCGGGGGACACGGCGGGGGACACAGGGACACAACGCAGGCGAAGCGATTCCTAAGCCGCCTGTCGTCTCACCCTCTACGCCCATAAGGGCATCCTCGGCTGCAATCACCTCTGGCGTTCACCAACTGGCAGAGCTTCCGCACGAAACGCCAGACGCTGCGGCATCAGGCTCGAACCGTGCCAGCGAAAGTGCACGAGGGTCCCGCAAAAGCGGACGGCAATCTCCTCGCCTGGCCAGCTGACCGCCGCCTTCTGCGGCAGCTTCGTCCTGCATGCCGCACTCAACGCCGCCCGCTTATAGGCCCCTGACCTGCAACTTTTCGACACACGCACAAAGAATCAGAAGAACGGTCGGCGTGTCCCGGTCGCGGTGTTTGCAAATTAGGCCTAGAGAAGCGTTTAGTGATGGCACGCCAGGTGCCAGAGGGTCGTATGATCCTCGTCAACGGGTGCGCGAGGGTCCATCGGTACGCGCTCCATACACAGCTGTGATCATGGTCGAACGAGGAGGATGAGGTGCCACCACGCCGGTCACCGGTGCGCCGCAACGGGACCATCTCCCAGCGCACGGTTTCGGAATGGTCGGGAGTAAGCGCCGGCACGCTCAAGAACCTGGCTCGCATCGACCTAATCCCGGAGGCGAACGCGCTACGACCGCACGATGTGGTCCTCGCTCAAGTGGCCGCAGGCCTAGGCGCAACTCGTTCGACGAATCGCGATGACAACCAGGATCCTCGGACGACCGAAGCCCTGAGGCGTGACTGGGATGCCGTGCGGAAGGTCGCTCAGTTGCTGCTCAATGCCGAGGTGGTGCCGGTGGATCCGAGGACACGCCTCGTAGCGCTGGCCGACGAGGTCGAGATCATCACCAAGGACTACGAGCTACTCAGGTACTGCGAGGACGCCGTAGAAGCGGGTGTCGCCATTCGGGTGCTGCCCGTCGGCACCTGGTACCAGAACCTGCAGAAACGCCTCGGTGAAACAGTCACCGACATGCACGACGACGAGGAGCCAACCGTGATAGCCGCGTAGGCGATGCACCGCAAATAGGAAACGGCACCCGACTGCCGCAAACAGTGGGTGCCGCCCCGAACAGGCTCATAGCCTCTTCTCGCCACCTTCGAGGCTACCAGCCTGCCAGCCGAGGCGTCTCCACACCGAGATGCCTCGGCTACATGTGTCTTACCTCTCACGAGACCGAAACCTGGTAGCCATGCACCCCGCTCGCGCGGGGACCAGCCCTCCTCTAGCAGGAATTTCACATCACCTCAGCCCCGAGGGCTCATCCTCCGCATCCACACATTCAGGTGTCCTGCAGACGGCCCAAAAGCCTCACCCAGCCGCTCTGCAGCTCGACCCTGCACAGGCGCCGTTTGACGCATCACGCGTCCACTACCGCTCCTTCAGAGCCTTGCCCCGTGGGCCACCTGGTCTGAGCGCTCACTAGCTCCCGCCGGTCCACAGTCCGGGCCTCTAGCGCTCTCCATGAAGGTGGTGGTCCCCACTCCCATTCACAACTCAATGTCCCTCAACGCGTCTGGCTGAGCCCCCCGAATCTGCCAGTTCGTGATGAGGGTTTGCCTCAAATCCTCTTCCTCGCCCGGGAGTACACCATCGCCGCCCATGACGAGGCTGGGTCAGTTATGCCTGAAACAGGTATGTCAATTCAGCCTAAATCTGAACAAACAATCCCAGCTCAGCCATCAACTCGCCACTCGGCTCCAACCCTCCCGCCGCCACATGGTCATCAGCAAACCCAGGGGCACAACAGCACCGCCCTCAGGCGCACTAGCCCGTTGAGTCTCGGACGCGCCATGCGGCCTCGGTTGTACGCCGCAGTACGGGCGCTGATCGCCGACGAGCGGCTGAGGGGTCTCACGCACACGCAGGTCCTGGCCGCGCTGGTTCTGATGGCGAAGTCGAATTACCGCACCGGTGAGGTGCGGACGACGGCCCGGGAGCTGGGTCGGTGGCTGGGGGTCACGGAGTCGAGCGTCGACCACGATGTCTTTCCTGCCCTGGTGGCGGCGAAGGCGGTGGAGACGGAGGTTGTCACTGCTGCGAGCGGCCGGGTCGAGGGCGTGGTGTGCCGTGTGGTCCCGCTGCGGGAGGCGCGCGGTTCGTACGGCGCTCCGCTGGCGCTGACGAAGCGGGAGTTCGCGGTCTTGTTGCGCCTGTTCGAGGCTTTGTTCGCTCCGGGCTGGGCGAACAGCGACACAGAGCCGGGTCTGCTGGCGGAACGGCAGGAGAAGGGCGCGGCCACGGATCGTCTGGCGTTGCTGCTGCTGGTGCTGCAGTGCCGCGAGGACGGCTCGGTTCCTCTGGTCGGCGGGACGGTCGCTCCTGGGCGGGGGCGGGCTGCGGCGACTGTGGCGAAGTTGTTGGGGTGTTCGGTCTCTGGGGCGAGCAAGGTCTTGGGCCGGCTGCGGCAGTGGCGTGTCGTCGAGACGCCGGTACGTCCGGCGCGCTCCGGCACGCGGGGCAAGCAGCTTCTGGTGGTTCCGGCCGTCGCGGCGGTATCGGCCAAGCGGAAGGGCTCCACGTCGATCCTGACGGACCCGCTATCGGCTCGGGACGTACCGCAGGCGACACCGGCTGCCGGGTGCGCCGGGTGCGCCGGCACTGACGCGGGGGAGGGGGGCGAGGGGCCGCTGCTGGAGGGCGAAGGGTGGCGTCAGGAGTCGTTCGAGGACCTGCTGGGGGAGCGCCCCGATACTGCACTCGGAGATCTTGAAGCTGCCGGGGACGACGAAAGCCCAGTTCAGCACCGTGTTCACGAGGGTCCAGACGGTGTCGGGCCCGAGTTTTCGGGGCTCCCTGCTGCCACGTCCCTACACGCTGATCACGCTGGGGTGGCTGGCGTTGGTGATGAGGGTGCGGGTGATTGTGGGTTTTCCGGCTCTGCCGTCGGGGGCGGGGGTGATCTGCCGGGGCGCGTGCGTGTACGCGAGGAGGTCGCGGGTCCGTCGACGCCTTCGGCCGGTGGGGCCGAGGGTGGCCCGCTGCGCGGGGAACAGCGTGAGCAGCTCCGGTCCGGTGGCGAGAAGGCCGGTGCCCGGCAGCTGGTGTTCGGTGGTCGGGCCTTGGTGCCGTTGGACCTGGGTGAGGCACTGGCGCCGGTAGCGGCGTTGTGGGCGGGGATCGGCCGGGCCAGTACCCGCACGTGGCTGGCGGGTCGCGTGCGGGGCGAGGTCGGGCGGCTGCGGGGGCTGGTGGATCCTCAGCTGGCTCAGCAGGTGCTGGCCGAGAGGCTGGAGCGCCGGCTGCGGGACCAGGCGCCCCGGTCGGTGGGGGACTTGGTGGCGTGGCTGCTCAAGCGCGGTCTGGCTCAGCGGCCCGGCTGCTGGTCGACGCTGTGTGACGAGGGCATCCGCCTGGACACAAGGGGGGCGTGCGAGAGCTGTCAGGTGCTGGTCGGGGACAGGCGCGGGCTGCGGCGGGCGGTGGCGGACCAGGTCCTGGAGGAGCGCCTGTCGGGCCAGCTGGCCTTGCCGCAGCAGGAGTTGGGCCGGGAAGTCGAGCGGCGGCTGCAGGAGGCCGTGCGCGAGGAGATGGCCCGTAAGGCCGCGGCGCGTGAGCGGGCGGTGGCCGAGCAGGCCGGCCGGGAGGCGTCGTACGAGATCAAGCGGCAGGTGTTCGCCCAGGCGCAGTGGGAGCGGGCGGCGGCGCCGTGTGCGGACTGCGGGGTGCCGGAGGCATCGGGGTTGTGCCTGCCGTGTACGGAGCGGCGTGGGATCGAGGCGGCGGTGCGGGACGCGGTCGTGTTCGCCCTGGTGCTGCGGTTCGACCCGGACGACGCACCCGGGACACGGGCGTTGTGGCAGGACTGCGAGCGGGCGACGCGGGCCGTGCTGGAGGAAAGGCTGGTTCAGCTGCGGGAACAGGGCGTCAACGAGGCGTCGCTGTCGTGGAGCGGGCGCCGGTTGATGGAGGAGTTGCGGGACCGGCGGCAGCAGGCGGCGCTTGTGCGGCTCGGGCAGCAGGAGGAAGCCGAACAGGCCGCCCGGATGGCGGCCGCGGCACTGCGGCGCAAGCAGCTCCAGCCAGGCTCGGCCGCCTCCCGCGACGCCGTACGGGCGGCGGAGGAGGCGGCTCGCGGCCGCGTTGCGCAGCGGTGGCTGGGCGAGCTGATCGCCGAGCTGCGCACCCTGGTCTCCCTCGGCCCCGCCCCGGCTCAAGGCACCGACTGGGCCTGCGCGTTGCCCGAACTGGCGGCCCAGCGGCTGCCCGGCGACGACCGGGCCGAGCAGGCCGTCGGCTCGACGCGGGAGCGGGTGAGCGCATGATGTCGCCCCCCGTACGTGAGCGCACGCCCGTTCGAGCCAGCGGCCGTCGCGCGGTGCCGGTGTGGGAGCGGCGCGGGCTGTCGGAGCGGATGCGCCGGCTGCTGCTGGAGGGCGACGTCACCGGCCGCTACGGCGGCACCAACGACGCCGACACCGGCTTCCGGATCACCATGGCGCTGGCGGTGGCCTGCTCGCAGCCCCACCGGCCCTGGACACCGGCCGACTTCTACGAGGCCCTGCTCTACACCCCGACGGCGGGCGGGACCTGGGCGCGGAAGCTGCGCGAGCGCAAGGGCACGGACTACATCGAGGCGAAGCTCGCCGGGATGCTCGACAAGGCCCGCCGGCTGGTGTCGGACGGACCGGTCATCGCGTGCCGGCAGGACGCGATCGTGGCGATCGAGCAGGTGCGCCAGGTCGTCGAGGACCAGTCCTGGTCCACGGCTGACCTCCGGAACAACGGCCTGCACCGCAGCGACCTCAAGAACCTGGTGGCGCGGCTGGGGCTGTGTGAGCGGGCCGGCGGCTTGGAGCACGGGGCATCGGTTCGGCAGCTGGCCGAGGAGATGGGCTGCGCGCGGGCGACGGTGGAGGCCAGCAACCGGCGTCTCGTCGACGGCGACTGGCTGGAGCTGGTCAAGAGCGGCTCGGGCAAGAAACACGGCTCCGTATGGCGGCTGAAGATTCCCGACCGTCTGCGCCCTCCCGCGGCGGGAGGCAGGGGTGGTGCGGGAGTAGGACGGTCGCCAACTTCGGGGTTCCGGGGGGCAGGAACTGTCCCAACCGCGCGCACCACCGACACCCGGGCGATCGGCACGCTGATGAACCACGACGCCTTCCACCACCATGGCCACGGCCTCTCGGGCGCCCGCCTCCTTGCCTGCCTCGACCCACTCGACGGCCATGACGCCGACACCCTGCGCGCCGCCACCGGCCTGCACCGCAGCACGGTCCAGCGCCGCCTGAGACGCCTCGTCGACGACGGCTTGGTCGTCGAACGCGACGGCCGCTTCTACCTCGCTCCCACCCTCACCGGACCCGATGGCCTGCGCCGCGACGAGGACCTCCTGGCTGCCAGCGCCCACGAACTCGGCACCACCGGACGGGGCCTGGCCCGTCAGCAGCGCCACCGGCGCGAACGCGCCCACTACCGGCGGTGGCTCGACGAACGCCGTGCCCGCCGCACCCGTCCGCCCCGGCTCGTCCTCGTACCCGCCGGCGTCGTCGACACCGACACCGGCGAGCTCCTCGACCAGCAATGGCGGGGCTGGGACGTCTCCGACCCCCACCACCCCACCTGGGTCAGTGCTCCCGCCGACCCGCAGGAGCTGCGCACATGCAGCTGAACGTCCCAGTGACGCTGGACGGTTGCCACGCGGACACCCGGGATCGCCGCGAATGCCGTCGACGTCAGGACGTAACAGACTGTCGCGTCGGGCAGCGCACCGCCCACCAGCAACTCGGCACCGCACAGAGGGAGGTCACCCGCATGCCCAGTTGCGAGGTCCGCGAAGGCCGGCGCATCGGCGGGAGACGTCGAAGGCGGTGCCGCGTAGCGCCTTGGCCTCCACCGTGGCAAGCCCGCATCACTCGAACGTGTGGCCTCCAGTCCGCAGATCCCACGTGGTGTTCGCCTGCCGTACCGTCACATGCCAGCCGCAGGTGCCGAAGCTGAGCCGCGGACCGGATCTGGGGAAGGACGGTGCCGGGGTGGGTACGGAAACCGACTGGGGCGAGCGCGGGTTGTGCAAGGGCGCCGATCCCGATGAACTGTTCGTCGAGTTTTCCGAACGGCCCTTGCGTCACTTGATAGTCCGTCAGTAGGACATTTCAGCACGTTATGGACTGATTTACCGAACACCCTGGAACTCTTCCGTTACGTAGTCAACATGACGGACGGGAGCTGACGTGCGAACAGGGATGGTCCTGCAGGACCTGCGGGTCCAGACGGTTCCTGCGGGCGGTGGATGGGCGTACACGATTTTGTGGCCCGACGGCTTGGTCGACGAGGAGTCGGACGGGTTCCTACGTCAGTTCGATGGCTCGGGCACGCAGAAGACGTACGCGTACTGCCTCGTCGATCACCTGCGCTGGCGTGTTCGGGAAGGGCTGTCGACCGAGAAGGTGCGACTCCTGGACCTCCATCGCTACATGGGAGCGATCGGCGCGAAGGTGATGATGCCCCACGGGCAGCCGTGGCGGGTTCCGCCGAAGCGCCCCTGCGGGGACTCGGCGCTTCAGGTCGCCGCGGCGTGCCTGAAGGGCTTCTACCTGCACGTCTGCGCTGGTGGTGGGGTCAACGACGCGCTGGTGGCCGAGTTTGCCGGGAGGCGACTGCCGACGAAGGCCGACCGCAGCCGGGCCTTCCTGGGGCACGTGAAGAAGTCCATGCCGGCCAACCCTCTTGGCCCGAGCCGACCCGCCAAGCGCCGTCACCCGAAGATGCTGCCCGACGGGGCTCGGCAAGGCCTGCTGGGCGCCGTGAACACGGCTCGTGACCGGATGGTGGTGACCTGGCTGTCCGACACCACGATGCGGATCGGGGGGCTGGCGGGCCTTCACCTGTCCGATCTGCACCTGCGCGAGAATGCGGAGTGCGGGGACTGCAAGGCGCCACACGTGCACGTGTGCCATCGCAGGGGCAATCCCAACCGGGCAGCGGCGAAGATCAAGCCGGACTGGGCTGTGGTCGACGGCGTGGTGACCAAAGGGGAGATCTACCTGGTCAGCCCGGCAATGATCAGTAGCTACTTCGTCTACATGACCACGGAGTACAGGCGGTACGCCTCCGCGCACGGCATGCTGCTGATCCAGCTGGCGGGCCCCGCCCGAGGCGAGCCGTGGACCGCGGACGCGGCGCGAAGCGTGTTGCGCCGGGCGGGGCGCCGGGCCGGCCTGCCAGGACGGATCAAGCCGCAGGCATTCCGCCACCAGTTCACCAACGACGTCATGGACGTCACCGGCGGTGACAGCATGATCGCCAAGACGGTCGGCAACTGGGCGTCGGCCCAGATGGTCGACGAGGTCTACGGGCACCCGGACCTGCACTCCCCCGAGTTCGGCTCGGCCCTGCGGACGGTTTGGGGGAGTCCGAGTGACCACACGCCTTCCGCTTCTTCCGATCGTCGGCGTCGGATCAACGTCGCCGACGCGCACGACCACCGACCGGCTCGAACTCCTGGAGACGCTGATCGCGGCCCCGAGATTCGATCCCGTGTTCCGCAGCGACGTGATCACGGTCGGCCCCGACCATCCAGCCTTCGGATGGCGATGCCGTGTCGCGGGATGCGAGCGGGGCCGTGAGACCACCCGGGAGTTCTGCAGCACCCACGACGGGGAATGGGGCGAGTGGCAGCGGGCGGGCGGGGACATCGTCGGGTTCAGGGACCAGGCGCAACCCCTGCAGCCGCGTGGGGGACGGGGTCGGACGCCCTGCCTGGTCTGCCCTCACGCCTTGGCCTATGGAGGCGAGGGGCTCTGCTACCTGCACACGGAGAACCTCGTCTCCTGGCAGGCTTACCAGCGTCGGAAGGGCAGGCCCGACGGCGTCGATGTGTTCCTGATCGGCCGGGAGCCGTATCCGGACTTCGGGAAATGCCGGGTGGTCGCCTGCTCGGACCCGGCGGCGCAGTGGCTCGGCTTCTGCGTTGTGCACGGGTCTCGCTACAAGGCGGCCGGCCTGCCGGGTGGAGCCCGATGCGGGGGTGCGGCCGGCAAGCACCTGCCGGCGGAGCGGCCGGAGGCCCTCTACGAGGACCGCGCGGCGTTCGAGCGCTGGTGCGTGCAGGAGAACCCGATCGCGCGGATGGACGGAAGGCTTTCCCTGCTCGGGCTGCGGCCGCTGGTGCGGGCGGAGATCAAATGGACGATTGTTCAGCACATCCAGGGCCCGACCGAGGGGGCTCACTGGCCGTTGACGTTCGTACAGCGGGTGGTGAACTACTGCCGGCTTCAGGATGTCTCCTCCCTGGCCGATCTTGATCTTGATCGGTTCCGGCAGGACTCCGTCAACGTGTCGAAGATCGCCAGGCGGATGCTCCGGTATCTGCAGTTGCTCTACTTCACGCGGGAGGACACGAAGGAGATCGGCTACATCGAGCTGGACCACTTCGGTGTCCGGCTCAAGCAGAGCGCGGGCCACGTCGATCTGACCGGGGTGTCGCAGCGGTGGCTGCGTGATCTTCTCTGGGAGTGGCTCGAAAACCGGCTGCTGACCGATCCGCCGCGGAGCATCACCCCGATCGCGAACCCCAAGCGCGGCTGCATGGAGTTGTCCGCCTTCCTGGAGAGCCGTGCTCCGGAGGGAGGCCACAACCCCTCGTTCCTGACGCGCCAGCACATGCTCGATTTCGTGGTCGACCAGCGCTACAGGGCGTCGCACGGACTGAAGTCCCTGGCCATCCACGACGTCCGCACGGGTGAACCCAATACGGTCAAGGCTGCGACCGTCAGCCGGGTGTTCGACGGAGCCCGGCAGGTCCTGCGCGCGGCGATGGAGAACGGCCGGGCGTCCCAGCTCGGAGTGGACAACGCGTTCGTCGTGGCTCTTCCCCACGGAGGGAACAGCCGGGGCGGGCGCCGCAAGCCGTTCTCCGACGAGATGGCCCGAGCACTGGCCAACGGGGCCAACCTGCAGCGTTTTGACGACATGGATGTCGAGGATCGTGGGTTGCGGCTGGTCTGGGAAGCGCTGGTACTGACCGGGCGCCGATGCGGGGAGGTTCTCGAAGTGAGGCTGGAGTGCATCGGCCGCTACAAGGGCTTGCCGATGTTCTGGCACGACCAGACCAAGGTCGGGAACATGGACGAGGGTATCCGCATCCCGGAGCGGCTCTTCCAGGCCATCGGGCAGCGCCAGGCCAAGACCATCGCCCGGTTCGTCCAGCGGCACGGCCGCCCGCCGACCGCGCAGGAGCGGTCGGAGATCGCCCTGTTCCCTCGGCGCGGAACCAACCGGTCACTCCTCAAGAGTGTCAGCTACGGATGGTTCCAGAGCCTTTTCAGTGACTGGGTGGCAACCCTCGATCTCGCTCATTGCGTCGCCCATCAGGCCCGCCACACCCTGGCGACCAACCTCCTCAAGGCCGGCGCGAACCTCACCCATGTGAAGCGCTATCTCGGCCAGGTCTCCGACGCGATGGCCGAGCACTACGTCCACCTCGCGAACACCGATCCCAAGCTCGAACAGGCTCTCAACGCCGTCTGGGTCGCAGGACCGGGCTCGGCGGAGCCGGGCCTGGTCCTGTCCGCCGGCGAGGACATGACCCGCGAACAGGCCGAGGCCCTTGCGATCGACCTCACCCGCCGTTCCACCCCCGCCGAAGGCGGGTTCTGCACCTTCCAGCCTGTCGTCAACGGTGATGCCTGCCCCTGGAACGTGGACTGCCACAACTGCGACAAGTTCGTCCTCTCCGGCGCCGACCTCGTCTACTGGCACCGCAAGCGCGAGCAGTGGCGCACGGTCGCCGAGGGCGCTGACGACCCCAAGGTTGCCGACTACCTCCACGACTTCTTCGAGCCCACCGCCCGCGCGATCGACGGCCTGGAGAAGGCCTTGGCCGCTGTCGGGCTCCTGGACGAGGCGCTCACCCTTGACCTCCGCCGGCCGCAGGACTACTTCGGCCGCGTCTGGAGCACGGCCTTCCGCGCCCAGGAACTCGCCCGCCACGAAGCCGAGACTGATGAGGAAGCCGCGTGAGGCCAGAATCCACAGCAGCAGCCATCGCGGCCCGCCGCACCCAGACCCAGCAGAAGCTGGAACAGGTCTCCACCGCGATCGGCCAGCTCCGCCGCGAACGCGGCCGGCCCACGATCCGCGGCATTGCCCAGCGCGCTGGCGTATCCGCCACGTTTCTCTACGAGAACACTGAGGCCCGCGTGCTCGTGGCGAACACCGTCACCGACAGCCGCAGCCGCCACGACCGTCAGGCCCAGCAGCAGCACGACCAGATCGAGGCGACCTGGCGCGAACGCGCGCTGAACGCCGAGGCCGAGCTCACTCGCACCCAGAAGGAGGTCCTGTCCCAGCGGCAGCGGATCGGCGAGCTCATGGGCCAGATCCGCGACTTCGACCAGATGGTCCCCGGCGAGTCACTTCAGTCCCTGACTACCGAGAACACCACCCTCCGGCACCGCGTTCAGCAGCTGACCCGCGAGCACCGGACCCTGCAGGAACGCCTCGAAGGCGCCCGGTCCAACCTCCGCTTCGCCGACAAGCGCGTCGCCGACCTCGAAGTCCAACTCCTCGAACAGACCAGGTCGTGACGAATCCCCCAGCCGTGATCCACCTCCACCGCGACCAGGCCGCCTCACTCGTCCGGCTGCTGCGAGAGCTGGAACGGTTCCTCGAGGAGTGCGGCGAAACCGTCGAAGCTGCAATGGCAACCCACTTCGGTCTCGACCCGGCCAGCGAGGCGTTCAGCGCCGCCTTCTCCCTCCACGCGGACACGATCGAGAGCGCACTGGGCACTGAGAACACCACGTCGCGAACACCTACGTGACGCATCACCCCAGGTCAGCAGCGTTGCATGCGCTTCGCCGTTCGGAAAAGCCGAAGGCGCTGCCCAGAATCGGGCGAAGGCGATGTGCAACGGGTGCCCCGTGCGCACCGAATGCCTGGCCGATGCCCTGGACAACCGCATCGAGTTCGGCGTGTGGGGCGGCATGACAGAACGTGAACGTCGTGCGCTCCTGCGCCGCAGGCCGACCGTCACCTCCTGGCGTCGCCTCCTGGAAACAGCCCGCATGGAACACGAAGAGCACCCCCGTGGTGCTGTCCCGTCAGGCGGCGCGCTCCAGGAACTGCACGAGGTCTGCTGACCGTTGCCGCGACGCCCATCCGATCACGATGGGTGTTCGGCGCCCGGGTACGAAGCTGCCCATGCCTGGCGTGGTGACCACGTCCCCTCCTCCTGGAGGGGACGCGGTCACCTTCAGGAGGCTGACGTTCGCCGTCACGACTGCCGCGGAGGGGCAAAACGCGCCTCGGCGCGACCCCTTTGTACGGTGACCTGCTCCAGAAGCCGGCCGTCACGGCGGATGTGCCAGGCAATGGGCCCGTGCACGATGGTGAAGCCGTCCGGGCGCGCGGAGACCTGGTGCTCCGAGACCCGCGCGAGCACGAACTCCAGCTGGCCTCGGATCACGGCCAGCCGCTCCTCATCCGGGACCGTGGCGAAGTACACGCAGTCACGGACCGTCGTGCGGCACACCATGATGGCCACGTCGAGCTGCCGCAACTGGCGCCACACCCGCAGCCCGTTCCCGTTCGCGGGAAGACCGGCCGGGTGCCCCGACCAGGTCAGGCACGGAGTCTTCACTCCCTTGCGGCGCTGCTTCGCCGCCCGCTGTTCCTCCTTGAGCTGTGCGGCCGCCGCCGATGCCCGATCGGCCTCGGTGCGGGCCTCCATCCAGGTCCGTGCGCCGCTGAGGTTGCTGTAGGCGAACAGGCCGAGCGTCCGAGAGTCGATCATGACGTGGTACCTGCCGACGCGCTGGGGGAGCGTCAGCCGCATCAGGTCCTTGTCCGGTCGGGTGGACACGTCCCCGCGGACGGCCGCCTCCTCGACCAGGTCCAGGAGTTGCGCTCGGGCCAGCGACTCACTGACGCCGTGGTCGCGAACGTAGGACCGGAGCGCGCCGGGCAGTACGGTCACCTGCTGGCGCAGCGCGAGGGCCTCATACGGAGGAAAGTTCGCTTCACGTACCCAACGGGCCTGCTGTGAAGCCGAGTTCACGCCCGCTCTCCCCTCAGGCGCTGCGGCAGCTGCTCGATCACCGAGCGGACCAGGGCCAGCGACGTGGCGGCCGCCCGTGCCGACGGCGTCGCCAGGCCGGCCGGATTGCCCCACAGTGCCTGCCACTCGTGGAGGTCGGGCAGGACCATGAGCCCCGACAGGCCGTGCTGGGTGATGGCCGCGGCCGTCTCGTTGAGCTGGCCGGCGTCGATGGCATGGCGGGTGCGGGCCAGCACGCCGAGAACCGGTGCCGGCGGCAGTCCGCGGACCTCGCCCGCCAGGTCCCGGGCGACGTCCGCTCCCGGCCGGGGCAGCGCCTTGTACTCGATGAGGTCCGTGAACGGCGCGAACAGGTCCTCGTCCCTGATCACGGCCGCCGCCCACCGGGACCGGTGCTCCTCCCACAGGCTCAGCCCCCACTTCTCGACGGCCTGCTCCTCGATGTCTGCGAAGAACACCCTGAGGGCAGCCCACCATTCGTCCTCGCTCAAGTCGCCCGGGGCCAGGCCCTCCCGCTGGCGCTGCCGATGGCGTTCCGCCCAGCCGGCCGCGGCCTGGGCCCAGTGGTCCGGATGCCGCCGCAGGCCCTCGGGATGCAGGAACCGGATGAAGTCGGCCCGCCAGGCATCGAGGTCGACACCAGGCTGTACCGCGGCCTTGCCGGCCGGCGTGCCGCCGGGCTCCTTCCCGTCCTCCTGGTCTTCCTCGGTCTCGTCGAGATCCGAGGAGTCCCAGTAGAGGACGTCATGGAAGTCGTCCCACCACTCCTCGACCCCGTCCGGGTCGGACGCGTCGTACACGGCCGCCTGTCCGTCCTCGGAACGCGCGGCCACATACACGCCGAACATGAGGTCGAGGAAGGTCATCAACGTTTCGAGCGGGCCCGGTACCTGCGACGGGTGGCCTGCGAGCTGGTCGTCCAGCCACTGCCACATCCGCACGTGCTGCGGGCGCCGGTCGATCACCTCGGTGGACGTCCACACCGCTGAACCGCCGCTGCCATAGGGGCGGTCGGTGAGCACCGCGAGAATCAGATCGCTCCCGCCGGCGAGGTGCCGGCGCCGGAAGCCGGGGTCGAGGACGACGACGTCGTACTCCCACTGGCGGGCCCGGGAGATCATCTCCCACGCCTCCCCGGGATCGTCCGGCAGGAACCCGACGTTCAGCCGGCCCCGGCCGGTGAAGGCGGGCGGAGGCTGATCACCGAACATCCGCATGGCGTTGCTCGGCTCCTCATCGCCGAGCAGCAGGACCCGTTGGCCCGACCGTGCCAGTGCCCCGGCCAGGACCACCGCGGTGGTCGTGCACCCGGTCCCGCCACGGCCGTCGGCCGAAGCCACCGCCACCACGCCGCCGCCCGACGTGCCGGCCGGGCCGATGGTGCGCGGCTGGATCCGCGCCGGGCTCGGCCCCTCGAGTTCCTCGGCGTCGGCGGACGCCAGTGCCACTCGGGCACCCTCTCCACGAAGAGCCCGGCCCGGCGTAGCGCCCGGCTCCACTGCGTGCTCTCGCCGGGAGCGAACGGCCGGCTCAGAAGCTCCAGCGGGCCCCCTTCCCACCGCTGGGGGAGGGGCTCGTCCCACAATGGCTCGCCGCCGGCAGTGGTGGTCCATGCGGCGGCGCGTTCCAGGTCCTCCTGCCCGGCCCGGCCCGCCCAGGCCCGCGCCGTGCGACCCGTTCCCGCCGTGTGCTGGACCCGTACGGTGATGCGCGCGCCCCGGCCGATCAGCGCCAGCTGGAGGTCCTGACCCGGGCTCGCCCACGCCCGCAGCCACGGGATGCCCGACAGCTCCGGTCCCACCCGGGCCGGGAGGAGCCGGGCGAGAACCAGCGGCACATCGTGCTCGCCCACCCACAGCGTCAGACCGGCCGCCGACGGCGACGCGGCCGCGACACCCGCAAGCGTGCCAGCGGAAGCCGGCTCATCGGCGCGAAGCGCGGGGCGCATCAGCGCCCGCAGGACTCCCGCCTCCAGGAGTTCTTGCACCCAGTCCGCGGCATCGGGGACCAGTCCCTGCTGCAGGCCATTGTTCCGATACCACTCCAGAGCCACGGCGCGGGACTCACCCGTGTACTTCTGCCGCAGTCGTGCAACATCGCGTTCGGTCGCCACGTCAATCCAATCCGCGGCGCGACTCCCCGGACCGGCGCGCCAGCAGACGCAAGAAAGCTGATCAACTGACGTCGCAATTCGCGGCTTTCCGCCGAGCGCACACGCAGGTCCGGGCCGCGACGTGCAGGCAGGGGCAGCAGAGTCTGCCGCGGACCATCCTACCGAGTGGCGTCGAGCAGCGAAGTGGAACCGGCGTTGCACAGGCACGCCGGCCCCCGCTTACCCCAGCAAGATCCCCAGCCGGGCCGATGGGGAGGCAGCCGGCGCCGTTCCCGCGTAAGGGCTCAAGGGCCCAGGGATTCGTTTCAGGCGTTGTTCCGGCTGCCCGTCCACCGGCCCGGCCGGGACAGGATGGGAGGGGACGGGGTGAAGGACGGCCATGCACCGCTCCCGATTCAGGGCTCACGGCCAAAGGCGACGTGCACGTGTTCGTCCTGGCCTTCCGTCACCCCGTCCCGGGCACCGGGGAACATGATGAATTCCTGGTAGGGCCGACCAGTCCGGACGCAGTGGTGCAGGCTGCTGAGCAGCCGGTTTCCTACGTGGCGCAGCGCGGCCGTGTAGCCGTCACCGCGTTCGCGGAGCGCGTGGTAAAGAGCGCGGCAACCGAGGCTGCGGGGCAGCGTGCCGAACGCCCACTGGTGGACGGCGGCCCTCAACACCCGGTTGCACACCCTGCGGTGAACGACCGTGTGGCTGCTGTCGGAGGACCAGGTGACGGGGCCCGGCGTAGGCGCGCAGATGGCGGCCGGTGGGGAAGCGGTCGGGGGTGTCGCCGATCTCAGCGAACAGCGGGCGGCGAGAAGAGGGCCGCAGGCAGGGAAAGACCGGTAGATCTGGTGGTGGGAGTAGGCGGAGAACATATTCTCTGCAAGATCGGTCAGCCGTAGGGCGTGTTGGCAGGCGAGGGAGAGCTCGGCGAGGTGAAGCCGGGTGCGGCCAGCGGCGGCGACGGTGTCGTGAAGGCGGCGCTTGGACAAGGCGGCCGCATGGCGGAGGGTAGGCGCGAGGGCGAGCACCGCCCGGTCCTCCGGCCGGCGCAGACCGTGCTGGATGCCCGACCACGCCTCGACGGCGGCCGGGCATCCCAGGGTGCTGAGCACGACACCGGCAGGAGAGCCGCGAGAACAATTGCACCGCGCCCACTAGGGCTCCGCGCGTACGCTCCAGGCCATGAACGAACTGCACTGCCTGTTCTGCGGCGTTGCCGTACGAGGTCGCCGAGAACACGTGCTGCCGTCCTGGTTCCTCAAGCGCCACAACGGACAAGGCCCCTTCACGACCGAAGTCAACGGCGAGCCGGTCGCATACGCCAGCGGCGTCGTGGAACGGGACCATCTAGCCCGCCTAATGCTCCCGGTCTGCGGCAAAGGGGAAGAGCCGGCAGGGGGCCGGGACTGCAACGGGTGGCTGAACACCGCCTTCGAACAGCCCGCCAAGATCCCCGTCCGCGCCACGCTCGACGACCTAAAGCCCATTGACGGCCCCGCCGTACGCGCCTTCGTCCGCTGGGCCGTCAAGACACTGCTGCTGGCCAGCCACCCCGACGCCGAGCGCTCCGAACCGCCGCAGCGTGACCGCTCAGCATGGGAGTTCCCGGACGACTGGCTTCCCGGGCTGCGCACCACCGGCGATCTGCCCGCCGACTTGTCACTGTGGCTGGGCATCATCGACCCGAGCGCCGACGAGGAATCCCGCGCCCCCGACGAGCAATTCCTGCTCCCGCGTATCCACCACCCCCACGCGGCCGGGGGGCCGGGCCAGGCGACGAACCTCGGATTCGGCCTGCCCGACGGGAGGATGGCGCAATTCCAGCTGCTCAGCCATCCCGTCATGGAAATCGGCCATCCCGCCGACGAGGCCGGGCTGGTGGTGAAGCTGTGGCCACTGCCGCCGAATCGTCTGGACATCAACGCGCTACCGATCCTCAGCGGTGAGGACAGCCGCCGAATCGCGCGGACCTTCGTCCGGGGCGGAACGTCGATCGGCCTCATGCCCGGGCAGACCCGGCTGCCGGAAGGGCTGCTCAGTCCCCGCATCCGGATCCGGGCCGTGGTTTCACAAAACCGGACGTAGGGCGAACTCCCGCGGATCAGAAGTGATACCCGCCCGAGTGGCGTGGACAGCCGCCTGTTGTTCGGCGGCCCCGGGACGCGGGTGGAAGATTTCGGCAGGCTGTTCAGGGGTAAGGAGACGGGCGTGCTGCGGATGGCAGCGGCCATCCGTCCGCCAGCGGTGGCGCTGCCACCTGGGAGCGCTATCTGGCAGACAGGATCGACTGCCAGGTGGTACGTGCCGGACCGTCGAAGATGTCTGCCGCTCGCGGGTGAGAGCTACGCCAGTGCGTGAGCCTCGCGCGAATTTCGGGTTCTGCATAGGCTTCGTGGGCCTGCTCCATGAGGTGTCTAACGCGCGCTCGGGCTCGCATGATGTCGGAGTCCTCGCGTGCGCAAGCATCGATGGCGGCTCGCTCGTCGGCAACCGGATCCGTCCCTTCGATCCCTTTCCGAAGACGTGTTTCGATGGTGCGGTCCGCTGAAATCTGTGTTTCGTACCAGGGCCGAAGTTCTCGCAGCGCCCAGTGGTGGTAGAGGCAGGAAATGTCGTACGGGTCCGCCTTCCCGGCGGCGCGCCGGGCCACCCACTGTGCGGTGCGGAGCGCCAGGGCAGCGCCTTGGCCCAAGGTCGGGTTGGTATGGACGAGCGTGTCACCGACACGGACCATGCCCGTGACCACTGGGCCCGATTCGTCAGCCAGCGGTGCCCACGTGTTGTGCAGCCCGCCCATGGCGAGCACGGGAGAGAGAGGCCGCGGCCGGTTGACGAGCCACGCGTTCATCGCCGGAAACGTGCGGGCCGCAGCCTCGAAAATGACCGGGTCGGTGAGGGCAGTTCTGGTCGGATCCGCAGTGGACAGCACAAAGGAGAGAGCGAAGACCTGGCCGTCGGAGGGGAAGACGCCACCGGTGGCGAAAGCGGAGGCTGATCCAGTTCTCACGCAGTTCTCGGGTCGTGGCGCTCCGTCAGCCAGTCGGTACCAGCGGCAGTAGTAGGCGATGCCTGTCGGGCTGCTCTCGACCAGGGGTGCCCGGCAGCCGGCGTCGGTCAGCCAGCGCGGAACCGGGGAGCGTCGGCCGGCGCAGTCCAGGACCAGATCCGCTGGATGGCGGCCCCGTGGTGAGCGAACGCTGGTGACGTGCGGAACGCTATGGGAGGCGGCGACCTCGAGTCCGGTGGCGGGGTGGCCGACCAAGAGGGCGGCCGTGCGTTCGTTGCGCAACGCGCGTCGCAGGGCGACCTCGAGAACCAGCCGCCGCGCCTGGATGGTGATCAGGCGCTCATCCCCTGGGCGATACGCAGGAGGCCGGGGGAAGCAGTCGAACTCGTGCCGCTCACGGGCTCCGAGGGCGAGCATGGCGCCGTATACGTCGGGCGCCTCACGCAGCAGGACGTCGCGGACGGGCCCCAGGAGGCCGTGCGGCTGCACTGCCTGTGGCACCCGGGGACGACTCCACCCAAGGAAGTCCTCCTCAGGGTTCTCGCCGAGGCGGTGGCCGTCCTGTTCGAGGACCGTAACGTGATGTCCCCGCCGGCACAGGAACAGTGCCGAGGCGAGCCCGCTGATGCTGCCCCCGATGACAACGACGCGCACCATATCGCCTCTCCACCTGTGGTGATGTTCCCTCCTATCCTCCGTCAGGATCTTGGCCGAAGCGTGGTGGCTTGTTCGTAAGGGTGACCGGATGAACACGTCGAGTGCGGTACGATCCCGTATGGCGTAATGGAAGTCAGCGCCTGTGCAGCATAATGCGGATTCGGGTCTGTACTGCTTTCGCTGTCGATTCGGCCGCGCGTGCGAGCACTGCCGCGCCGGGTGTGCCCGCTCTCAGGAAATCCAGAGTGAATTCTTCCAATAGTGCGCTACCGGCAGGCGTCGATCTGCACTGCCCGCGTGAGCCTCGCCGATTTACCTCCATCGGTTCGCAGGCTCTTTTCTGGAGACGACGTGAACATCCTCCCCGAAATCTCTCGCACGCTGAGTGAGTACCTCCTCATTCCGGGCCTGACCACAGAAGATTGCACGCCGGATAATGTGGATCTCGGGGCGCCGTTGGTGCGTCACCGGGTCGGCGAGGGGGCGGCCGTCCGGGTCGCCACTCCCATGGTGAGCGCCATCATGCAGGCGGTGTCGTCACCGACACTGGCGGTGGCTTTGGCGCAGATCGGCGGGCTGTCGTTCATCCACCAGAACCAGCGGATCGAGGACCAGGCCGCAGACGTCTTGGCGGTGAAGCGGCACAAGGCCGGCTTCCGGCCCAGCGAGGTCACGGTCGCGCCACAGACATCGCTGGGTGAGGTCGCCCGGAACCTGTCCGAGACCGAACAGGGCGTGGCCGTCGTGACCGGGAACGGCACAGCGGACGGCGAGTTCCTGGGGATCATCAGCCTCGACGACTTCCACCTGGAGCGTCACGGAGCCTCCGAGTTCGTCCGCAACCGGATGCGGGGCCGTGACAGCCTGGTCACCGCGCCGGTCTCGGTCTCGCTGTCCGAGGCGAACGAGCTGATCTGGCAGCACCACCTGGATGTCCTGCCGGTACTCGAGGACGGCCGGGTCGTTTCCTTGGTCCTCAAGAGGGACTATCAGGCCCACAAGACCTATCACCGTGCGACCGTGGACAGTGAAAAGCGTCTGCGTGTGGGTGCCGGGATCAATTCCCGTGACTTCAAGGACCGCATTCCCGCTCTCGTGGAGGCCGGTGCGGATGTGCTGTGCCTGGACTCCTCCGATGGCTATTCGGAATACCAGGCGAAGACCCTCGAATTTGCCCGGGAGAAATACGGTGACGACGTCTTCGTCGGCGCGGGGAATGTCGTTGACGGGCGGGCCTTCCGCTACCTGGCCGATGCGGGCGCGGCGTTCGTGAAGGTCGGGATCGGCGGCGGGGCCATCTGCACCACCCGGGAACAGAAGGGCATCGGCCGCGGACAGGCCTCTGCGCTACTCGATGTGGTTGAGGCGCGCGATGCCTACGCGAAGGAGACCGGGGTGTACGTGCCGTTGTGCTGCGACGGCGGTCTGCTCAACGACTCCCACATGGCGATGGCGCTGGCGATGGGGTCGGACTTCATCATGCTCGGCCGCTACTTCGCCCGGCTCGACGAGAGCCCGTCGCGGAAGCTGCAGATCGGCGGCCAGTGGTACAAGGAGTACTGGGGCGAGGGCTCGCGGCGGGCACAGAACACGGCCCGTTACGGCCAGGGCGGCAAGATGGTCTTCGAAGAGGGAGTCGACGGCTATGTGCCCTACGCCGGCAGCCTGTACGACAATGTGGAGCGGACCCGGGCGAAGCTGACCGCGACAATGATCAGCTGCGGCTCGACGAACCTGCGGGACTTCCACCGGGATGCGGTGCTGGTTCCCGTGTCTGCCGAGTCGTTCAAGCAGACCGGTGCGGAGATCCAGGTACGCCGACCCGCCATCGATGCCGCAGAGTGACTGACCGTCCAGGCAGCTGCCTGGACGGCGCGGCCCCGTGCGGTCGGCTGGATGACCGTCGGCACGCTCGGGGCCGTGTGATGTGACTGGCCCGCGTACCGCTTGGGCGTCGACGCGGGCGGCGGGGCCTATGGCTCGGGTGGGTGATTCCTCCTGCTGCAGGGTCAGTTCAGTTTGCTGCGCACCCACGAGAAGAAGGCGTCCCCGACTCTGGGCTCCTGGTCGGGGAAGCTTCCGAAGCCAGTGCTCCATTCGTCAAGAACAGGTCCTGAATCGGTCAGCAGCCAGTCCGTCGAGAGGCACGAAGCCTGAAGGCTCGTCGCTACTCTGAAGCACTGCTCTTCCACCTCCTTCCATCTGGGCAGGACGCTGCTGACGCCTCCCTGGCTGACGTTCGTCATGTAGGAGCCTTCTGCGGCAGTCCGATGCAGTGCCGCGATGATCTCGCCCGCCATGAGGTAGACACGGACATCAGCAGTGTGTGGGACATATCGCTGCACGAGGTACCCGATACCTGCCTGGGCGACCATGTCGATCGCGGAGGAGAGTTGCCCAAAGGTGTCGATCTTCTGCACCGCGAATCCCATCCCCATTTCCCGCGGCTTGAGGATGTAGGGACCCTGACCCAAACGCTCCTCTACGAGGGGCAGCACAGACCGTGCGTGGCGACCGTAAGGAACAGCAATGCTCGCCGGGGTGGCAATTCCGAGCGCCGCGGCACGCTGAGCGATGGAGAGTTTGTCCGTCGCCAGGTACTCGGGGCCGTCCATGGTGCGATTCAGCAGGAGGGAGTCGCTCTCCTGGACGGTCCGGTATATCGCCTTGAGGAAATGCGATGTCTGGGGATCCCAGCTGAAGTCGTCCACCTGGAAGCACTGCCTTGTGCTCAGCAGGTCTTCGCCATGCCACCAGAGTCTGGGGCGGTCGTCCGACGCCGGTGTCAGCTCATGCACGGGGATGAACCGCAAGCCGAAACCGGCGCGCTCAGCGGCTCCGGCTAGGGCTGGGTTCTTCCTCTCGAGGATTTCGTCCGCAAGGCCCGGAAGAAAGTCATCAGGCCGGTACACAAGGTTGACAGTTTTATCTGATGTGGACATTGCTCTCCGCGCTGGCATGTAGACCCGCTATGCCCGGATCTGTGGTGAGGTTTATGAAGGGCGCTTGCGTTTTCAGTGATTCCTCGAGATCCGCCCTCCCTGTAGGCCGTGGATTGGCGCGGCGCAGAAGGGCGCCAATCCACGGCCGGTAGTGGTCGGTTCAGCAGGGAGGGACGTGGGCGTGGTTCTGCAGGTGGCCGTCCGCTGCGGTGTTGAGTGTTCGGCTACCGGAAGATGGGCCGTCGAACTCCTCGGTAGGTGTACCTCGGGGTTGTCAGGCGGGTACCGGGGCGCGGGCGGGCGCGCGGAGCTTGTGGTGCCATCGCCAGAGCGCGAGCAGCGGCCACAGGGTCTCGGGACCGACTGCAGCCGGGTCGGCGGGGATCGCGAACATGTGGTTGACCAGCGGGTCGCTCGTGAGTTCGTCGTGATGTTCGGTGACCAGTGCGGCCAGTGACGCTTGGACGGCGCGCATGTCCGGGAAGGGGAAGACGGCCTTGGGGCGGTCCAGAAGCCGGTTGGGCAGCGTTCCGCGCATGGCCGTGGTCAGGTGCACTTTGCCGTGCCGGGCCGAGGCGTCGACGTGGGTGGTGAAGGGCTGCTGGAAGGCCCAGTCGACGAGCCGGTGGTCGAGGAAGGGAAAGCGGGCCTCGACGCTCATCCGCATGGCGAGGAAGTCCTCGAACTGGACCACCCGGGTGAGCTGGGTGTGGACCAGCAGCCGGTGGACGCGCTCCAGCGGGGGCCCGGTGAGGACGTCCCGGTAGTAGGAGAGGACATCGGCGTGGGCCTGCGGCTGGAGGGCGAGCAGATGGGAGGAGAGTCCGGGGATCTGTCGGGAGGCCGGCAGGGACCGCACAGTTGAGGTGTCGGGACGGCGGGTGTCGAGGATGTGCCGGACGAAGGCGGGCCGGGCGATGTAGCCGCCCATGATCTCGTCGGCTCCCTGCCCGTTGAGGACGACCCGCAGACCCAGGTCGCGCACGGCCTGGTAGTTTCCGAGGATGGCGACGTGCCGGGGATCGTCTCCCACTGCGGCTAGGTCGCACACCGCGTCCAGGTCCTCCAGGCCCAGGACGTGGGGCTGGACGCTCACATGGTGGTGGACCCGGTCGGCGAGGTGCCGGGCGACCGCCCGGCTGAAGGTCAGGTCCTCGTTGCCCTCAGAAGAAGGGCATCCGTCATCGCCGTAGGCGGTGGTCACGCAGGGCAGGGTGCGTGTACGGGATGCGAGCGCGCTGATGGCGGAGGAGTCCAGGCCGCCGCTCAGGAAGGCCGCGACGGGGACGTCGCCCATGAGCATGCTGTCCACGCTCTTGCCGAGGAGGTCGGCGAGTTGGTGGGCCTGCTCCGTGGCGGAGGCCGGTGCCGAATCGGTCGGGGTGTCGGGAAGTTGCCAGTAGGTGTGCCTGTCCAGGCGGCCGTCCGGGGACACGGTCAGCGTCGTCGCCGGCGCGAGAGACCGGACCCGTTCGACGGGCGTGGCGGACTGGTCGATCTGGAGGGTGGAGGAACATAGGAGCTGGCGGGCCAAAGTCTCGTGGTGCGGGCGGCGTGGGACGTGTCCGGAGGCGAGCAGGGCCTCGATCTCTGAGGCGAAGAGCAGGAAGTCCTTCCCCTGGTGGTAGTAGAGCGGCTTGATGCCGATCCGGTCCCGTACGAGGGACAGTTGCCGGGTGCGGGCGTCCCAGAGAGCGAAGGCGAACATGCCCTCCAGTCGGTGCACAGCGTTCGCACCCCAGTATTGCCAGGCCCGCAGGACGACCTCGGTGTCGCTGCGCGAGGTGAAGGTGAAGTGGGCAGAGAGCTCGGCGCGCAGCGCGGGCGCGTTGTACGTCTCGCCGTTGTAGACGAGGGTCAGATGATCGCGCGTCATCGGCTGGTCCCCAGCTGCGCCGATGCCGGTGACGGCGAGACGCCGGTGCCCCAGGACGATGCCCGGCTGCTGCCACATCCCTTCCCCGCTGGGGCCGCGGTGCGCGAGCGCCGTCGTCATGCGGTGTACTGCGGCGGCGTCCGGGCGGTTGCCGGGAGCGGTGTTGTCGCCGAAGTGCAGCGTCCCGGCGATCCCACAGCCGGAGAAGACCACTGTCATCGCTGCTCCTTCGTCGGGCGGGGGTAGAGCTGCGCGAGGCGGTCGGTGGCCGTGCTGAGCATCGAGTGGTGGTCTCCGGGGACGAGGGTGTGCCCGGTGGTCCGGCCGAGGGACAGCCACGCGGTCGGGTCCTGGTCTGAGGCCGTTGACGGCTGGACCAGCTGCAACTGGGCGACCACGGTGGCGGGTTGCCAGCGCTCAAGGGCTCGTTGATGGAGCAGCAGCAGGGCGAGCCGTTCGCGGACGAACGTGTCGGAGTCGCGGATCTGGAGCTCGGCGGCGAGCGCGGCGGAGGCGTCGGAGTCTGGAGCTGCGGCTGCGGCGTTCACCGCCCGGGTGATGTGCGCAGGGGAGCGGTCCGGGAGCAGTGCGCCGAGCTGGGCGGTCAGTGCGCTGGATCCGGTGGTGTGCTGCGGGGGCGGGTCGAGCAGTACCAGGTGCACGTGCTCGCCGAGGTCCTCCAGGAGGCGGGTCATCTCGAAGGCGACTGGTGCACCGAATGACCAGCCGGTCAGGGTGAAGGGGCCGGTCTTCTGCACCTGCCGGATCCGCTCCACGTAGCGGGCGGCCAGGGAAGGGATGCTGGCCGGCTGGTCCGCGGGGGGATCCGCGCGCAGCCCGTAGCAGTCCCATCCGGGGCCGAGCGCATTGGCCAGCGGGCCGTACCAGTGGACCTGTCCGTCCACCGGGTGGACGAGGAAGTGCGGCCGCCGCTTCCCGGCGGGCCGGGCCGGGGCGGGGCTCAGGGGTTCGAGGCGAGCTGCGCGTTCGAGGACCTCGACCATGTGGGTGGCGGCCGTCTCTATGGCGCCGGGCT
Organism: Streptomyces sp. NBC_00582; assembly: GCF_036345155.1. GTDB lineage: Bacteria > Actinomycetota > Actinomycetes > Streptomycetales > Streptomycetaceae > Streptomyces. The sequence goes on from NZ_CP107773.1 coordinate 120,419, forward strand.
CGAAGCGCCCGGTGTCGATGGCGAACGTCAGGCGCATGGCCGGGCCGTCCACCGCGGCGGTCAGGTGCAGGGCGGTCGGCAGGATGTTCGCTTCTCCGATGGGGTCACCGTTCGGGCCGTGGGCGACCCGCGCCGCATGGGCGTCGTCCACGCGTTCGCTGCGTACGCCGAGGTAGTTGAACGTGATTTCGGGCATGGAGGCCCCGGCCAGCAGGGCCCCCAGGGGGGAGGAGGAGGCGAGATAGCGGGCGGCGGCGAATCCCGTGCCGCCGCGCGGCACGTCGGTGAGCTGCTGGCGGAACCCGTCCGCCACGGCGAGCAGATCGCCGCCGTGGCCTTCCGCCAGCAGGACCGGGTACAGGCTGGTGCACCAGCCCACGATCTGATCGGCGCCCTCCAGGCCGTCCCGGCCGTGTCCTTCGAGGTAGGTGTACAGCTGGGGGGACTGGTCGGTCAGCGGCTTCAACGCCCGGTGCATCGCGGCCAGCAGCACCGCGGTGACGCTCGTGCGGCCTCGCCGGGAAAGGTCGAGGAGTTGGGCGGTGGCATGCGGCGAGAGCCGCGTGGTGAGGTGGTGGAGCTTGCCGTAGGGCGCCCGGTCCGAGCTGGTGGTACGCAGGGCGGGCTTCGGCGCCTCGGCCAGGCGCAGCCAGTACTCCTCGTCGCGCCCGTCCCCGGTGGCCCCGGGGCCCGGGCCGTCGAGGGCGGGCGCAGGCGGCAGAGCCGTGCCAGGAGAGGCCAGGGCCCGGCTCACGTCGCGTCCAAGAATGTCCCAGGAGACGGTGTCGACGATCAGGTGGTGCAGGACCATGAACAGCCAGCGCCGTCCGCCGACCGGATCGGAGAACACGGCGGCCCGCCAGAGCGGCCCGCCTTCGATCTTCAGGCCGTCGTGCAGGGTGTTGAGGATCTGCGGGTCCGGGCCTTCCTGCCCGGGGGCAACGCTGTGCTCGGACAGGTGCAGCTCCGGGGTTTCGCCCAGCTGCCGGACCCATCCCCGCTCCGTGGCGACGAAGCAGGTGCGGAAGGCGTCGTGCCGGGCGACAGTGCACTGGAGCGCCTCGCGCAGATCCGCTGCGCCGTAGGCGGGGGGGATGTGGAACAGGCGGGCCTGGTTGAAGTGATCCGGCTGGGCGAAGTTCTGTGCGAAGAACCACGCCTGGATCGGCGTCAGCCCCAGCCTCGTGCCGGCCGAGCGACGCTCGGCGGCCACGACGTCACTGGCCGACTGGTCGTCGAGCAGAGCGGCGAGGGCGCGGGCGGTTCCGGCCTGCAGGATGTGGGAGACCTCCACGTGCAGACCCTGCTCGCGGAGCCGTGCAGCGGCGCGGATCGAGGTCAGCGAGTCCCCGCCGAGCGTGAACCACTCCTCGTCCAGACCGATCCGCTCCACAGCCAGCAGCTCCTGCCAGACGCCGATGACCGCAGACTGCACCGGCGTGAGCGGGACCGGGCCCTCCTCTGGCGCCGGACGGTCTGACGGCTGGGGAGCGGGCAGAGCCCGGCGGTCGACCTTGCCCGTCGCCGTCAGAGGCAGAGCGTCCACGACGACAACGGCCGGCATCATGTAGGCGGGCAGTCTCAGGGCCGCCCATGTACGCACCTCCCCGGCCAGGCCCTGGGGCGCGCCGGGCGCAACCGCGTAGGCGATCAGGCGTCCTGCCGTGTCGCCCCGGCGGTCGGCCACCACGTAGGCGGCCGTCACGGCGGGATGGGCGGTGATGACGTGGCGGACTTCGCCGAGCTCGATACGGTATCCGCGGATCTTCACCTGGTCGTCCAGGCGGCCGGACACCTCAAAGCGGCCGTCCGCCCGCAGGCGTCCTCCGTCGCCGGTGCGGTACATCGCCACGCCCGCCAGCGGCCCGGTCTGAGGGGTGACGAACCGCTGGCGTGTCAGGTCGCTGCGCCCGAGGTATCCGGCGGTGACGCCGGGCCCCGCTACGCACAGTTCGCCCCACGCGCCGACCGGTCGCGGGCGTAGCTGTGCGTCCACGATGTACAGGGAGTAATTGGCCAGCGGCCGCCCGATGGCGACCTTCCCGCCCGGGGACGGCTGGTGGGGATCGTGGAGGCGGGCGGCCGCGCACCACACGGTCGCCTCGGTGGGCCCGTACTCGTTGTCCAGGGTGACGTGGGCCAGGCGGCGGGCGTGATCACGGATCAGGTCGGGTGGGCAGGGTTCCCCGCCGATCGCGACCGCGCGCAGGCTGCCGGACCAGCCGGCCGGGAAGACCGGAAGGAGGTGCTGGTAGTAGGAGGCCACGAAGTTGACGTGGGTGACGTGTCGGTCCTCGATCAGCGTGCGGATGGCGGCCGGATCCCGGATGTCCTCCTGGTCGGGGAAGATGAGGGCCCCGCCGTTCCACAGGGTCCAGAACATCATGGAGGTGGCGACATCGAACTGGAGCGGCAGTGAGATGAGCGTCCGGCCTGGGGCGACGCCGAAGTGGACTGTGCGCGCGGTCAGCGCGGTGACCGCGTTGGTGTGCGTGGCGACGACGGCCTTCGGCCGCCCGGTCGAGCCCGAGGTGTAGACCAGGTAGGCGGCGTCCGCGCCCGAGACGTGAACGGGACGCAGCACGGCCGCCACCGACTTCTCCGGGGTGACATCGCAGATCAGCAGCGGAAGCCCAACGGCAGCGCCGCGGACCGCGGCAGCCGTACGGCGCGAGCACACCATAGCCGCGGGCGAGGCGTCCCGCACCGTTTCCTTCAGCCGTGCGGCCGGCTCGTTGGGGTCGAGACACACGAGGGCCGCCCCCCGGCGCAGCACCGCCAGACACGCGGCGACATGTTCACTTCCTGGCCCGCACGCCACTACAACTCGTGTACCGGGGCGTACGCCGACGGCGTCCAGCTGCACCTCCACGCATGCGGCCACCAGTTCCAGATCCCGGTAGGTGAGGGTGCGCGGTCCGTGCACGACGGCCACGGCGTCCGGGTCGGCTGCCGCCCGCGCCGCGACTCCGGCATGCAAGGTGGCGTGGGCGGGTGCGCTGGCGGGGCCCGCAGCCAGTTCGACGGCCCGGTGGGCCTGCCACGGATCCAGGGACTCGAGCGCCGTTGCGGGACGGGCCCATGCGGCCGGGTCGGCCAGGGACGTCAGGATGCGGCCGAACGACTCCAGCAGCAGCCGGGCCGTCCCGGCAGTGAACAGGTCCCGGTTGTACTCCCACAGGATGGTCACTCCGTCGTGCGTACGCCCGGACCCCGGGGCCGGGGGGTGGGGCACGCACACGACGTTGACGTCGTTCTTCGCCGACCCGTTGTGGTCGATGTGCAGCCGGCCCCGAAGCCCGGGCGCGGTGAAGTCGGGCCGGGGGGAGTCGTGGAAGGCGAACATCAGCTGGAACAGCGGATTGGCCGACGGATCTCGCGTGACACCGAGATCCTTGATGATCTCGATGAGAGGAAACTCCTGATGGTCCTGCGCGCCCAGCAGGACCTCCATGGTGCGGGCGACCACCTCGCCCACCGTCGCCGTGGCGGCCACCTGCAGGCGCAGGGGCAGGGCGTTGACGAACATGCCGAGCAGCGGGGCGGTCTCCGCCTGGCGGCGGTTCGCGAGCGCCGAGCCGATCACGAAGTCGTCCTCATCGGTGTGCTGGCGTACCAGCAGCGCGAACGCGGACAGGAACACCGCGAAGCGGGTGACACCGTGTCGGGCGCCCACCGCGTCGAGCGCGTCCACGGTCTCGGCCGGGATGTCGGCACGCAAGCAGGCTCCGTTGAAGGTCTGCTGCGCCGGACGGGCATGGTCGCCTGCGAACGTGACACCGTGCCCGGCCACACCCTGGAGCTGGTGCTGCCAGTAGCGGCGCTGCGCGGCGAAGTCCCCGGAGGCGGACCAGCGGCGCTGCCAGAGCGCCCAGTCGCGGTACTGGACCTCCAGGGGAGCCAGTTCGGGCTGCCGGCCGCAGACGAGTGCCGCGTAGGCGTCGCGGATCTCCCTCATCAGCAGGGTGGCCGACCAGCCGTCGTGGACGAAGTGGTGCTCGACCTGGAACAGGGTCCAGCGCCGCTCGTCGAGCCGGTAGAGGAACCAGCGCACCAGCGGCAGGCGCGTGGTGTCGAAGACCTGGGCGCTGTGCGCGGTGACGTGCCGGCTGAGGGCTGCCTCCCGCTCCGGTTCGGGCAGCCCGGTCAGGTCGCACGTCTCCAGCACAACGTCCCAGGGGGCGTGGAGCCTCTGGACCGGCTCGTCGGGCTGCTCGTGGAAGGTGGTGCGCAGAATCTCGTGCCGGGCGACCACGTGCGAGAGGGCGGCCCGCAGCGCGTCGGAATCCACTTCTCCGTCCAGATGGAGGGAGCACTGGGTGTTGTAGGCCAGGGAGTCGGGGGCGAGTTGGTTGAGGAACCAGATCTGACGCTGCTGCCAGCTGAGGACCGTGCCCTGAGGTGAATGCCGGGCGGCCACGAGTGGAGGCCGGTCGTTCGGCGCGGCGGCGCGCACGGCGGCGGCGATCTGCCGGATCGAGGGTGTGCAGAACAGCTGGCTGACCGGGACGATCACGTGGTGGTCGCGCGCGATGCGGGCCCCCAGTGCCATCAGGGCCAGTGAACTCGCCCCGTACGCGGTCAGCGATGCCGTCACGCCGGGCGGCGGGCATCGGAGGATGTCGACCACCGCGGCGGACAGGGCCTCCTCCAGCGCATCGGCCGGCTCCACCGCTCCCGGGTCCTGGCCCGGGCCGGGGGCGGGCAGCGCGGTCTCGTCGATCTTTCCGCTGGGCCTGCGGGGCAGCTCCGGGAGCACGACGCAGGCCGCCGGGACCATGTACTGGGGCAGGTGAATGGCCGCATGGCCGAGCACGCTCTCGGGGTCCGGGGGCGCTGCGTCCGGCCGGGGCGTGAGGTAGGCGACGAGCACCGAACCCGGGCCGGAGTCCTGGCGGGCGACGAGATGGGCGACGCCGACGGCGGGGTGGCCCATGAGGACCGCCTCCACCTGGGCGGGCTCGATCCGGTTGCCCTGCACCTTCAGCTGCCGGTCCACACGTCCGGCGAAGACGTAGTCCCCCTCGGCGGTGAGCTCGGCGAGGTCACCGGTGCGGTAGGCGCGCCGCCCGTCCGGGAGCCTGACGAACGCCCGTGCGGTCAGCTCCGGGGCGTTCAGGTAGCCGAGCGCCAGTTGCGCCCCGGTGATGTACAGCTCGCCGGGCCCGGTGTTCGCCTGAAGGACGTCGTCGCTGGTGCGCAGTAGGTACCGGGTGCCGGTGACCGGTCGGCCGATGGTCAGCGGAGCCCGTTGCCGCGCCGTGCCGTTGAAGACGCAGGACTGGCTCGTCCATACGGCGGTCTCGCTCGGACCGTACTCATTGTGCAGAGACACGTCGGGGAGTGCACGGACGTGCCGGTCGATGACCTCCTCGCTCCACCGGTCGCTGCCGATCATCACCCGGCGAAGAGCACCAAGAGGTTCCGCGCCGGCGTAATCGAGGAACGCCGGATACAGCGAGGCGAGGTAGACGAGGTCGGTGATCTCCTCCTCTCTCACGAGGGCGACGGTCGCCGGTACGTCGCGCAGGCCGTCGGGGCCGATCACCAGGGTGGCGCCGGTCAGCAGAGCCCAGAACAGGACGCCGGAGTACACATCAACTGCCGGGGAGTGCAGGAGGGGGACCCGGCCGGGCAGTCCGTAGGCGTCGACGCGGGCCGCGGTGGAATGGAGCATCGCTGTGTGGGGCAGCACTACCCCCTTGGGCAGGCCGGTGGAACCGGAGGTGAAGATGACGTACGCCGGGTCGTCGGCGCGCGCGGTGGCGCCGACGGTGGGGTCGTCCCGCAGCGAGCGGCCGCGCGCGATCAGCTCCTCGATGCCCACGGTCGAGGGGGCGAGTACGTCGGCCCGCGCCGGGGTGGTGATGACCGTGTGGGGGCGGGCGTCGGTGAGGATGGCGGAGAGGTAGTCATCGGGTGCGGACGGTTCCAGCGGCAGGAAGGCGAACCCAGCTCGGAGCGCCGCCAGTGCGGCGCACACGGCGTCGGCGCCCGGGGCGAGAACCACAGCGACCAGCGCCCCGGCCGGCGCCGGGCCGGCCGCTGCGAGTCCCGAGGCGATCGCGGCGATGCGGGTCCCCAGCTCCGCGTAGGTCAGGGACCGGCCCCGGTCGCGGACAGCGATCCGGTCGGGGTGGCGTCGGCACACCTGGTCGAACGCGGCGGTCAGGTTCGGCGCCGATCGCAACGCCGCAGCGACGGCGCTCATTTGGCTCCCTCCAGTTCGGTGATTCCTGCCTGTATCCGTTTCTTCTCGCGCTCCGGGAGCTGGTCGCCGAGGTGATGCAAGAGGTGCTTGAGGTACTGCTCGCGGTCGGCCGGCGGCGTCTGGGGCCGGTCCAGGAAGATCACGTCGTGTCGGGAGAGCGCCCGGACGGCGAACATCGGCACCGGGCACCGCATCACGGGCAGGGCGGGGTTACGGACGCTGGTGACCGCGCTGTGCGGGTGGAACTCACCGATCATCAGCCCGCGGGCGACGAAGCTCATGCGCAGCCGGGCGTGGCCGCCGTCGATGAACGCGTCGGCCCCCTCCTGTGGCAGGTCGGGGAAGACCGCCATGAGCGCGCCGGTCCGGAAGGACTCGGCGTCGTCGAACAGTTCCTCGTACAGAGCGGCCAGCGCACCGCCCTTCTCGCCCGCCTCGGCCACGGAGACGGTGTCCGTGCGGATCGCCACCAGGCGGACCAGGTTGAGGCGCAGCGCCGGAGCCAGCCGCGGGCACACCGGCCCGGGCCGGCCGAGGCCGGCGTGCGGCTGGGTGACGAAGGAGTGCACCCAGCCCAAGACCCGCTCGTACTGGGGGTAACGGTCATACAGGGCGGGGGCGTTCGCGGCGTCGGTCAGCGAACCGGCTTCGAACGGGTGCCGCACAGCAGGCGGGCGCACGAGACTCACCTCTGATCTGAGGGTGATCGGAAAGAGGAAGAAGAAGGCCCAGGCGCCGGCGGCCGCCCCGTTGTTACGAGGTCCACCGGCGCCCGGACACGGACAGCGCGGGTGTCAGCGGTCCTGGACGGAGGCCGGGCAGGCGGTCTGTTCCTGACCGTCGGTCTTCGTCGAGACGAACCCGTCGGGCCCCACCGGCCGGTCACCCAGCAGCGTGACCCGGTACATCACCCGCGGCTCGCCGACCGCGTCGACATCCCCGACGCCGATGTGCGCGGTGCACCGGTTGTCCCAGAAGGCGACGCTGCCGGGCTCCCAGGTGAAGCGGACCGTGTACTCGGGCCGGGTCACCTCGCGGGTCAGGAGCTCCAGCAGGTGGCGGCTCTCCATCGGCGACAGCCACAGGATCCGCCGCACCCGGGCCGGGCTGACAAAGAGCGCTTTGCGCCCCGTCTCCGGATGGACCCGCACCACCGGGTGGACAGCCACCTGCGGACTGGCGTTGACCCGGTCCATGACCTGCTTGTCGACTTCGTCGTACGGGCTCATGTCGTACGCAGCGAAGAAGGTGTGCTCCGCCCGCAGACCGTCCAGGAACCCCTGGAGATCAGCCGGAAGACCCGCGTAGGCGGCCTCCAAGTTCGTCCACTGGGTGTCGCCTCCCCGGGAAGGCAGGGTGTCGGCACGCAGGACCGCGCCGGCAGGCGGGTTCACCGTGTGGGTCATGTCGCCGTGCCAGGCACCGATGCCGTGGTGCAGCCGGGAGCGGTAGTGCTTCTCGTAATCGACCCCATAGGCGTCGATGTCGATCTGCGGGGAGATCGTCAGGATCTGGGGGAACTCATCGAGCGCGCCCCCGCTCTGCGGCCGGGCCCGTCCCGTCAGTTCCCCGAACCGGGAGCCGAAGACAACCTGCCGTGCGTGGTCAAGTCCCTCCTGGCCGCGGAAGAACAGCACCTTGTGCTCCAGCAGCGCCGCCCGGATCTCCGCGATGGTCGACTCCGGCAGATCCTGTGCCAGGTCCACACCGCTCACGGCGGCCCCGATGTGCCCCGCGACCCGGGACACCGTCAGCGAATGCGTGGCTGTCGTCATGAGTGCGCTCCAGTCTCACGCGTGGGCAGGGCGAAGAAGGGGTCACCGGCGATCGGCGTGGACTGCCGCCCGTCCGGGCCGACAGGGATGTCGCCCAGGAGCGTGACGCGGTACAGCGTGCGCCGCTCACCGGCCACTCCCGCATCGCCCGGCCCCAGGTGAGCGGTCGACCGGTTGTCCCAGAACGCCACGTCACCGGGCGACCAGTTCCACCGCACGGTGAACTCCGGCCGCGCGATCTGTTCGAAGAACAGCTGGAGCAGAGCCTTGCTCTGGGTCGGTGTGAACCCCATGATCCGGTTGGTCGATGCCGGATTCACGAACAGAGACCGGCGCCCGGTCTCCGGGTGGACCCGCACGACGGGATGCTCGGACACCAGCGGGTGCGCCTGCGCCAGAGCCAGCACCTCCGCGTCCATCGGATCGTGAGGGAGCATCTGGCAGCCCGCGAAGAACGCGTGCTCCGCTCGCAGCGAGTCGGCCAGCATGCGTAGTTGCGGCGAGAGATGGGCGTAGGCGGCCTCCAGGTCCGTCCACTGGGTGTCGCCACCGAAGGACGTGACGCGCTCGGCACGCAGGATCGATGCGGCGGGCGGGTTGAGCGCCGGCGTCAGGTCGGTGTGCCACCCGTCGGTGTAGCTCAGCCACCGTCCGCGGTAGTGCTCCTCGAAGTCGACCCCGTACCGGGGGTCCCTCTCCTGGGAGTCGACCGTCAGGATCTCCGGGAATCCCTCGGGCGCGGCCCCCGAGTGCGGCGCCGGACGGCGGGACAGGTCACCGAAGCGCCGCCCGAGGGCCACATGGTCCGCGTGGTCGAGCTCCTGTTGGGGGAAGAACACGACCTTGTGGGCCAGCACCGCTGCCCAGATCTCCGCCCGCGTCTCCTCATCCATCGTCCGGAGATCAACTCCGGTAATGCGCGCGCCGATATGCCCCGCGAGCGGTTCGACGGACAGCCTGGGCAAGACGCCTCCAGGTGCCTTCACGAGAGATCACCATCCGTTCTCAATCGGACTGAGGGAAACCTCGAAGCGGTGCTGCCAGCGCAGCCACGCGCCCGAGGCCGTCCGTATCGCCAAACGGCGAGGACCCCAAGAGCCCACCGCACGCTCACGTAGCGCCGCCAGAGGGATGGCGGTAGCGGCCTGTAGCGGCTTTGCGCACTTCAAGTAGCGGCTTGTAGCGGTTGTTCGCTATGCCGGACGCCCCCGGCTGGGCGGAGTAAATTGCGTCTTCCTGGCTTCACCGACGCGGCAGGGATCGATGTGACCGAATCGCACAGATACACCGGGAAGAAGGAGAGAACCCCCAATGTGCGCCTGAAAGAGGTGGTCAAGCGCTCGCGAATGACGCACCAGGAGATAGCGGACGGCGTAGTAGAAGAAGCCAAGGCGGACGGCCGCACGGATGTAAGGCCACCGCACCGCACCCGTGTCTCGCACTGGATCAACAGCAGTGAGACGCCTCCGCACCCCTTACCGCTCTACTTGGCGAGGCTCTTAACCCGTCGGCTGGGTCTTGTAATACCCCTGCGTGCACCTGACATTGGACTGGACAGCTGCTCCTGCTGCGAGAACTCACAGCCCCCGCGGGGGCCCGGTCTAGAAGGTGATCCTACGAAGCGACGTACCGCCCTTGCTGCCTTCGGCGTGACAGCCCTGTCGCCCCTCACGACTGCCGTCGATACCGCGCGTGCCTACACCCAGCACGCGACCGCTACCGAGCTGGGGCCGGACGATATCGCCGATCTCGAAGTGGCGGTCCACGAACTCAGCGCCCTGTACTCGGTGAAACCGCCCGAGGAGCTCCGGGCACGGGCGGGTAAGGAACGGCATCGCGCCTACCACTTACAGCACGAGCGCCGCCACACGGTCCAGGAGGGCCGGGATCTGTCGAGGCACGCGGGGATGCTGAGCGTCATCCTGGCCTGGATAGCCCATGACCGCGGTCAGTCCGACATGGTCGCGGCCTACTGCGACGACGCCTGGGAGCAGGGGAAGCAGGCCGGCACCCTCGAAGTCGGCGCGTGGGCGGAAGACGTACGCTGCACCGACGCCCTATATGACGGCCGTGCCATTGACGCTCTCGCTGCCGCTACTCGAGGCCTGGGCGTGGCGCCGCGCAAGAGCGACGTCGCGATCCGCCTGACGTCCCAGCTGGCGCGTGTGCACGCGAAACTCGGCGACCGGGACGAATTCGCCGAAGCGGCCGCGAAGGCCCACCAGTATCAGGGGGCCGTTCCCCTGCACGGCACGGGACTGTTTGCCGTCGACGGAGTTCGGATCGTCTCGTACGACGCGTCGTCCTACGGTTGGCTGGGTGATCACGACCGTGCCCGCAAGGCGGCACTGGAGGCCATCGATTGCTATCGAGGGATCCGGGGCCCTATGACCGCTCCCACCCGTCTGTCCATCGCCCAGCTCGACTTGGCCTTGGCCTACTCCGCACTCGGTGAACCCGAAGCGGCGGTGCAAACCGCTCGTGAAGCCCTGGGGGCCGGACGCCTTGTGCAGTCAGTCCGGGGACGTGCGAAGCAGCTGAACCGGAAGCTCCGTATTGATCACCCAGCGCACCCCGATGTGGCAGCGCTCAGCGAAGAAGTGCGCCTCCTGACCGTTTGATGCGCTTGTGGTCGTCTGGAACCGGCTTGCGATTTGGTCTCACGCTTTCGTCTCAGCAGGCGTCGACGGGCAGGATTCGTCTGGGAGGTAGCCCAGCGTCTTTCTGGAGTCGCTCCGGTTGAGCACCCCCTGGACTGTCTTGGCCTGCCGCGCAGCGTTCTCCGTCGTCCTCGCTGAGCATGACCGCGGCGGGCCCCGGCCCGGGAGTTCGCGCCCTGCTCGCGGGCGAGAGGGGGATGCCTGCCGGGGCCGTTGAGGGCGATGGTGACGTCGCCGAGCAGTGGACGGGCGGTCAACCGGCCGTGCTGTGCTCGGTCTCCGGCACTGAGGGCAGCCAGTGAACGGCGTTGTCGCGGAAGGACGCGTGGATCGGCACGAGGTCCGGTCCGCTGGTGTCGTCGAGGGCGGTGACGTTGATGCCGATCTCAGGGATGTCGCTGTCGATCGCCGCGAGGCGGCTGCCGCAGGTCGGGCAGAAGCCGCGCTTCGCCTCGCCTTCGAAGGTCTCGTACCAGGTTGGCTCGCCGCCCTCACCGGTCCAGGTGACCGTGTCGAATCCCACCCACCACATCACTGGTGTGCCGCCGAGTTTTTGACAGTGGCGGCAGGCACAGGTGTGGGGGAAGACTGCCGGCCCTTGGGTGGTGAAGCGGATGCGGCCGCACAGGCAGCCGCCGGTACGTTCCCCGGCTGTTTCGGTTCCCTGGGCGTCGGCGGGGGTGGCGTTCATCAGGTGATCTCCGGGGCGCGGTGGACAAGTTGGGCCCATCAGTGTGCAATCGCTTCCATAGTCGCCAGGACGCTGTTGTCGGCTCTGGCGCCGGCCGCGTGCGCCGACTGCGAAGGCGTCACGGGCCGGCCACGAAACCGCGGCTCAGGGGCGTCCGAGGGCGCGGACGGTCCATCCCGCGCTGCGCCAGGTGTCAGCATTTCGGCTGCCGCGGCCGTCGATGACGCGCGGGGTCGCGGCGCGAACAGCGAGGCGGTGCGGGTCGATGTGGGAGAACTGCGGCCACTCGGGCAGGTGTAGCAGCGCCCCGTGCACACTGCGATCAGGTGCACGTCGAGTGGCTCGGTATGCCGCTGGCTGCCGCTCACGCGTTCCCTAGCAGTACCCGCAGGGCAGCAGCGTCCTGCTGCAACCGCCCCTCGTCCTGGCGTCCGCCGTCGAGGAACTGCCACTCCAGCGGCCCACCCGGCGCGGGATCAGCGTGCCCGGCGTACCGGGGGCAGACGTGGCTGTGCAGGTGGGGGACGACGTTGCCGAGCGTGGAGTAGTTCATCTTCACCGGACGGTAGAAGGCCGTCAGGGCCCTGCCGAGCGCGAGGGTGTCGCGCCAGTAGGCGGCGGCCTCGGCTTCGGACAGTTCGGTGGGCTCGGCGACATGCGGGGCACCACGGTGGATGAGCACGCAGTAGCCGCGTACGCGTCCGCTGCGCCACAGATACGCGTTCGCCACTTCACCGCGGCGGAGCAGGGCGCCCCAGCCAATGTCATCCGAGGCGTAGTCGTTCGCGCACATGGGGCACCCATCGCCGGAGAGGTGGCGGAGGAAGTCCTCGGACCAGCCGGCCGGCACTACGGTCCCGGCCGGCGCCTCCGCCGACCAGGGCCCCGCGGCCACCGCGAGTTCATCGGCGGGCGGGGGGTGCTCGGCGGCATGCCGCTCCAGCAACGTCCTGGTCGACGGCAGCATTGTCATGTACGGGAACTTCTCGGGCCGCACCCAGGCGAGCATCACACCCTCTGTGAGGGAGAGCCGGGTTGGGTCGCCGTTCCAGCGGCCGGAGAAGACCTGGATCGGCACACGGGTCGCGTCGGTGCCGGTGACGTGTTCGACCGCGTACGGCTCAAGGTCCGCGAGGGCCAGGCCGGCCTCTTCGCGCAGCTCCCGACGGACCGTGTCGAGGAGGCTGAGGTCCTGCGGCTCCTGGCCGCCGCCGAGCAGCGACCAGCAGCCGGGCTCCCAGATCCATGGCTTATTGGCGTCACGTAGGTGGAGCAAGTAGCGGCCTTGACCGTCGTGGATGATCGCGGACGCGTTCACCGGCTCGGGCGGCTGGGTGCTGTCCGCGGCTGCCGTCTTCGACAGGTTCTCGACCCTGCTGGTGTCTCGTTCGGCTGACGTCAATGGGTCCCCCTCGTGGACCTGATGGTGGCGTTGCCGTGTTCAACGACGCCGCACCGATTTCGAACAACTGCTCTTTCGGACGGATTGCGCGCCCTGGCATTGAGCGGTTCTCTGAAGGTGCACAGCGCACCGACCCTTGCCGCGCACGGACACACGCCCGGGGCGGATTGGCCGAAACGCCGATGCTCAGGCGCCGTGTCTGTGCGCGCCACTCGCCGACCGGGTACTCGACGTGCAGTCCATCAACAGGCATCCGCATACGCGCACCGGACGGCGCCCGTGCGCTCGGCGCGCGTGCCGTGGAGACAGGGCACTATCGGCTTCATGACCTCCGTGCCCACCGCTCCCGACGCCCCGCCTGCGATACGCCTGACGCCTTCCGTGATCGCCGCGTCCTACGCCCATCCGGACGCCCGCCGCCTGACCCAGGACCTCCGCGCCGAACAGCTCGGCCTGTACGGCTTCGCCGACGACCCGGACACCACCCCCGAGGCGGACTTCGACCCGCCCCACGGCCTGTTCCTCACCGCCCACGTCGGTGAGAGGCGGTTGGGTGTGGAAGGGTACGCCTCCTCGACGAGCACAGCGCAGAGGTCAAACGGAGGTACGTCTCCGGTGGCGCCCGCAGCCACGGAATCGGCCGGTACCTCCTCGAACGGCACGCTGCCAGCCGCAGCGCAACCCGGATCGTGTTGGAAACCGGACGGCGCAACACGGCCGCCCTGGCCCTTTACCACCGCACCGGTTACCTGTCCTGTCCCTCCTACGTCGCCGGACGCGACCACCGAGTCAACCGGGCCATGACCAAGCCCCTCGGGAGCAGTTCACCGTGACTGCTGGAGTACAGCCCCGCCCGGCGTCGGCCTCCTGGCAAGGAGGGTGAAGTACTCCGTCGCGATGATCGACTCCCGCTCCGCTGCGGGAAGGCGGGAGAGGATTCCGGGAAGGGGCCGCTCCCGCGCTGCTTCGCTACGGTGCGCCAAGATCGCGGCCAGCTTTCGGTCCATGCAGTCGCTCACGTCGACCGTCTCGGTGACGTGCTCGTCGGGCACGCTGAGCACCTTCTTGCCGACCTGCGTCAACAGCACGCCCAGTTCGCCCACCCCCGAATCCGGGTGCGTCGCGGCGTACAACGCATCGGGCTGCCACGGCGTCCCGGCTTGGGGGTAGAGGTGTTCCAGGCCCGCGGCGTGGAACGCGAGCAGGGTCGCCTGGTGGGTGCGGAGGTGGTCCGGGTGGCCGGTCAGCTGGCCGTAGGCGTCGTGGGTGACGACGACCTGTGGCCGTACGGCGCGGATGTGTTCGACGATGAGCCCGGCCACCTCTTCCAGGGGGGCGACGCAGAGGCGGGGCCGGCCGGGCGCGGAGTCAGGGATGCGGGCATCGGCGAAGCCCAGCATTCGCGGCCTGCCCGCGCCCAGGATGTCCAGGGCGTCGGCGAGTTCACCGGCCCGGTGGCTGTCGGGGGCCCAGGTGGCGGTGACCACGGTGGTCGCGGCGCCCGCGGCGGCGTGCTGCGCGAGGACGCCGCCGACCAGGAGGGACTCGTCGTCCGGATGACCGAAGACACCCAGCAGGGACGGCCGGGACGCAGAAGCGGACGGAGGCACGGGTGAGGCCCTTTCTGTCGAACGCGGTAGCGGGGAGTGGTTGGCGCTCGGCTACCGACAGGGGGAGGCGTACGGCTGGAAGTGGGCGGGCGGGTGATCGAGCGGGAGGGCGGGGTTCCAGGCGGTCAGGCACTGGGCGCTGGGCACGAACAGCGGCTGGGGCAGCGCGTCGAGGCGCCAAAACCGCCAGGATCCGATGGCCTCCTCTCGTTGCTGGGGAATGCCGGACCAGCGGGTGATCAGGACGGGCACCGTCAGTCGTACGACGTCGCCCACCCGGTCCAGGAGCGTGCCCAGCACCTGCACGTAGTCGGGCTCGGCCACGAGGTCGGCCTCCTCGCGGAGCTCGCGGACGGCGGCCTCTGCGAAGGTCTCGCCCGGTTCGACGGTTCCGCCGGCGAGCTCCCAGGTACGGCGCCGATGTTGGCCGAGCAGGACTCCGTCCGGGCCGTGCACGATCACACCGACTCCGAGGGCGGTGTTCGGCGGAGGAGGTGTGTTGGTGCGGGGGCGGCTCGGCACGCGTTCCGGACGGCGGGCCGTGTACAGCCGGTAGGAGACTGCGTTGTCCGCCGTCGGGGAGTCGATAGCCGTGACCGATTCCAGGGTGAGGCCGTGCTGGACCAGGAGGTCTTCCCACAGCTGCACGCTGAGGACCCACATGTTCACAGGGTGGTCTTGGGTTGTTCCGGGCAGTCGCAGGATCTCCAGGCGTGGGGTCACCTCGTTCGAGGGCCCGTTGCCGTCCGAGTTGGTGTGTAGCGCGGAGAAGACCAGGCGGCCGCCCGGTTTGAGGCCGTTGGCCAGGGCGGGCAGCAGCCGGTTGGGGTCCAGGTACGGCACGGAGCAGACGGAGTAGATCAGGTCGTACGGGTCGGCAGCGCGCAGGTGGGCCACTGCGTCGGCGCACACCAGGTGCAGGCCGGGGTGGTCCGGGTAGCGGGTGAGGGCGCGCTGGTGCTGGGCGGGTGAGGCGTCGACGGCGGTGACCTTGGCGCCCAGGGCGGCCAGGTTCGCGGCGTGCCGGCCGAGGCCGCTGCCGAGGTCGAGGACACGTAGTCCCGCCACCTCACCGAGGGCGTTGATGCCGGGGCCGGTCTGCGGGATTCCCCAGTCCCACCGGTCCAGTTCGGGCAGCTGAAGTCCTCTGGTGAGCTGGTGAGTGCCATAGGTGTTCCAGATGTCGAGGTTGTCCTTCTCGGTGGTCACCGAGTCCTCCATCGGTATGGGGTGAGTGGGGGTCAGGGATGCAGGGCGTAGCAGCGGAGCACGTCGAGGTCGGCGGTCTGGACGGTGGACCAGCCGGAAGTGAGGGTCTCGGTCTCGGCGGGGCTAATGCCGAGGCTGTGGAGGGGGTCGGTGTCCTCGCGGCGTCCGGCGATCTCGGTGACCACCCAGAACGTCCCGCCGGGGATGAGGAGGTGGCGGACGCGGTTGAGGAAGGCCGCCTTGTCGTCTATCCACCGGTAGACCAGGCGGCAGGTGATGACCGCGTACGCGGGCTCCGGCAGTGCCGTGAGGTCGCTGGTGATGATGTCGGCGCACCGCCACGCCGGTCCGGGGCCTTCGTCGTGTGCGGCGGCGAGTGCGACGGCGCTGGGAGAGATGTCGACGCCGGTGGTGCGGTATCCGAGCTCGTGGTGCAGGTGGCGGGCCAGGCTGCCGTCCCCGCAGCCGATATCAAGGGCGGGGCGTCCGCGGCCGGGGCCGAGGTAATTGCCCATCAGCCGGTTCTCGGGGATGTCGAGCTGCCGATAGCGACGACCTCCTGCCCAGAGCGGTTCCCAGTACGAGGCGGTCGAGGTCGTCGTCATGAGGCTCCTTCACGGGCGGGGGGGCACGGCGGTGCGCGCGGGCGGGGCAGGCATGTCCCGCAACGCACGGACAGGAGAGACGAGCAGAAGGATCACGGGGACGATCTGGAGGACCGCACCAACGACGAGGGTGCCGCGGACCCCGAGGAAGAGGACCAGGGCGCCGGCGGCCGCGGCGGCGAGGGGCCGGGCTCCGGCGGTCACCGTGGTGCTCGCTGACTGCATGCGGCCCTGGAAGCGCGGCTCACACAGGATCTGCCTCAGGGACCTCTGGCTCGTCCCGGAGGCTGTGGCCCAGAACAGTTGAACGGCCAGCGTCCCGGCGAGCGCGATCTGCCAACGGAGTCCGGCTCCGGCGAGCAGGAGGGGGATCTGGGCCAGCGGGCTGACCGCGAACCCGATGATGATCGTCGGTCCGATGCCGAAGCGGGACGCGATGGGCGGGGCGAGGAGCGCCCCGGCCAGGCTGCCCGCGCCGCCGACGCCCATGATCACGCCGAACGCCGTCGGGGATACATGCAGGTCGACGAGGAGGTAGTACGCCCAGTACGTGTTCATGACCGCCAGGCCGAAGCTGAGCGTGGACAGGGCCGCGATCACTGTGCGGATCGTGGGCTGCCCAGCCACGTAGCGCAGGCCCTCACCGATGTCCCGCGAGAGGGTCCGGCGGCCTTCGGGCGGAGCGGCGACCAGCTCGGGGGTGCGGATGCGCCACACGAGAAGGGCGGAGACGAGGTAGGAGAGGACGTCGGCGAGGACGGAGCGGGCGGCGCCGATGGCGCCGACCAGCGCGGCGCCCGCGTTGCTGCCCGCGCTGTCGGCCACCGACGAGGCCGCGCCGAGCCTCGAGTTCGCGCGCTGCAGCAGGTGAGGTTCGACGAGGACGGGCAGGTAGCTGATGGCGGCCGCGTCGTGCACGATCTTGGCGATGCCGAGGACGACGGCGACCGCGTACAGCTGGCCGATGCCGAGCACTCCGGCGAAGGCGGCGGTCGGGATGGTCGCGAGACCCGCGGCGGCGGTGAGGTCCGCGGCGATCATCTGGGGGCGTTTGGCGTAGCGGTCCGAGAGCGCGCCGGCCGGGAGCGCCACGACGGCGTTCGGTAGTTGGCCGAGAAAGGCGAGCGCGGCGATCTGGGTCGTGGAGGCGTGGAGTTCCAGTACGGCCAGGGTGGGGAGGGCGACGGTGCTGACCGCGGATCCGGACAGGCTCGCGCACTCGCTGGCGACCAAGCGGCGCAGATCCGGGGAGGTGACCTTCGCCGCTTTGGCCGTGTGGGTGGAGGTTGTCACCCGGCCCCACCGTCCAGCAGTTCCGGGGCGATCCCGTTGGCGTAGAGCCGGCCGGTGGCGAAGTGGGTGAGGACCGCGTGGGTGAAGGGGTGGCAGTCGGGTGGCGGGGCGGCGGGGTCGACCCACACCAGCCCGGTGTGCGTGCCCGGCTCGCGGTTGTACGGGGTGCCCTCCCACTCCCGCGCCGTGAAGGCGGCGCCGATCACCCGCTCACCGTCTGCCGCGTGGAAGTGGAGCAGCTGGCAGAACTGCAGGCGGTCCGGGGTGATGTGGATGCCGACTTCCTCGGCGAGCTCGCGCGCCGCTCCCTCGTCGAGGAACTCGCCGTCTTCAAGGCATCCTCCGACGACCGTGAGCATCCCGGGGGAGTGCCATGACGTCGCCTGGTGCCGGACGGTCAGGATCCGGCCGTCGGCGGGACGCTGGAGCAGGACCATGACGTTCCCGATGCTCCGGTGTACGGCGCTCACGGCCGGTCCTCCTTCATGAGCCGGTCCAGGGTCCGCCGACCGCGGGCGGTGACCTCGGCGTCGCCGTTGTCCGGGCCCCAGGCCAGGCAGTTGACCGCGTCCAGCGCGGTCAGGCAGCGCAGCGCGTGCCGCTCGGCGTCGGACAGCTCCCGCCCGTAGGACCGGAGGAACGCCTTCTCGCGGTCCGGATGGTCGGCCCACTGGGTGGTGGCGAGGATGACGAAGTCCTGGACGCGGGCGGCCGGCCGGGACCGTTCGAAGTCGACGAGGGCGAGCCCGTGCTTGGACCACAGCCAGTTCCTCGGCTGGTTGTCGCCGTGGATGTAGCCGACGGGCACCGGGCCGGCGCGGCGAAGACGGGCAGCGTGGTCCCGGATCAGCTGCCGCTCGTCCTGGTTGAGCCGGTCCCCGGCGCGAGCCAGGTACTTCTCCGCTCCGTCAGCGGCGGCGGACAACGAGGCTTCGGCCTCCACCCGGTCGCCGCGGTCGAGTTCTCCCGCCTCGTGGAGCCGGGCGCAGAGCGCTCCGGCCTGCTGGTGCACGGTCCGCCACTCGACGGCGCCCAAGCCGAGTTCCTTCGCCGGGGCGCCGGGGGCCGCGGTGAGCAGCAGGGCCAGGTCCTGGGCGCGGCTGTCGATGAGGTGGGGCGCCCGGGTGTGTCCGAGGGCGGGGACGATGTGGCGGTATGCCCGGCTCTCACGGGTGAAGAACTTCACCGAGGGCGAGACCTTCAGGTAGCGGTGCACCCCGCGTTCGCCCTCCAGGGCCCACACACGGGAGCGGTCCCAGTCGTGCGAGGCGTCGCGGACGGACACGACGGGGCCGATCTGCTGTTCCGCCCAGCGCTGCAGGGCCTCGGGCAGCGGCTTCGTCGGGCTCATCCGGCAGACCTCGCGCCCGGGCGCGGGACGGCGGAGCGGCAGGGCCTACCGCCATCAGGTTCGGTGCGGTCGGGAAACACGGTTCCTCCCGGGGGTGTGGGTCGAGTTGGTCGTTGGGGAGCCGCATCGGCCTGCCATGTCGGCGGATCGACAAACCCCGGCCGTTGCCGGGCGGCCGGGGTTGGCTCAGGACTGTGGCGGGGGCTCAGGTGGGACCGGGCGCACCGCCGGTGCGCTGCTCCAGTTCCCACAGGGTCCGAAAGAGCCCGGGTTCGCGGGTGAGCTGCGCGTACGTTCCCTCCTGGACGAGGCGGCCCTGGTCGAGGACGACGATCCGGTCGGCCACGGCGACATTGGCGAGCCGGTGCGTGATCAGAAGGATGGCCCGGTCCTTGGCCAGATCCCGCAGGCCGGTGAAAACATGGTGCTCTGCCCGGGCGTCGAGGGCGGCCGTGGGCTCATCCATCACCAGCAGTTCGGCCTTCCGGTGAAATGCCCTGGTCAGGATGACGCGTTGCCACTGCCCGCCGGACAGCTGGTGGCCGCCGAACCATTCGGAGGTCAGGAGGGTGTCGAGGCCGGAACGGAGGGCGGGCAGCATGCCTGCGGCTCCGGACGCCTCGCAGGCCGCCATGAGCGCGGCGTCGCTGGTGTCGCCCTGCCCGAGGGTGACGTTGTCGCGGAGGGTCAGCGGCAGGTAGGTGAACCGCTGCGGTGCTACCGCTACGTGCTTCCACGCCTCCCACGGCTCCAGCCGCGCGGTGGTCGTGTGGTCCCAGGCCACTTCCCCGGAGGTCGGCAGCAGCAGCCCGCAGATCAGCCGGGACAGCGTGGTCTTCCCCGACCCGTTCTCCCCGACCAGCGCCACGATCTCCCCGCGCCGTACTTTCAGCGACACCCCGGCCAGGCTGTCCTTGTCCGCGCCGTCGTACCGGTAGGTGACGTCGCGGACCTCGAAGCGTTCCGGCGGCGCCGGCAGTACCTCGGAGCCACGCGAGGCCACCATCGCCTGCCCGTGCGCGTTGTCGATGAAGTTCTGCCAGTCCTGCACATACCAGCCGGTGCGCACCAGCCGGGCCCCGCCGTTGATGATGCCCCGCACCGAGCCGGTCGCCGTCTGCAAGGCGAAGACCGCGCCGCCGCCCGCCGCCAGGTCCATCCGGCCGGAGACCAGGAGCCACAGCAGGGTCGCCCAGACCGCCGCCGAGGCGACGCCACCGGCCGCCGCGCCGGCCAGGCCCATCCAGGCCCCGGTGTTCGCGGCCTTGCGCTCGGAGACGTTGACGGAGGCGGCCAGGCGCCGATAGCGGCCGAGGAGGAACGGACCGGCCAGGCAGGCCCGCATCTCCTCGCTGGACTCCATGTAGGACATGTGCCAGCGCAGCTTGTGCAGCATCCGTCGGCGCCCCGACGTCTCCAGGCCCGCGAGATACACCACGCGGGCCGCGCGCACGTACGCGGCGGCCTGCGGCAGGCACGCCAGGAGAAGCAGCGGCAGAAGAAGGGGATGGATCACGGCGAGGACGGTCGCGCCAGCGGCGAGGGTCGCCGTGGCGGCCAGCACGTCCTGGGCTTCCTCCACGAGGTCGGGGGTGACCTGGGCACCGCGGTCGGCGATGTCGTACTGGTCGTTGTACCCCGGCTTGTTGTTCGCCGCGGCCTCCGCGCCGAGAGCTGCCTCGACCATGCTGACTTCCGCGGCCCGGGCGAGCACCGGCCGCAGCCGCCCGGTCAGCCAGGTCACCGTGACCCCCAGAAGGGCGCGCAGCCCGGCAGCCACGGCGATGACGGCCAGCTGCGGAGCCGCCTCCCGCAGCCGCTCGGTGATGTCGCCCGAGGAGATCAGCGCGGTGAGGGTCCCAGTCACGGCGAACAGGCCCAGCGCGGCCAGCACCCCGGTGCCGATCTGGCACGCGAGCAGCCCGGCCGTCGCGCCCCGGTCCACCTGCCACGCCATCCGCAACGACCTGCGCACCAGCACGGGCAAGCGGCGCGCCATCGTGGTCGTCGTCATCTGTGCGCCGGCTTGGAGCCGGGACTCGTCCCGGTACTGGAACTCCTCCTCCTGCGCCGCGCCCCCGCTGTCCGGTGGATTCCCCTCCGCTTCGTCCGTGCTCGGCTGCGCGGCTGTGCTGCCCGAGGTCAAGTCGATCCCCCTGTCGGTCGGTCACGGTTGGTTCGCGAGGCTCAACGACGCAGCCGGGATATCGAACACACGTTTTTCGGTCGGCCCTGAAGTCCCGGGATAGAGCGTTCGAGGAACCGTGGAAACTGCACCGACCCAGCTCCCGCAACGGCACTGCCACCAAGGGCGGTTGGCCGAATCGCCGAGGTTCCCAAACGCCGCACGCCAGCGGGCGCGTGGTGCGTATGGGGCCCGGCGGACTTGTAGAGTGCGGAACTTCCGGTACGCCACGACCCTTGTGGAGCTGACTGTGTACGTGCTTGGTGGCCGCCTTCGAGCAGTTGATCTCGGCGGAACCCTCCTCGGGCCGAGCGGAGGGCGATGACCTGTGGCGATCACTGATTCCGATATCGCGGGAGTGCTCACCGCCTACCTTGAGCGCTACCCGCAGGAGGCCGGACAACTGGCCGAGCCGCGGCGGCTCCTGGCCGAAGGCCGTGGGTTCGCCTCGCGGCGGACCTTCCCGATGCACGTCACCGCCGGCGCGCTGCTGGTCCGGGACGACGCCGAGGTCCTTCTGATCGAACACCTCGCGTACGGGATCACTTTGCAGCCAGGCGGCCATCTTGAGCCGACCGATAAGACACTGGTCGGCGCGGCGCTGCGGGAACTGTCCGAGGAGACCGGCATCGACCCCGACCAGGTCGCCTCCGTCTCGGCGCACCCCGCCTACATCGAGTTCGGCCGGGTGCCGGCCAGGCCCGCAAAGGGCGAACCGGACCACTACCACCTGGATTTCGGCTATGTCTTCACGACGGCCGACGCCGAGGTCGGGCGTATCCAGGAGTCCGAGGTGACCGGGGCCGCCTGGTACCCGCTGGATCTGGCGGAGCGCCTCGTCGGGCCCCGGATCGCGCGGGCGGTCACCACATCGACCGGAATCAGGTAACCCCTCCGCCTCCGGAAGCTCTCGTGGCGGTCGGCTGACGGGCAGGGAACATGCCGTCGTAGAAGACGCCGGGGTAAGCGCGTTCGGCGTCATGCCTCTTCCGGGAGCTTGGCGACGATCACGAGCCAGCTCGTCACTGTGACGTCGTCTGGCTTGGTCTGGGCGGTGGCCTCGGCGAGGATCGCCATCTTCTGCTCGTAGGTGAGGGCGCCCTCGGGGTGGGCGAAGACGGGAATGGACAGCCAGGCCGCCCTCTCAGCGGTGGTGGTGTGCTGGCCGGTGACCTCCGCGGCGACGACGTGCAGCCCGGCATCGGCCAGCAGCCCGGTGATCACGGGGAGCGTGAGCTTCGGAGGGGCGGCGGCCGTCGGCGGGATGATGCCGTAGTCCCGGGTGGCGATCTGCTCGATCAGGGCGCTGAGGGAGGGCCCTGCCGGCGGGGGCAGCGCGTCGGGGTGGGTGACCCCGGCGAAGGCGCCGCCGATGTTGAAGACGAACCGGCCTCCGGGCCGCAGTACACGGCGCACCGCGGTGACCACGGCGGCGACGTCGGTCTTCCACACCGCCGAGTTGCACGCGACGGCATCGACGCTGCTTGCCGGGATATGGTCGGCCAGGTCCTCGGCGGGTGCGTTGACCCAGGTCAGCCGGGGGTCGCTCAAGAGACGGCGGCCGATGCTCTGCATGGCGGCGGAGCTGTCGAAGGAGACGACGGTGGAGTTGGGCGGCGCCAGGGCGAGGATCGCCTCGGCCGTCGTACCGGTGCCGCCGCACAGGTCGACGATCACACGGCTGCGGGTGAGGCCGGCTCGCGCGGCCAGATCGCGGCTGGAGGCGCTGTACATGGGGTAGGCCCGGGTGAAGGCGGCGTAGGCCTCGGCGGTGATGTCGTCGTCCCAGCCGGTGAGGGCGTCGTACTCCAACGGGTTCCTCGTTCTCGTGGTCGGGTGCCGCACGTGGCGGGCGTGGAGGTGATCTGGATCCGCTCGAACCGAACCGGCGGTGCGGGGCTGGGTGTTCTACGTGTCCTTGGAGGCGGTCGGGTCGCGGTGGGCTCAGTCGAAGGACGGCTTGACGTTGCGGCTCCGCTTGAGCTCGAAGAAGCCGTCCGTCGCCGCGACCAACACCAGGCCGTCCCAGAGTTGTCCGGCGGCTTCGCCGCGGGGGGCCGGAGTGATGACGGGACCGAACAGGGTCGTGCCGGCGATCCGCAGGACGGGGGTCCCGACGTCGAGGCCGACCTCGTCGAACGCCTCGTGGTGCGAGTCCTTGATGCGCTGGTCGAACTCCGTGCTGGAGGCCGCCGCGGCCAGCGAGGCCGGCAGCCCAGCCTCCGCCAGGGCTTCGGTGATGACGGTGGGGTCCTCGCGGCGCCGCTGGTTGTGCAGCCGGGTGCCGATGGCCGTGTACAGCGGCCCCAGCACGGGGCGGCCGGCGTGTTCGGCGGCGGCGGCGCAGACCCGCACCGACCCCCAGGCCGTGTTCATCAGCTCCCGGTAGTCCTCGCTGAGGCCTTTGCCGCCCCGCTGGTCGAGGTTGAGGTAGGCGAGCGACATGATCCGCCAGTCGGCGCGCACCGGCCGAACCTGCTCGACTTCCAGGAGCCAGCGGGAGGTGATCCAGGCCCAGGGGCACAGCGGATCGAACCAGAACGGGACCTGGACCTCGTC
Source organism: Streptomyces sp. NBC_00582 (assembly GCF_036345155.1). Taxonomy (GTDB): domain Bacteria; phylum Actinomycetota; class Actinomycetes; order Streptomycetales; family Streptomycetaceae; genus Streptomyces. The sequence continues at coordinate 143,970 of NZ_CP107773.1, forward strand.
GCCGCGGCTCTCTTCGGTGATCGTCATGATGCGTACCGTCCAATCTGCGAGTGGCACTGCATGGCTCGTCCTCCGGCGGACGGGCTAGATGTCGAACAGCCCGCCCTGGACGGGCATGTTGCTCTTGGCGGTACGCCCCGCCACTTTCACCAGGGCGGCGAGGTCGGTGAGCTGCGCGGTGTCGTCCGCGGCACCAAGGAGGCGGAGGAACACCTGCGCGGTGACGTCGACGTCGGCGTAGGCCCGGTGGCGGGCAGCAGGCTGCGCGATGGCGAAGTGCGCCAGCAGGGTGTCGAGCTTGTAGTTCGCCAGGCCCGGGACCAGGTACTTGGCGAGGGGGATGGTGTCGAGGAAGTCGACACGGGACAGGGTCGGGCAGTGCTCGCGGGCGTTATGGATGACGTTCGCCTCGGTGGCGGCGTGCTGCGCCACCAGCAGGTACCGGCCGCCAGGGGTGAATCGCCGGTCCAGGAAACCCATGACGTGCGCCACGTCCGGGGCGCTGTCCAGTTCGGCCGCTGTCAGGCCGGTCTGGGCCGTGTCGGCCGGTGTCACCGGGGCGAACGCGGGCGGCCGGATGAGGGAGGTACTCCGGCCGGCCTCCGTCCACGCTCCGTCCGGGCAGCGCAGGGCGAGAGCGGCGACTTCGATGGGCTGCGCCGGGTAGCCCGTCGGCGTCGTCGTCTCGAAGTCGACGACCACGAACGTCGTTGCCCGGAAGTCGGGGTCGTCGGTCAAACTGCCCATGCGTCTGCCGTTCACGTCGGTTGGGTGGCACCGCTGGCGCGTGCCTTGCTCATCGAGGAGAGCACGCGCCGGCGCCTGCCAGGGTGGGTTCTGGTCAGTGCCCGATGACCCGGGCCACGGCCGTCGTGGCCGCCGGCAGTTCCGGCGCGTTCCAGAGGCGCTCGCCGGTCCAGGTCTCGCTCAGGGACCGGTACAGGTCGGACATCACCGGCAGGAACTCGCCCGGCAGTGGGGTGGGCGTGGGCCACCGGTGCCGGGGCACGCCTTCGGTGATCAGCCGGTTGACGGGGACTTCGAGCCCGTTGTCGACGTACCAGTTCCGCAGGACCTGCTTGCCGCAGTGCACGCCGTCGAAGAGCAGGCGGCTCTCGTCGGGCGTGCCGGGGCTGTCGGCGAGCACGAGGCCGCCGTCGGCTGCCACCACGAATTCGAGTTTGCCGTCGCAGTGCCGCAGGCCCACCGTGCGCGCGTGCTCGGTCAGCGCGCGGTTGACCGTGACGGTGGTGTCGAGCAGGGCTTGGAACAGGTCGTCGTCCAGGCCCGTGAGGCGTTGGGCTTCCGCCGTGTCGATGTACTGGTTGACGTCGTCCAGCATGGTCGCGAACTCGACGAGCGGGTCCTTCAGCTCCTCCCCGACCGCGGGGAGGGAGCTGAGTCCAGCCTGGGCTGGGGTGAGGGTGCCGGCTGCGAGACGGCGGTGGACGGAGCTGCCCTGCGGGAGTTCGGTGCGGACAAGGACCTGCACGGGGAGCAGGGTGTTGCGTACGTCGGGGGCCAGGGGCACGGCGTCCGGGGCGGGAAGGCGGGCGAGATCGAACTCAATGTGGTGGGGGGCGATGAACCGGCGGAAGTGGGTCCGCACGCCGGCCGCTTCCAGCAGGGCGAAGTTGAAGGCGGCCATGCGGGAGATGGCCTCGCCCTTGCCGGGGATCAGGTCCGGCATCCGGCCGTAGTGGAACACGGTGTAGGCGTCGGTGTACTCGAAGATCCCGACGCCCGCACTGGTTTCCGTGACAGGGGTGGCGACCTTCAGGTTCTTGGTCGAGTGGAGGACGGGCATCATGCTCCTCTGCTGCGACGGCCGGGAGCCGTCACCGGTCGGAATCGACGATGAACGGTGCGGGAACCGATGCGGGGCTACTGCGGGCCGCCACCTGCCCGAGAGCGCAGCCGCGCGGCATCGGTGCTCCGGCTCCTGACGGCAGGTCCGCGGTGTCTTCGCCGCGATCGCCGGTGGGGGCCAGGTGGACGTCGACCATCCTGAGCACGTGCATGCCGGCGGCGAGCGCGGAGGCGATGCCGTCCGGGGCGTCCTCCACGGCGAGGCAGCGCTCCGGTGGGACGCTTATGCGGCGGGCGGCCTCCAGGAACAGGTCGGGGGCGGGCTTGCCGCGCGCGGCGTCCTCCCGGGTGACAACGGCTTCGAACTGGAGGCTCAGGCCCAGGGCCTCGATCCCGGGATGGACGAGGATGCGGCTGGCCGCCGACGCCACGGCACAGGGCAGCCCGGCTTCGCGCGCCGCGTGCAGGAGCGCGACGCTGCACGCGATGGGAGCGATGGTGTGCATGTGGGCCAGGAGGTGGGCGCGGCTGCGTCGGATGATCTCGTCGTGGGGCAGATGTCGTGCTCCTGGCAGCGCGGCGAGCAGGTCGTGGATGGACAGGCCGAAGCGTTGGCGGTACCAGTCCGTGTCCAGGTCGAGCCCGTACGGCTGGAGTGCCGCCCGCAGCGACTGCTCCTGGTTGGCCGTCGTGTCGGCGAGGGTTCCATCGAAGTCGAAGATCACGGCCAGGACGCCGTCGGGGATGGCTGGCGAGCAGCTAGCGCCGAGGGCGGGGCTCGGGCTGACCGGTGGGAGGGCCGTCTCGTTCATGCCGGCACCTTTTCCACGCGCTGTCCGCAGCACATGCACGGCGACCCTTCGCCCGCCCACGGCTCACGCAGGCAGTCCAGGCCGGGCCTGGTGCCGCCGATCCAGTCCCGGATCTGCGCGGCGGCCTCGTACTCGTCGATGACGCGCCGGTCGATGACGCGGTAGCGGGCCGGATCGGTGGCTGCGACCCGCTCGAACAGCGCGCACGCCTGACGCATGAACGTGGCCTGTTCGGTTGTGAAGACCCGCCGGTCGCGACGCTGCGCGCGCACGAGGGCCTGGTCGGCGTCGTCGGTGACCAGGATCGTGAGATCGGGCAGCGGCCGGTAGAAGGAGGCGAGGTCGAGCAGGGCCAGGGCCGTCTCCAGGGCCTGGTCCGGGTGGTCGGGGTGTAGCAGCAGTGCCTGGCACACCGCCGTGGTGTCGACGCTGCGGCCTTCCACGACCGTGCGCCCGCTGGCCAGGTCGGGGAGCAGGGTGTCGAGGTCATGGCGCTTGATGGCCATCAGGAGGAGTGCCTCGGCCATGGGGGTGCCCCCGCGGAGGAACGGGTCGCCGGTGCTGGCCTCGCGCAGCGCCTGGAGCAGGGCTTCGCCCAGTCCGGGGCGTCCGTTCGCCCGCTGGGAGAACTCGTCCAGCATCAAAGGCTTCTCGTCGAGGGCCTCGACGGCGCGGTTGGTCAAGTAGGTCTTGCCGACCCCGTTGAGACCTTCGGCGGAGATCAGCGGGCCGCGGGTGCACGCGTGGTGTACCGGTGTGATCGTCACGGGCGGGAATCCTTTCGGAGACGAGGACAGGGCGCCGGAGCGGCTGTTGCGGACGGCTGGGGCGGTGCCGGCTCCCGGTCGGCGGTCACGGTGTCCACGCGGCGGCCGCCCGGGCGACGACGTCGGCGTAGTGGTCGAGGGAGGCCTGGGTGTCGCCCTCGGCAAGGACGACGGCGAGCATGTGGTCGAGGATCTCGGCCGTGCCGCGGCACGGCTGCTCCGGCCTGGGGAACGGGGGCCGGGTGTCGCAGGGCACGAGGCGGAAGCTGCCAGTGGAGTTCGGCACGCCCTGCTGCGCGAGATGTTCGGCGAATGCCCGGGGGCTGGTCAGGCCGATGTGCAGCAGCGGGGAGAAGCCGTTCCACTCCTCACCCGCGGCAGGAGCGAGGGCGGTGAGTCCGGGGACCCGCTCCAGGGCGTTCAGCAGGTATCGGGTCTGGGCGCGGCGCCGTTCGATCAGGTCAGGCAGGCGGCGGAGGTTGGCCAGGGCGAGGGCGGCCAGGGGTGCGGCGAGGCGGGAGTTGGTTGCCAGGCGGCTGAGCGGGGCCTCTCCCGGTGGGGCGGGCTGCCAGTGGCTGCGCAAGGCGCGCGCGTGCTCGGCGACCTGGCCGCTGGCCGTGGTGAGGAACCCGCCTTCGCCGCTCCACAGGATCTTGCCGTCCTTCATGCTGAAGCAGCCGACTGTGCCGACTGCGCCGGCCAGCCGTTCGTTCCGCGCGGTGCCGACGGCCTGGGCCGCGTCCTCAATGACCACGAGTCCGTGCTCGGACGCGAACGCTGCCAGCGCGCCGGGGTCTCCCATGCGGCCCCACAAGTGGACCGGAATGATCGCCCGCGTCCGCGCGGTGACCTTACGGCCCGCGTCCTCGTAGTCCAGGTCCAGGGTGGCCGGGTCGCTGTCGACGAACACCGGCGTGGCCCCGAGAGCGCGAAGGGGTGCCACGGTCATGATCACGGTCAGCGCCGGAACGAGGACCTCGTCACCCGCTCCGATCCCGCACGCGGACAAGGCGGCGTGCAGGGCAGCGGTGCCCGAGGACACGGCGACCGCGTGCGCGGCGCCGAGAGCGTGCGCGGCTTCATCCTCGAACAGCCGCAGATGGCCCGAGGCCGCCGGGTCGGGCATGGCCGACAGGCTGGCGGTCACCTCCCGGAGCAGCGGCGCCCTGTCGGGGGGCGGGGGAACGGTCATCGGCTGGCCTCCTTGTTGAGCAGGCGCGGCATGTCCAGGACCAGCGGCCACATGTTCACGCAGTCCCGGCTGAAGTGAGAGCAGTCCGTGCACGCGGGCCGCCCGTCGAACAGCGTCCGGGCGTCCGCCCCGGCGATCGTCCGCCGCCGCTCGGCGGGGGTCGCGGCGATCCGGCGATCGGACGGGCAGTCCCACAGCGAGCCGTCCGGCTGGACGAAGAACAGCTGCGCACCGCCGAAGCACTCCTGCACGCGCCCGCTGGCCTGGGTGGAGATCGCGGAGACGAAGCTCAGCATGGAACCTGGCGAGGGAACCTCCAGGCCCGCCGGGTTGGCCTGGAGGCGGGCGAGTTCCTGGGCCACGGCCACCGTGTCCTCGGGGGTGTGCGCGAGCTCGTCGAACAGCTTGTGATCGGGTGCCAGGGAGATCGGCTGCGGCACGAAGTAGTCCACGCCGAGCTCGGCGCCCAGCCGCGCCACCTGGCTGATCTCCTGCGGCGCCGGCCGCATCACCACGCTGTAGATCCCGACTCGCGGCGCCGGGCCGCAGCCGCGTGCCCGCAGCAGTGCCTGAATGCCGGCCACCACGTCGGCGTGGCCGAACTTCCCGGAGCGGGACGGCCGCAGGCGGTCGTTGGAGGCCGGGTCCACGCTGTCCAGGGACACCGACACCCCGTCCACTCGAAGCTCGACGAGCCGTTCAGCGATCCCCGGTCGGGTGAGGGGGATGCCGTTCGTGGCGATGACCACTTCGCATCCCGCGTCCTTGATGATCTCGATCAGGTCCAGGGCTGCGGGCCAGTCCAGCGGCTCGCCGCCGGCGATGACGACCCGCTCGACCGGGGACCCTTCCAGGGTCCGCGCGAACGCGGTGATCTCCTCCCGGCTCAGGTCGTTGCGGGAGATGTGCGACAGGATGCCGAGCTGGTCCGGCGGGCTGGCTTTGTGCTCCTCCACGGTGCCGAAGTAGCAGTACAGGCAGGCCACGGCGCAGCGGGAGCGCAGTCCCCAAAGGAGCGTGATGTCACGACGCATGGATGGCCTCCCGCCGCTGGATCAGGTCCTCCACGGTCGCCCGGAGTGCCTTCGCGCTCTCGTCCCTGCTGCCGCCGTTCACGTCCAGCACGGTGAACCGGTCGGGGTGGGCGCGGGCGAAGTCGCGGTAGAGGACCTCGGCCTGTTCGATCACCACGAGGTCCCGGCCGTCGAGCACCCGGCCGGTCCGGGCGGCGAACCGGCGGGTGGCGACCTCCCGGTCGCAGGTCAGCAGGACCGTCGCGTCGGGGGCCGGACGCCACGGGGCCATCGTCGCCAGGATGTGCTCCGCCAGTGCCTGAGGCTGTACGCCCGGGTGCTGGGCGGCCAGGATCACCGCCTGGTAGATGGCCGTGCTGTCGACACCCCGGTCTTCGAGGATCACCTCGATGCCGGTCAGGTCGCTCTCGCTCAGGCGCTCGTACTCGCGGACCTTCAGGGCGAGAAAGGCCAGGGTCTCGACGACGGGATGCCCCGTCCGGAGAAAGACGTCCCCCGTCGAGCGGAGAGCGGCGATCACCTGGCCCGGCAGCGTGTCGCCGTCCTGGTCCGTCAGTTCGCTCAGCCGCAGACACCGCGGGCCCAGGTCAGCCGCGACCGCACAGATCGCCTCGCTCTTGCCCACCCCGTTGAGACCCTCGACGCTCACCCACAGCGGGCGGACACGGCTGGCAGCGGCACGGGGGCCGGGGAGGGTGGGGCCCGTCGTACCCGGCTCCCTCCGATCCTCGGCGCTCCGGGCCGGGGGCTCCAGGTCAGCGCTCATGCTGCTCCTCCCAGGGGAAGACGACCCAGGTGTCCGCCAGTGAGGCGATGTAGTCGATGTCGTGGTGGGGGTCGGAGCTCGGCCTCCAGTTGGCCCGGTTCACGACGAAGACCGCGGTGCGTAGCCGGGCGGGGCCGAGGTCGTGGATCATCCGGGCCGTGTGGGCGAGGGTCACGCCACTGCCGGCAATGTCGTCGACGAGCAGCACGTCCAGGCCCGTGAGGTCGCCGAGCGACGCGGGGTTGCGGACGGTGGGGACCGTGCTCTTGGCGGCGTTGATGCCGTCGCTGGCGGTGCGGGTGACTTCGACGGTCCGCACGTCGCGGATCGCGAGCCGGTGGGCGAGCCACGCGGCCGGGATCATGCCGCCTCGGACGATACCTACCACCACCTGCGGGATCCCTGCGGCCGCCAACCGGTGCGCGAGGGTTGCCGTCGCGGTGGTGATGTCGTCCCACGTCAGGAACAGCGGGCCGGGCCGGTCAGCACGTAACGGTGAAGTCGACGACGCGGTCATCTGCTCTACCTCCTTGTCGGTCGACTCGCTTGCCGGGACCTGAGAGCGCGTCACTGGGCGGCGGCGAGGGTGAGGAACTGCTGAGAGAGCACCGGGTCGCTTTTGAACCGGCCGCCCACGTGCAGCGTGGTGGTGCGGGCAGCGTCCATTCGCACGCCCCGCATGCTCATGCACAGGTGCGTACCGCGTACGCGGACGGCGACCTCCTCGCGCCCGATCACGCCGGTGAGGTATTCGAAGGCCTGGCGGGTGAAGCGTTCCTGGACCTGGAGCCGGCCGGCGAACTGCTGTGCGATCCGCCCGAACTTGGACAAGCCCAGCACCTCGCCGTCCGGTACATATCCGGCGGTGACCTGCAGGCTCATGGGCAGCATGTGGTGCTCACACAGAGACCAGACGTTCATGCCGCCCACGATGACCAGTTGGCCGCTCAGCTGGGACTCGGTGAAGCAGGTGTCCACTGCGACGCCGTCGGGGGACAGGAACGCCTTCCACCAGGCCGCGACGCGGCCCGGGGTGCCGATCAGCCCGTCCCGGGTGGGGTCCTCGCCCAGCTCGACCAGGAGCTGGGCGATCAGGCCGGCGACGCGGTCGGTGTCCATGCCTGGCGCGGACCGGGAGGGTGCGGGTACCGCGGTACTCAGGGTCGCCTCAGGGCCGGTGACGGAGGTCGTCATGGGCTTCTCTCGCTTCCGGGGGCTGGGGAACGAAGGGGCAGGGCGGGAGATCAGCGGCCTCGCGCGTCCGCGAAGGCCATCACGTGCAGCCGGGTAGTGAAGTACCAGTGCCGGGCTGCGACCGCGTCCGCGAGGACCCGGGTCGTGGCGGTTATCGCATCCGCGGTGGTGCCCTCGGGCATCACCCACACCGGCGCCAGCCGGTGCGTGTCGGCCAGTTCGGCGATGTGGTCGAGGTCGGCCACCGAGGAGGCGACGAACTTGAACGCCGCCCGTCCGGACGCTGCGAACGCCTCCAGCGCGGCGGGCACCACGCTCTTGACCTCGTCGATGCCGAAACTGGCGATCTTGGGCGACACGTTGAAACGGACCCCGTCGACCACCAACTCGGGCACGGGTGGGAGGGTGCCGTTCGTCTCGAACTCCACCCGCTTCCCGGCGGCCAGTAGTCCCTGGATGAGAGGCACCAGACGTGCCTGCTGGAGGAGCGGCTCCCCACCGGTGATCACGACCAGCTCCACCGGCGAGGAGGTGGCCCAGGCCAGGAGGTCCCCCGCCGTCCGCTTCGTCGACTCCTTGCGCAGGTCGAACTGGGACCAGTCCCAGGTGTACTTCGTGTCGCACTTGGTGCAGGTGAGGTTGCACCGGGACAGGCGGATGAACAGGGCGGGGTGCCCGCCGCTCGGGCCCTCTCCCTGGAAGGTCGGCACCTCGACGCCGAAGCACTCCGCGACGATCAGCCGGAGTGCGGCTTCGCTTGCCGCCGGGGCGATGTCGATCGGCTCGGAGGTGGTCACTGCTCCTCCACATCGAAGCGGGCCCAGCTGCTCGCCGTCTCTCGGACGAGGACAGCGACAAGGCGGCCGTGGATCTTCGGCTGAAGGTTGTGGATGAACCAGCCGGCCAGGAACTGGGCCAGGCGCTCCGAGGTCGGCTCGAAGGGGAGAATCTCGTGCAGGTTGCGGTGGTCCAGGTCGGTGTCCAGGAACTCCTTGAACGGGGCCAGAGCGCCGAAGTCGGTGACGAAGCCGGGCTCTTCCAGCTGCGGCGCGGTCAGGATGACCTCGACCTCGTAACTGTGGCCGTGCTGGCGGGAGCACTTGTGCTCGGACGCCAGCCCGGGAAGGCGGTGGCCAGCCTCGAATCCGAACTTCTTGCCGATAGTGAAGGCTCCGGGCGGCAGCGGAACGGAACTGAGATCCATTAACTTCCTTCGGGAGTTGGGGACGAAGCGGCTCTGGCCGCCGGAGGAGTTCACACAGGGGTCGGCCATCGGGCCTGAGCCCTGGTGGGCCGTACGCTCGCACCCCGCACCAGCTCGCCGAGGTGACCGAGTGTCGAGCAACTGTGCGTGCATGAGCTCATGGCCCTCGCCGCTGTGTGACGCACCAATGGTTCGTGCGAAGGTTGCCAGCAGGACTCGCGCTGCAGATCCCGGATAGCGGCGAGGTGACGTGATGCGAGGCGTGCCCAGCGCTTCAAGTACCCAACCTCCAGCGGCAACGAGTGAAGGGCGCCCGCTGGCGCGCACCGATCACGACACAACGCCCGCCAGCTAGCACCATTGAGCTCTCGCCGGGCAGGATGAGGCGATGGTGAGGGCCACTCACTCACGAACTTGCCGAACTCCCAGAAGGGAAAGGCGCCTTGGAGAGCGATGAGCGCGGCACGTTCGCCGCCGAACTCACGCATTGGCGCACCGTTCGCAGTCTGACCAAGAAGGCGTTGGCTGCCCGGCTCAACGTCGATCCCTCGTACATCAGCCATCTCGAGGCAGGGCGCGAACACGGCAGTCCCGCCCTCGCCCGCCGGGTAGACACGGAACTTGACGCCGGCGGCGCCCTGTGGACGGCATGGCAGGGCACCGACGCTTCCCCGTCGGCGGCCGAACAGAGCGAGTCCACCACCAGCACGGGCCTGCTGGTCCTGGAGGACGACGCAGCCCTGGACTTCGACGGCAGCACCTTCCACCTGCGGATGCGCCGGCTGCTGCGAAACGACGGCACCGATCCCGTCAGCCGCTACCTCGTACGCATCGCCGTGGACCGCTACCCCGCAGAGCCGGAACGCTCCAACGCCCTGTACCGCCGCAACCCTCTGACCTGGGATGAACTCGGTCTTGAGGCTCACTGCGGCGACGAGCCGATGGAGTGGACCGTCAAACACGACCGGGACGCTGTCAAGGAACTCTGGTTGAAGTTCCAGAGCCCCACCCGCCGTTTCCCCCTCTATCCGGGCCAGGAAGCGGAGATCACCTACTCCTACAGCGTGAGCGCTGACAAATGGGGCCCCTGGTTCCAGCGAGCCGTCAGGCTTCCGACGCGTCGGCTCACCGTGGAACTCGCCTTCCCCTCCGCAACCGAGCCAGCCGTCTGGGGAACCGAGACATCCCTGAGTGCGGACCTCGCGCCGCTGCGGACCCAGCCTCAACGCACCACGCGAGGAGACCGGACCGTCTTCACCTGGGCGACTATGGATCCACCCCTGCATGCCCGGTACCGGCTGGAGTGGCGCCTCAAGGCGGTACCCGACACGAAAGAGATGGCCTCTGTGAGCACCCTCTCCGCGAGCCAGGCCATGGCGAACGCCGGCATCATCCAGGAGGGCGACCCTGTCCTCGTCACCCCAGCACGCCCGTTCGACTTGCCAGCCGAAGCAGACGAGGCCGAGCGCATCGTCGGTGAACTCCTTGGTGCCGTCGACCGGGTCCGGACATTGCACACGTTCGGCAAAGGAATGGGCATCGCCGCCCCCCAACTCGGCTACGACCGCTCCGCCGCGGTGGTCATCCCTCCGGATCCGGCCGCCCCCCCGGTCGTGCTGATCAACGCCATGATTGAGGAGGCCTCCGCCGACCAGGATGAGCAGTTCGAGGGCTGCCTCAGTTTCTTCGACGTCCGCGGTCGCGTTCCCCGTGCCCTCAGCATCGTTGTTGCGCACGACGACCTCGACGGCAGCACCCGGTTGTCCCGCTTCACCCACGGCATGGCCCGCCTCGTCGCCCACGAACTCGACCACATCGGCGGCGTCCTCTACCGGGAGCGCATGCGTCCCGGTGTCCTGCCAATCCCGGTCGAGGAATACCGAGGCACCGGCTCGCAGTGGCAGTACGGCTGAGCCGTGCACTGGCTGAGGCAGGTGCCCAGTCTGGCGGCGAAGAGGGCGCGCCACAGATACCTGGCTCACGCGGCCAGGTCCCACGGGTTCAGCGAGGGGAATTCGCGGAGGAGAGCCTGGACGAGTTTGCGGCGTGACAGGACGATGAGCACGATGTGGTGATCGCTGATGCCGTTCATGTCCAGCACGCGCACGTACTTGACGGCCTGGACCGACCGGCCATCCAGGTAGCCTCGGTCGATCCGGCTCAGGCCCCCTTGGCCGCGGGCGCTGCGGGCGAAGCCGGCCGTCGGGTCCAGTGCGTGGGGCTGGCCGCAGTGCATCGCGGCGAACCGGGCCGCGTCGTGCATGCCCGCGTCCATCATCAGTTCGTCGACTGCAGTCCGGCTCACCCACAAGCCGTCCGGCCCGTCCGACAGTTTGCGGGCCCGGTGACAGCGGTGCACGACATCCGTGACATCGGGGGAATTCCAGGAGATTCCCGGAGTCGGTTTCCAGGGGTCCTGGTTCCAGTCGCCGAAGAGCCACGTCGCGGCATGTGGGGAGTCAGGTTCATCGTCGTGGTGGGCCTTGACCTTGTCCACCATGGATGTGAGTTCGTACCCCTCGATCGTCTGTAGGAGCGGGTTGCAGTAGGGCGCGTGGTGGGACGCCGCGTTGATCGGCACGTGGGGCACCTCGGGCAAGCGCAGTACGGCGTGCGTGGGCGGCGTCCGGTACACCCGGGTGTAGTGACGCTGAGGATCCGGGTCGAGGATGAAGGAGCCCTTGCGTACGAACATGCCAGTCGAGTTGCGTCCTTGGCCCTTCTCGGCACGGAATCCGTGACTCTGCAGGACGTCTTGAGCCGCTTTGAATCTCCGGTTGGCGGACCGCTTCTCAGCCCAGGTGGCACCGGCTCGGGTCTGGGAGTAGGTGAACTCGGTTACGGCGACGAGGTCCGGGTCCAGAGGTGCCAAGATGCCCTCGTACGCCTGGTGCCACCGTTCGGGCAGGCGTCGGCGCTTGATGTTGGGGCCGCCGTCGTTCTTGAGGTTCATGATGATGAGGCGCATGTCGTCCGCGGCCTTCTGCACTCTGCCCTCCGTGTGGTGATGCGGAGCCCGGGATACCCACCGGAGTTCGAGATGGCCGCCGGAGTCCGCGGACCGCAGGCGAACGCCGCGTCTCGCACCAGTGCGGTGAGCGCACTCACGTGCTCCAAAAGGCTTTCGCACAGGTAAATCCGCTTGTCCGCGAGGACATCTCCCAGTACGAAGCGAGGTGCGTGCACTCACCGGGACCGCCCACGTTCGACCGCGGTCGAGAGCCCACTGTCCGCATTGGGACCGTAAGGCTCTCAAGCTGGTCCGCTGGGCGCGGCCGCCGATGGAGTTGCTGTACGCCTCGCTACCGAACCGAAGGTTGCCGCACTGGTGTCCGGGGAGCTCCACGGAGGGGTGGAGAGGTAGGTAGATGTCCCCTATGTTCGGTGCATCGGTGGTGCCAGCTCCACGTGAGAAGTGGAGAGAGGCGACCGCGACCAGGACGCTCCAGGGCGTCTCGCGCGGTGCACCGTCATCTTACTGTTCTGCGGGCCGGTTGGTATGGGTTAGCACGAGTCCGCATCCGTAGGACTTGCCTTGGCCGAGCCCGTCGCGGAGGAGATCGTGAACCAGAGCGGCGTCAAGGACGGCGGCACGGGCCTGGAGGGTCCTGGTCACGAGCTGGAAGCGGTCGCCGGACTCCTTGGTGCCGACGATCCAGCGGGGCGGCCCAACAGCGATGTCGTCGACGTCCGTGGACAGGCCGTGCTCCAAGAGCCGCCGGTGCAGCCAGGCTCTGACCTGGGTGGGGTCCGTGATACTCACTCGCCGTGTCGGCGAGCGGAGTTTACGGCTCGGATTGGCGATGACGCGCAGTTGGAGTGACTGTCCTGCACGGTAGGTGTACTCGGCGGTGAACGCGTCTGCGCTGCGGAGGCGGCCGTCGTCAAGGAGGGGCTTCCAGTTCGGCAGTTGGGGGGACTGCACGAGGACTTTTAGGGGGCGCCCGGCGTCGGGGCGTTCGTTCCTGCCCGCGGCTGGAGGTTCCTCGCGATCGGGTGCGAACAGGACGTGAGCTGGCCGGCCGGTGGACTCCGGGCCCTTGGGTGCGTCGCCCCCGAATCCGCTCAGGACAAGGCGGTACAGCTGGTGGGCGTCGCGGCAGCGGTCGCTCTCGGCGGGGCTTAGCGTCAGGGCGGTGCGCCACGTGCGAAGGCCCGGTAGGGGCTGCATACGGAGGTCTGCGGTCACTGGGTGCTCTCAGCGGGCGTAGTCGGCGGGCTGACGTTGTACGGGTGGACGTGCAGGAGGAGGTAGTCCGGGCCACTTCTGGTGGTGCCGGGCTGCTCGGGGACGGCGTACGTTCCTGGCCCGGGCAGTCCTTGCCTCCACACCTGGGGAGTTGCGGTGCTGGCCTCCGGGACGAGGGGCATGCGATGGGGCCAAACATCGGCTCCGTCCGCGGTTGTTCCGTAGAGGATCGGACGCGAAGGCGGGCAGGAGCGGCGCCCCAGGTAGAGCAGGCCGTACGGCTGGGCCAGCGCCGTCGTGATGCGGTTGGTCTGCTGGGGCGTGCATCCGCTGAGACCGACCAGGAAGCTCGCGTCGACGACGTACTGCTTGATCGCCATCACGGTGCCCCGGTCGGCAGGCTTCCACGAGGCGGGGCTCGGTGCGAGGGGCGCGGTGTGCGGGTAGCGGGGGGCGCCGTACCAGGAGTTGGTGGGCGTGATACCCGCCGCGGCGGCCTGCGCGGTGGGCCAGCCGAAGTGTCCGCCGCCGGCCGTCTGGAAGTCCTCCTCCAGGTGACCTGGCCGGTCGCATCGCACGGAGAAGACGAGGTCGGCGAACCGGGACGGGCCGTGGCCGGGGCCGAGGGCGTTGGCGAGCAGGCCGAGGACCGCACTCTTGGTCGGCCGGGGCAAAGTGGCGCGCTCTTCCCAGCGCGAGGTGGTGCCGTAGGACTGGAGAGGCCCAGACAGGCGCAGGAGGACGGTGGTCACGGCCGTTGGTCCTCCCACGTGATGCCGTGCGGGAGCTGGGGGGCCGGCTCGTTGGCGGGCGGCAGCCATCGGCCGGTCCCTGCGTGCAGACCGAGCCGGGTGAGGAAGGCGGTCAGCCGGTTGGCGGCGGCTATCCCGGCTGGCGGGGCGATGGGGGTCTCGAAGGCGCCCGCGGCCGTGTACGGTGCGGCCGTGGTGGCCGCGACGACGAGGGTCGGAGGAGCCCACGAGCCGGTGCGCGTTCTCCTGGCCTCCGGCAGCGCGTAGGCGACCGCCGTGGTCCAGTCCCGCTCGGTCTGCTGCGCGGTGCGCTCCACCGTCTCGGCGTCGGCGCCCGCAGCGGCCAGATTGGCGCGCAGCTGTCTGCGGTCAAGGGCCGCGTAGCGGTAGAGGGTGCCTGAGTTGAGGTACTGCTCTCCCAGATTGCTGAAGACTCCGCCGCTGCCCCACTCATCGCCCGTGACGAAGTCGTCGGTGACGAGTTGCTTCGCGTCGACTGTGAAGGCGTGAGCCATCATCGCGGCGGAGCGTACGTTACCCCCGGGCAGCTCGGGGAGCATACGTCCGAAGAGGGCGATATCGGCGGCGAGTCCTGGCGCAAGGGCCTGCTGTGCAACGGACTTGATCTCGGCAGGAACGGTGTCCGCCTGCCCGCGCGACGTGGCTTTGCCAGCGGTGCGCCCGCGTTTCCGCCCGGGCTCTGCAGTCGCCGACGCGGCTGCGGCGATGGCCTTCTCCATGGCCAGGCGGGCATCCTCGAGCTCGTCCCAGTGGTCCAGTAGGAGCTCTGCCAGGTCCGCAGGAGCCGATGAGGAGACGTAGATGGATGTCAGGGTCCGGTCGGGGTGCGCGAGGTCGATCGAGGGGCCGGCGGCGGTGACGATCAGAGCGGCCGCGGGCAGCGCGTCGGCGCCGTCGATGCTGCGTTCACGCAGGTACTCGGCCGTCTTGCCGGGAAGGAGACGGGTGTTGATGCCGTGCACGCCGGTCTGGCTGTGATTGCGAGCGAAGCTGCGTGCGGCACGGGTAAGGGACTGCGCGGACACGCGCATGCGTTCGACGCCGCCGAGTGTCGTGGATTTCGGTAGGCCCATGATGTCGCGGTTGAGGCAAACGTCGACCAGCGTGGTCAGGGAGTGCACGACCACGAACGGCCCGGGTAGGGCGCTGAGATCGATCGGCGGGTAGGCGGACTCTGGCAGGGACAGATCGGTTGCTGTGACGGTCATGAGGCAGCGGAGTCCTGGGGGAGGTTGGTGGTCACGGTGGTGGAGAGGCTGCTTGCGGGTCGGGCGGTGTAGAACTGGTCGGCCCATTTCTGGCGAACGTCGGGCCCCCACGCGGCGAGGTCGATGAAGAGCTGGCCCCAGTGGGGTGTCAGGTCCTGCGGGGCGGCCTTGCGGATGATCCTGGCCAGGGGGACGCGCAGGGCGTGCGCGTCCGGTGCGCGCAGGAGGTTGAGGACCGCGGCCCGGGTGGGCAGGTCGGCGGGGCCGCGCAGAGGGGATCCAGCGGAGCCGAAGGCCCGCATCAGCCGTGCAAGAGGTGCGCCGCCGTAGAGTTCGGCACGGCTGTTCGTGCGACGGTGCATCGCGAAGAGGCCAGCGGTGAGCAGAGCGGCATGCTGGAGATGGTCGGGCACCATGCGCGTCACCAGCCGGCAGGCAGGTGTGTCCGGTGACGGATGGACGACCCAGGTGGCCAGTTGGGCTAAGAGGTACCGGCTTCGGGGGTGTGCGTACCAGCGGCCCAGCTGCCTCGACAGTGTGAAGGCGAGTTCCCCTGTCTCGCCGTGGCTGACTGGGGAATGGTGGCCGCTGCGCCTCGAATGCGGGGGTGCCGCAGTCGTGCTGGCGGCGGTGACGAATAGGAAGCTGTCATCGTCGGCGTCCACGGAAGCGCTGGCAGATACACCCGGGCTGCCCGGGGCGTCGGGTTCGAAAGAGAACAGCTCCATCTGCATGGACGACGCCGGTGGAAGGTCGGTCGTCGTGGGGGACACCTCAGGCGCGGCCTCGGAGTCGTCGGCTATCAGGTGGGAGACGGCTCCGGCCAGCAGCGTGCGGCGTCGGCCGTGTGCCCCCGTGGCGGAGCAGGCGGCCGCGAACAGCAGCGCAACCTGCTCGTCGGGCTTGGCGTCGAGGAACTGCGGATCGTGCAGAAGACCGGACCCGAATCCGGGGGGCAGGACCGTTCCGGCGGATCGGTCCGCGAGGTGGTGGGGAGCGACGGTCCGTGCCTGGCGCCGGAAGTGCATGACTGTATGGGCCGCGGCCGCGCTGCGCGTGTCGGCGAGCAGCATCGCTGGCAGCGTGATCCGCCGTTGGTGGACGATGACCGAGTGGTCCCGGACGGCCAGGCCGACCGCGACGACGTCCGGGGTGCGTCCGGTCCGGGCGGCGGCTTGGCGTACGGCGTGGGCCCAACTGCCCTCAGGGGCACGCCACCAGCGTTCCAGCAGGGGCGCCTGGTCCTGGTCGCTGGTGAGTCGGTGGGTGATGAACTTCTGGCCCTCCTTGACATCGACCAGGTCACGGCTGCCGGGCAGCGTCGCAACCGAACTCCCCTTCAGCTCGGGGTGCTTCATGCGCCACCCCTGGGTCAGTAGCACCTGACGGACCATGCCGTCGATCTCGGGCAACAGCAGCATCCGGCGCGGCTGCCAGGTCAGCCCATCCAGCTCACTGCCCACCGGGATCTCTTCGGTTCCCGCGCTCGGCGTGTGCGTGAAGGACGCGCGCCCCAGAACGCCGGGCGCCGCCATGAGCCGCCAGGTCAGCTGCTCGGCGACCGTTCCCGCGGGATGCCACACCACGCCGCCCGTCTGGGCGGCAGCTCGTCCCAACGCCGCCCCTCTGCCGTAGACGGCCTGCTTCGAGCGGATCTTTCCTCCCGTGGCCCACATCTGCTGGACCAGCAGCAGGTGTGCTGCGCGGCACGCGCTGACCGGGATCGAGGCGTGCAGCGGCCGGTGGTCGACCAGGAGCGGTCGGCTGATCGCGGCGGCCGGATCTAGATACAGCACCGGCAGCCGCGCCGCGGGCCTGTCGGCAAGGTGCCGCAGAGTCCCGTCCTGGAACAGCGGCGAGCGCGGATGGAAGAGATCCAGATCCTCCTCGTGTTCGCGAACCCATCGCCGCGCCGGCTCCAGGGCGATGCCGTTGCGCACCTGGCGCACATAGGCATCGTGATCCCTCGGTCCGCACCCGGCCTGGTAGGCGATCACCGTCAGCAGTCGAACGGTCGCTGACCAGACCAGCGGGTCCGCGGCCGCGAGGTGCAGACGGTCCGCTTGCTCGAGTACCTGCAGGACGCCCATCGTGTCTGTTCGCCCTGTGTCGTCGACGACATCGATCCACGGCTGGGTCGCCAGGCTGAAACTGGCGGAGGGTGTGCTCACGCGGCGATCGCCTCGTCGTCCAGTTGGTCGGCCAGAGCGTGCAGGGCGGCGGCGTCGTCCGGAGCGTGGGTCAGTTCCTGGGTGCCGGCCACGGCCCTCAGCGCATTGGCCAGCCAGTACGTCTCGGTGGTGCCCTCGGCTACGAGGTAGTGGGCGGGCGCCTCCTGGCCGTCCCGTTGGCCCCGGCCTTCGCCTTGCAGCAGCTTCTTGCCGCCGGTCAGGACGTCGGCGAACACGGTGACCCTAGGCGTGTCGGTAGCTGTCTGGCCGGTTCCGGCGACATTGGCCTCAGATGCCTGCAGGTTCATGCCCTGGACGACGTTCGTGACGCACACCAGCGCGCGGCCGGTCTGGAACGCCGTGCGCTTGAGCTCGCGCAGGCCCGGCGCTTCCCCGGTGATCGCCACCACCTTGTCGGGAAGTCCGCGGGAGTGGAGCTCGCCTGCGATGGACTTGGCCAGCAGGTCCACGTTCTCCAGGAACCATGCGGGAACGATGACTTGGCAGCCGCGCCCGACCAGCTCTGCGACATGACGGGCGACGTACGGGGCTTTGAGCAGGGACGCCTTCTGTACCCGCCTGAGTGCGCTCGCCTGGTGGTCGGTCTCCGCCTCGAGGTCCTCGTTCACCGCCAGGCCGTGGCGGCGGCGGAACTCCTCCCAGGTGGCCTCGTAGTGGGCGTGATCATTCGGGCTGAGACGGATCGGGTGGATCTCGCGGTGCTGCGGTGGCAGCCCCAGCTCTTCCTGGGAGGCGCTTGCGCCGACGCCGCCGCGGTATAGCAGCGTCTTGACTTTCTCCGTGGGGTCGGCGACGGCCCTGCCCTTGCCCGGGGTGAGACGCAGGCCATGCAGCCAGTCGAGGTACTCCGCTCCGGTCAGGGTCTGTGGCGGGGCGGTCCGGGCAGCGTGGGCGATCAAGTCCGCCGCGTACGCGGTTTCCGCGAGCTTGGAGAACGGGGTGGCGCTCGTCGGTATGAAGAACGGCTTCGTTCCGGCCTGGGGATGGGTGAGCCGGTACAGCAGACGTGACCGGATGGACTGCGGATCTGCCGCCATCTGCGATTCATCGAGGACCACCGCGTCCCAGGACAGCCGTGAGTCCCCCCACTGCGCGGCGAACCGGGCTGCCTCGTCCGACGGAAGGTCGTGCAGGCGAAGTTGCGGATGTTCGAACAGTCGCACGAGCTTCTCGGGGTTTGTCACCACCCAGCGGCGCCTGGGGGCAGCCTCGCAGAAGTAGTCGATGGCCAGCTGCCACACCGGAATCATGGACAAGGTAGTGATCACCAGGACCAGTTCCACCGGTAGGCGGCTCAGCGCGGTGAGCACCATCGCCGTCTTGCCTGACCCGGTCGGGGACACGAGCAAGAAGCCCGGGGCCTTGGCAACCTGGGCGTCCTGGATCGCCTGCACGCGCGGTATCTGATGAGGCCTCAGTTGGGGGCGCACCCCACCAGCCGAAGACTCTATGGCCGGGGCGTCGTTGAGAAGGTCCTCGATGAGACGTTCAAGCGAGTGTGGCACCGCCGCGTAACGGGAGAGCCCCGCCGGCAGTCGCCGGCCGTAGTACACCGGCAGGCCCCAGTCCTGGTGCCGGCTGACGTCCGGGTACTGCAGGGCGTCTGGGAGTAGGACATGGACCCGCGAGGGGGAGGTGGGCCCTGCCGAGAGGGTCGTTCTCCCGGCGCCAGGCCGGGAGGGTGGATGAGCGATGGGCATAGCGGGCATGCGTGTTCGGGCTCTCCGTCTGCGGTTGCGGTTCGGGGGCACTGAGGTTGGCGCTGAGAGCGCTGTTCGAGATGTGCTTGAGGCGCTGGCCGGGGGTGATGCCGGTGTTCGGTCACCACCGGAGATTTCGGTCCCTGGGACGACGCCGGACATCCGGGCAGCTTCACCGGAGGCGTGGGGCGCGACTGTGAGCAGGTGATCACGGGAGTTTCTGCAGGTGCCGCCGCACGCGCTCCTCATCACGGCGGCTCACGCCTGCGTAGATCCCGACGGCCTCTTCATAGAGGATGCGTGCCAGGTCGGTTTGGCCGGTCTCCAGGACGGTGTGGCCGAGCAGTTCCCGGCTGTGTGCACTCCAGCGTGCCGAACGGGTGGCGTCGCACTCGTCGACGGCGCGGCGACCGTACTCCTCGCCCTTTGCCGAGTCGCCTCCGGCAGCGTGGGCTCGGGCGAGCCACGCGAGCGCCCGTGCAGCGTCGAGGGGGTCCGGAACGTTCAGCAGCGTCGTGCGGGCGGCGGCCAGAGTTTCGATCGCCTCGATGGCTCTGCCACGGGCGAGTTGGGCTTGGCCGAGGCAGACGTTGGTGATCGCCACGGCCCGTGTGTACGTGGCTCGGTCGCGTTCGGAGTCACTCGTGCGGGCCAGCTCGGCCCGCTGTTCTCGTGCTAGGAGCAGGAACTGCTCGGCCTGTGCCGGCAGCCCGGTGTACACGTGCGTCGCGCCGATCTCGTGCCGCGCCTGGGATTCAGCGCGGCGGTCCTGAGCGGCGAGCGCCAGATCCAGTACGGCGTTGAACGTTCTGGCGGCGTCTTCGAAGCGGCCGATACCGCGAAGGGCGACGCCCCAGGTGTTGAGCATTTCTATCTCGGCGGGCCGATTCCCGCATCGCCGCGCGGCCTGGAGACCCAGGTCGTGGCTTTCGGACCATAGCTGGTAGTTGTGTGATGAGCGGAGGTACGGCCAGATGGCGTGGGCCAGCTGCCAGGTGGAGGCGTCGAGGTCGCCGGCGGCCGCGGCGCGGATTGCGGGCAGCAGATTGTGCTGCTGGGCGTCGAGCCAGGCCAGTGCGGAGTCGGCGTCGCCAAAGTGGAGCGGTTCAGCGGGCGGGTAGAGGTAGGAGCGTTCCAGCGGTCGATGATGGGGCGTCACGGCTTGCTCGGCGCTGCTGGCATTGAAGAGGAAGAAGTCGGTGCACCGCCGCAGGGTCTCCTCCGCCTCGCCGACGGTTGCCTCCGCTGTCGCTCGGGACCGGGCGTGCGCGCGGGCTTCGTCGTGAAGGCGATATACAGGTCCGCGAAACGGCTCCTCGTCGCTGACGGCTTGGATGAGTTGCAGGTCTCGCAGTCTCTCCAACTCGCGGGCCGCGTCGGCATGTGTCAAGTCACAGACGGCGGCGGCCATCGGCGGGTCGAAGTCGACGACAGAGGCGGCGCCCATCCGGCGGTAGATAGCGGGGGCGGGTGTGTCGCGGGGCAGCGACGAGTAGGCGCGGTCGAGGGCTGTGGTCACGGCCGTCTCCTGGAGAGTGAGCAGGGGATGAAGGTTGTCCGCGGAGCGGCTACCGACGGGCCCGCAGGTGACGTCGGTGAGGGATCGGGCAGGCCGGGCGGCGAGTTGGGTGACCATCAGTGCGATCGCCATGGGGAAGCCGGCCGAACGTCGGGTGATCTCCGCGATGGCCCCGGGCTCGCGGGCAACGCGCTGTTCGCCCAGGCAGCGAGTGAGGAGCTGCCGAGTGGCGTCCTCGCCAAACGGCTCCAACTCGTGGAGCACGGCACCGTCAGGCGCTAGCTCGTTGAGCTGGTCCTGGCTGGTCACGACGACTAGGTGACCGGATCCGCCGGGAAGCAGGGCCCGGACCTGGCTGGCGTCTCGGGCGCTGTCCAGCAGAAGGCTCACCCGTCGGCCAGGGTCTTCAGCCGTGGCAGACCGCCACCAGGCCGCCAATTCGTCCACGCTGGTGGGCTGGGCTCCAGGGCGCAGTGAGCGGAGGAAGCGAGAGAGGACCTCGTCCGTACACGCTGGCCCCTCCGCCGTATAGCCGCGGAGGTCTGCGTATAGCTGCCCGCCGGTGTACTGGGAGGCGAGGTTGTGGAGTAGCCGGTTCGCCACGAAGGTCTTCCCGATGCCGCTCTTCCCGGTGACCACGACGATGCCCACGGCGTAGTCAGGCAGCGCCGTGATGCGTTCCGCCAGGGCATCGAGCGTTTCGATGCGGTCGGTGAAGGCGGCCGGCACCGGGAGCAACTGGCGGGGGATTGGCGGGTTGACGATCGCCTCGTACACGTGGACGCCGCCGTGGATGGCCCCGGCCTGAACGGCAGGCCCGTGGAAGGCGCCGCCCGAGATCGTGTTCTCGGTGGTCCCGCCGAGCGCCGATGAAAGCCTCGTTGCGGTCGCGGGCCCATCACCGCCTGCCGGGCTGACAGGGGTCACAGAGCATCTGCCAGGGCTCGGACCCGTTCGGCGTCCGCAGGACGGATCGGCGCATACAGGCCCATGGCCTGCCGGTAGCAGCTGGCTGCGAGGATGTCGTCCCCGCGGGCCCGGTGTGCGCCGCCGAGCATCTCCAGTGTGCGGGCCCGCCATCGGGTGCTGCCTGCCTCGGCGAACGTCCGCAGCGCCCCTTCCAAGCCGGCGACACCGGCCTCCGGGTCGCCGAGCAGGACGAGGGTGTGTCCGTGCAGGGCGAGCGCGCGGGCCGCGTCGTAGGGGTCGTCCACGTTCATAAGGAGCTCGTGGGCGCCGGCGAACTGCTCGAGTGCGCGGCGCGTATGTCCGTCGGCCAGGTCGATTTCACCGAGGAGGACTGACACCAGGGCGACGCCTCGCCGGTAGTCGCACGACAGCCACTTTTCCGCTGCCCGGGTGAGGTGCGGCCGGGCAACCTTGGTACGTCCGCTCTCGAGATGGCACGCGCCAAGACCGAGCAGCGCCTGGCCCTCGTCGCGTGCGTCGCCCGCGGCCTGTGCGGCCTCCAACGCCTCGGCGTACCAGGTGATGGCCTCGTCCAGGCGTCCAGCCGAACTCAATCCGATGGCACCCGAGTTCAGCATCTGCCGGACGGCTGGCTGATTGCCTTCCCGCCGCGCGGCGGCCAGGCCCATCTCGTGCGCTGCGACCCAAAGCTCGTACGGGTGTTGGCGTAAGAACAGCGGCCAAAACGCGTCGACCAGCCAGACGAGCTCGTTCCAGCCCATCTTCTCCATGGCCCGCAGGACGCCGAGGAGATTCCCCTGGTGGGACGCCAGCCACGCGATCGCCCCCGCTTCGTCCTGAAAGGGGGGACGTACGGTCGGCGAGGGCAGCCCCTGGGTCTTGCGGAGGGTGGCCTGAGAAGGGGTGAGCCGGATCTGCGCATGCGTGGCGATCTCCAGCATCCATGTGCACAGCCGCCGCAGCACGCCCTCGCGGGTCGGCTCGTCGTCGTGCTGCATGGCCAGGCGGCGGGCGTGCTCGCCCACGACTTCGCTCATCCTGTAGCGGACCGGCGGGATTTCATCGGGGGCGATCGCTTCCAGCAGGTGCTCGTCGGCCAGGACCTCAAGCAGCCATTCCGCATCGCCCCATTCAAGGCGGCAGGCGGCGGCCACCGCGTCGGGGTCGAAGTCGTCGACGGGCATCAGACCGAGGAACCGGTAGACACGTTGCCCGGTTGGTTCCAGGTTCGCGTAGGTCTCGTCCAGTGCAGCGTGCATGGCCATGGAGGCGTAGTCCTTGTGGTGTGAGGTGTCGGTCGTGCGGCGGGCGAGGGCGTCGGCGGCAGACGAGAGGCTGCGGTGGGGGCGGGCGGCCAGGCGGGCGCCGGTCAGGACGAGCGGGAGCGCCAGACAGGCGCAGGCCCGCGTCAGGCGAGAGGTGGCCTCGGGCTCGGCCTCCATCCGGGCCTCACCCGTGAACCGGCAAAGGAGTTCGAGTGCTGCGCTGGGCGCGAACGGGCCGAGTGGGTGGAGCTCGGCGCCGTCGACGCCGAGCTCCCACAGAAGGGAGCGGCTCGTCACGACGGTCATGCTGGAGTCGCCTGCGGGCAGCAGAGGCCTGACCTGCTCGGGCGCTACGGCGTTGTCGAGGAGGACCGAGACATTCCGGTGGGCTGTGACAGAGCGCCACAGCGAGGTCTGCTCGGACAGGTCTGCCGGAAGGGTGTCCAGACCGAACGTGTGGAGCCACTGCTGGAGAACCATCTCCGGCAGCTTCGGCCCTGTCGGACTGCGTAGATCCGCGTACAACTGCCCGTCAGGGTAGGCGCTGTGACCGTGAAGCCATTGCGCGGCCAGCGCGCTCTTGCCGACTCCTGCGAGTCCGCTGAGCACGATGAGGCTGGCTCCGCCGTCGCGGGCCGCGTCCAGGGCACGGACCTCCTCCTGTCGGTTGGTGAAGTGGCGCGGAATACGCGGCGCCGGGCTACGGCTCGCCATGACCGACGCGTGGTAGTGGATGCCGCCGGAAACAGATCCGGCCTGCACGGCCACCCCGCTCAAGTGGGCCGACCCACCGATCTCATTGGTCGTCATCGCCGCTCGCCGTAGGGAGCGAAACGCCGGGGCGCAAGTGCCGCTCGGAGCCTTCGGATTCGGATTCGGAGGAGGCCGCAGGAATTGAGATCGGTGAGCGCGGCGCACAGGTCCGGCGCTGGGGTGAAGAGTTGACCGCTGGGCTCCTGGCTGATCCACCGCAAGCCCACGGCCGTGTCGCGTGCATCGCGGGGTGGCACATCCACTGGCGGCCCAGTGACGAATGTGGCGCAGGCCGGCCACGGAAGGCTGGCGGAATCCGGCCGAACCACGAAGTGCCAGACTCTGTCAGAAGCCCAGACGGCGCCGCGCTGGGCGCCGGACCGGTCGAGGCGGCTCAGCGCCACCGCGCCGTACCGCTGCCTGGTGAGCACGACGGCGAAGCCCTGGCCGGTGCGTACGCGGCTGATGGTCGCGCTGCACCAGGCCCTGCCCAGCGCGGCGGCGTAGTCCTCCTGCCCGGCGTCTCCCTCTGTGCACACAGGTACCTGCCACGCCGAGGGCAGCACGGCCGGAGGCTCTGCGGACATGGCGGTGATATCGGCCGGTGGCCGTACGGGCGTGGGGGTCAGGACCACGAACCGCTCCTTGCTGGCTGGTGGGGAAGGCGCGGGTCAACTGCGAGAGCGGTGCGGTGCAGAAGGCCCGGGCGCTATTCGAAGTGCGTGAGGCTGCCGCGCATGCCGTGAGGTGGCTTTGTCGATGAACCCCATGAAGGCGGGTCACCCCGAGTTGAGCAGGCTGCGGGCCTGTTGACCGCTGTTCCACGCGAGGCGGAGGCCGAAGGCGCGAAGGATGTTGATCGCCATCATGGCGTCGGATACTGCGGCCAACGACTCGGTGCCGGAGCCGATACGGCGCATCACGTCCACCCGCCATCCGTACGGCAACCGCGTGAGCCGTTCGGCGACGCGGGCCCCTCGCACCCGGTCCTCCTTGTGGTCCCAGGGCGCCGCCCAACTGTCCGAGGCAAGTGGTGGCTCCTGGCCGTCGGCGGCCTGTCGGCAGGCATCGTCCAGCGCCTCGGCAAGCGGGGTTCGAGGCGTGGAGGCATGCGGTGACCAGCTCTTTGGCGAGCGTTGGTTGCCCAGCACCACGGCCTGCCACTCAGGCGTGAGACTGTCCAGGATCTTCAACTGGGACGTCGCGCTCTCTCCGCGGGGGAGGCGCCCGGTGTCCGACCGCTGCCACAGAAACGTCACCTCGACGGCTTCCCGCGCGAACTCCGCTACGGCGTGCGGATCCCGCGCCCCTACCGAGCCCGTGCGGCTCACCAGCCGGTGCACGGCGGCCTGGTCGCAGTCCGGCATGGACACCCATAGGCGGCGGGCACGCAGTTCGTCCCACGCCAACAGCGCCGCGTCGTGGGCGGCCGTATGCACGGTGTGTGCCTCGTACCGGTCGAACGTGGCCAGGATCGCTAGGGCGGCGTCGATGCGCTCGACGCGATCGGGGTCCGCCCGCAGGGCCTGGTCGAGGAGGTGCGAACAGACGCCGGGGTGGCCGGCGAACAGGGCACACGCCTCCGCGGAGCCTGTTCCGGGCTGCGGACAGTCCTTGCGGGTGAGGCAGCGAGGCGCTTCCCCGTCCAGCCACGTTGCCCACACAGCTCCGCCGTGCGGCTCGGCGAGCTCCCGCGCAATACCCCAGTGCCGGTCGTCGTCATGTTCTGCGACCTCGCACAGCAGGGAGCCGCGGACCATCCCGCCGACACCGCGGCCTTCGGCGTAGGCGTGGACCATGAGGTCCTTGGCGAGGGGGATCCGCGCACCGCAGATACGCGGACGTGTCAGGGTCGACACAGGTCGTTCCTTCCGGTCGAAATGAGGTCCGTGGTGAAGTCGTCCGGCGGCGAAGCCCCGGGCAGCACTGAGGGCAGGGGGCAACCGGCCCGCACGCCGAGGAGTTGACTCACGCCGCACTTCCATCGGCCGTCCTGATATTCGTTGAAATCCTGTGCTCGGCAGACGAGTGCTCCCGACAGGGTGGAAAGCGGCGAACGTGCCGCCGTGACGCTTCTGTTCGAGCAGACGCAGCCAGGTGAGCAGCGCCGGACGCAAAGGGAGGGCGGCCAGGTACAAGAGGTCAAATGCCGTCGTCACTGCATGCCCTCACGAAGCGATGTCCTGGCTACGCCGCACGCCGCCCCGCCCACGCAGTGGAACGCCACAGCGCTTGAGGAGACCGTGGATTGCTCCGTAGGAGCGGGTCGTCGCCGCGCAGATGTCTTTGATCGCGGCCTTGCGTTCCTTGTAAGCCGCGATGACCTTCGTCTCGAACTCCTGAGCACCCTGACCCACCAGGCGGCGATGCTTCGGGACGACGGGGAGGTCGAGTGGGGGATCGAACCGGGCCAGGCGAGCAGCTCCAGCTGAAGTCGGTGTGGTCGGTGGCCTAGAGGGTCCACTGGTGGGTGTGCACGACATGGGAGAACCTCCAGGCGCTGCTGTCGGCTGGGGGCCGGACCGCCGCGAGCGAACGCCGCTTGGAACAGTCACGGTGCCGGTCCATGTGCTCATTGCCCCTGCCTCTCGGCCGTGTTCGCGACGGCGCGCTGGTGCGGGACGGTGCAGCAGATCAGTGGTTTCAGGTGCTGGGCTTGCGCCGGGAGTTGCAAGAGGGCCAGCGGCCGCCCGCCCTTCTCCTTCGTGGGACGCACGAACTGCCAGCCGCACACGTTCATGAGGTGGTCGAGCAGGGGCACGCGCATGATGCCGTCGCGGGAGGGTGCGCCGGACGGCACCTCGCAGCGCACCCACGTCAGCCCGAGGCGGTCGGCGAAGTCCATCGCCCACAGCGTCATCAGCCTGCCGACCAGATCGGTTCTGCGGTCGGGTGCCGTGAAGGCGAGAGACACCAGCAGACTGGGCTCGTGGATTTCGGCATCCCAGTACGAGAGTGCCGGCTGGCGGTTCAACTGCAGACACCCGACAGGAAGGCCGTCCTCAAACAAGGCAACCGAGTCCGCCCCCGGCTCCCGGAACAAGACGGCCGGGTCGCCCGGGTAGGGCGGAGTGAGCCACCGGTCGTTGAGCCACCTGGTGCGCTGCTCGACGAGCTCGGCAACCGCGTCACGGTCTTGCTCCGTCAGCAGCGGACGCATCTCATACGGCGGATGAGGCGCGTCGGCTGCTCCTCCAGTTAATACCGGGTCGACGAGGGCTTGGGTGGTCGGCTGGTGCTCTGCATGTGTTCGAGTTCCGGTCACCGGGCCGCTCCATCGGTCTCGCTCGGGGCGTCGTCGCTGCTGACTGATTCGCTGCCGCGCGCACCGAGAAGACCCCAGGCGTGCCCCAGGCCGACCAAGTGGGTGTCGTTGTCAGCCCCGGCCTTGGCGACCAGGGCTTTGATCCACGGTCGGACCTCGGCCTCAGCAACTCGTGCCGCCCGGGCGATCTCGTACGTTTCCGGGTGCTCAGCGAGGGCTCGTAGAAGCCGCCGCTCGCCGAGGGTGAATTCTGGGATACGGGCGGGTGCCGGGGGCGGGGCGACCTGCCCACTGGCCAACACAGCATGCGCGCGAGCGGGCCTGCCGGTTCTGCTGGTGATCTGGAACTTCCGGCCGATGCTGCCGAGGTGGCCGGCGTATGTGCTGCTGCTCATTCCCAGGTCCCGGGCGCCCTGGATATTGGAAGCACCGGTAACGAGGACTTCGGCTACCCGCTTCTCGGCGGGGGTGAGCTGGGTGAGCTCGGCAGCGGTCGGGATTTTGACGGGCATGGGGCACTTCCGGTCGTGGGCTGAGTGAGTGGTTTCGCGGCAGGGCCGAGGATGACGGGGAACCGCTCGTGGCAGTCGGAGATGAGCTGGGCAGAGGCGAAGCTGCGCACGTGGTGACCTGACGCGCCATGCGGTCAAGCCGGCGCGAGTCGAGGCCGATGGACGTCTGGGCGTGTGATCTGCGAGGAAAGGCGAAGCGAATGTGACCGTCTTGAGTGCGGCGGTGAAGCCACTGGTGGAACGCCAACATTGGGGTTTTCCACCAGTGGCATCCGTGTTGCACCCGCTCTGCTACGCGGCGGCGCCCAATGTGACGGGCAGTTCGGTGACGTCGGTGCCGATGAAGGAACGCTGCGGCTCCAGGTCTTCGGCGGCGCCGGCGAGAGCGAGCTGGGGGAAGCGCGCGAACAGCGCGGGCAGAGCGATCTCGGCTTCGAGTCTGGCCAACGGGGCGCCGAGGCAGTAGTGAATGCCGTGGCCGAAGGCGAGGTGCTGTTTGTCGGCGCGGTCGATGTCGAAGGCGGCAGGGTCGCTGTGGATGCCCGGGTCGCGGCCGTGTGCGCCGAATCCGATGAGGATGGCTTCGCCGGCCCGAATGGTGACGCCCTCCCCGAGGTCGATGTCCTTGGTGGCGTACCGCAGGGGCATGTGCATGATCGGCGGGTGGAGTCGCAGCGTCTCCTCGATCACGTCGCTCCAGCGGGCCGGGGCGGCGAGCACCGCGGCGAGCTGGTCAGGATGGGTGAGGAGTTCGCGGACGGCGGCTCCGATGAGGGCGACGGCGGTTTCGCTGCCGGCCCCGATCATCAGGATCAGGGTAGAGACCAGCTCCGTCTCGCTGAGCCGATCTCCGTCTTCCTCGTGAGCGGCCAGGAGCAGGCTCGTCATGTCTTCGCCCGGAGTCCGGCGCTTGCCCTCGATGAGCGTCTGCATCGCGCCGTACAGGTCGCGGCTGATGGCCTCGGACTGTTCCGCGGTGACGTCGGTGGTGAGAACGGCGTCGATGACGCGGAGCATCTCGGCCCGCTGGGCGGAAGGGACGCCGAACAGGTCGCAGATGAGCTGGGTGGGCACCCGGTATGCGAACTCAGAGCGCAGGTCTACGCGTTCGGTGCTGTCTCGGCCGTTCAGGCCGTCCAGGAGATCGGTGACGATGGCCTGGACGACGGGTCGCATGGCTTCGATCCGGCGTGGGGTGAAGGCCCTGCCGACCAGTTGCTTCAGCCGCTTGTGGTCGTCACCGTCGGAGGTGAACATGCTGATCACGTCGACCCACGAGTACAGCCACGGTATGGCGCCGGGCTTGTACGCGGGCCACGACTTTCGGGCGTCCTTGGATACGTCAGGGTGGGTGAGGAGGCGCTTGGCAACGTCACCGCGGGTGACCGACCAGGCGATGACGTCCTCGGGCATGCTCACTTTGACGGCGGGTCCGGCGGCGCGGAGTTCGTCGGCCTGCTCGTACAGTCGCTGGCCGCCGCTGCTGTCGAGCGTCACGGTTTGGGTAGGGGTGCTGGTCACGCGGTACCTCCGGTGAGGACGGCAGCGGCGGGGATGCGCGCTGCGGACTTGGGACGGAACGTCACAGGCATCGCCTGGGGGCTCTGGTGGAAAGGGCCGTGGCGCAGGAGGATCTCCTCGTCCGGCACCGCCAGTTCCATGTCCCACAGCTGATCGAGCACGGTCTCGATGCCGGTCTGCGCGATCGTGGTGGCCTGCGTGATCGCGGGACAGCGGTGTGGCCCGGCCGACCAGGCGAGGTGGCTGCGGTTGTCGAACCCCAGATCCGCCGGCAGCGAAGGGTCGGTGTTCACAGCGGCATGAGAGATCAGCACGGGCACGCCTGCCGGGATGTGCACTCCGTAGAGCTGGGTGTCGTGGCGGGCGTAGTGCACGGAGAAGTTCGCCATCGGAGAGCGTTGCCACAGCGCCTTCTCCAGGGCCCGGCGCACGGTGAGAGTCCCCGCAGCAAGGTTCCCGGCGTAGGCGTCGTCGCGGAGGAGCAGGTGCAGGGCCCAGGCCATCCATGCTGCAACGGGGATGATCCCGGCGCCGACGGCGCAGAACAGCTGGTTCAGGGACTCCTCGTCCGTCAGGCCAGCCGGATGGGTGATCATCCAGGAAGTGAGGTCCTCGCCGGGCTGCTGATGGCGGAGTTGGATGAGCTCGTGCAGGAGCATCGCAAAGTCGATCGCGCCTTGGGCTGCTGCGGGGCCGGCGCTGATGAGGTCTTGGCAGGCGCGCACCATCCGGGCGGACATCTCCGTCGGGCAGCCCAGAAGTTCTGCAAAAACGAGCAGCGGCAAGGTGTCGGCGAAGTCGGTCATCAGGTCCGCGCGGCCTCGGGCGATCACGCGGGCTATCAGCGTCAAGGCACTGCGCTGGGTGATCTCGCGGAGTTGGTGCGGACTGATGCGGGCGATGCAGTCGTCCATCGCCCAGCGCAGACGGGCGTGGTCCTGGTCGTCGGTGTAGAGCACTGAATTCCGGAACGCCATCATGCCCAGCACCGGGCTGTCCTCGGGCACGTAGCCGTTGGCCAGGGCTTGCCAGCGCCGCGAATCCTTGGAGTAGGTAGCCGTGTCGTTGAGGAGGGTCACGGCGGCGCGGTGCTGAGTGACGACGAGGGCGTGCACGTTGGGAGCAATCTCCGCCCAGCCGGCCGGTCCCTGGACGCGCAGCTGGTCGTAGACCGCCTGAGATTGGGCGGCGAAGGCGCCGCCGTGGAGCACGGGGCAGCCGTGCGCGGACAGCGGAGGCGGTGTGGTCATGAGGCGGGCTCCAGGCTGGGGCGGGACAGGAGGTGGGAAACGAGCGCGATAAGAGGAGCTTTCGCGGACTCCCGTTGGCGCACGTCGCACGCGACGAGGGGAGTCGCTGGGTGCAGGTCCAGCGCCTTGCGCAGCTCTGCCTCGCCGTAGCGCGGGGAGTTGGCGAAGCGGTTGACCGCGATGACGTAGGGGAGGCCCGCTTCCTCCATGCGCTCCATTGCGTCCCAGGAGTCCGTGACGCGCGCGGTGTCGACCAGTACCACGCCCCCGAGGGCGCCTTCCATCAGGTCCTCGATCATGCCCGCGAACCGGGGTTGTCCCGGTGCACCGAACAGGTAGAGCACGATGTCCTCGGTCAGGGTGATGCGGCCGAAATCCAACGCGACCGTGGTGGTGTCCTTGTGCTTGAGGTCGCGCAGGTCGTCGACGACTTCGCCGGCCTGCGTCATTCGCTCCTCGGTGGACGCCGGTTTGATCTCGGACACGGCGCCGACGAACGTGGTCTTTCCGATGCCGAACGGGCCGAGCGTGATGACCTTCACCGAGGTCTGGACACCGGGTGCGAGGTAGCGGCCATTAAAGCTTGTGGAGTCCATCCAAGATCCTCTCCAGCAGCTGTCTGTCGTGCTGCTGAGCGGCGGGCACAGGAGAACGGCTTATGAGGTGGCCGCTGTCGACGAGAGAGGCGACCACCACCTTCGTCACGGCGCCCGGCAGTTGTAGGTCAGCGCTGACTTCGGCGAGCGACAGCGCACCGGGCAGGCAGTGCTGCATCACCCGGTGGGCGTGGGCATTGAGCCCGTGCAGCGGCTTGTCCCGGTTGGCAATCAGGAGCGTGGCCAGGTCCAGGGTGCGGCGGCTGGGGGTGGCCTGCCCTCCGGTAGGGGTGTAGGGCCGAACCATCCCAGCCCGCCGCCGGCCCCGGGGCGTCACGATGTTCCATACGCTGTCCGCTCCCGAGCGGACAGCGACGGACGCAGGCCCTTGATGGCCTTGATCGTCGCGGCGGAGGCGACGACCGCTTCCTTGCTCGTCATCTCTGCGGCGACCGAAACGGCCACGGCGGTGCGGTGGCCGGCGCCGAAGACCAGGATGCAGTTACCGGGGAGGTCGATGATGATCTTGTTGGGCGTTGCGCCCTCAGTCTCGGCGAACTCGCTGATTCCGCGGCCGATGGAGAATGCCCCCGAAGCGTTCGCCGCGGTGCGTTCGGCCACGGCCCTTTCCAGTCCGTCCGAGGCTGCGAGGACCAGGCCCTCGGAACTGAGGAGAACCGCGTGCAACACGCCTTGCTCCTCCTTGAGGCGGTTGAGGACCCAGGTCATGTCGACGGTGTCGGCGGTGGGCTGGTTCTCAGTCACGGGGCTGCTCTCCTTCGGTTTGATCGTTCTCGCCTTCGCGGATGGCCGCCGTCAGATTGGCGAAGCCCTCCAAGAAGGCGTCGGGGTCTTCCGGCGGCGCCGGTTCGCTCGCGCGGGGAAGTGCGGTGGAGGCATGTCTGGGCGAACGACGGCGCCGCTGTGGCAGGCCCGGGCTATCGGAGTCGTCCGACGAGTTGCCGAAGCCGTCCGGTGACAGCTGTTGCTCAGGTATCAGCGGCTGGCTGACCACCGAGGCTGCCGCGGCCTGGCGTTCGGCTTCGCGTTCTTCGTCCGTTGGGCCGTGGCCAAGGAGGTCTCGGGGAACGCGAAGGACGGCCCGTACTCCCCCGAAGGGGGATGTGCTGCTGACGTCGGCGTTGAAGCCGTACTCGCTGGCGAGGCGGCCGATCACGGGGAAGCCGAGGTGCTGAGTGTCCGGCAGGGAGGTGACGTCCAGGACCGTGCGCTGAGTCAGCAGCTGGGCGGCTTCCTGGCGCTGGTAGACGTTCATGTTCAGGCCGGCGTCGTCGACGACGATGCAGTATCCGGTCTGGATCTGCTGCACCTCCACGGAGACCTTGCCGTCGGAGTACGCGGTCGCGTTGGACAGCAACTCGGTGAGGGCGACGGTGATCGGCTCGACGACGCGGCCCTCCACCCACACCTCTCCGGTGCCGGGCTCGTACGTGTAGTTCACGCGCAGGAGGGCGTCGATGCGCCCCCGGGCGGACTCGACGATCTCGCGGAAGGTGCAGTCGGCGCGCTGCAGTCCAGGCCACGAGCCGGTGAGGATGCGCGTGCGCTGGAGCGTGTGCAGGGCCCGGGTGACGAGGTGGTCGAGGTCCATCAGGCTCTGGTGGTAGGCCGTGCCCTCGGGGTACCTGTCCATCTCCTCGACAGCCTTCATCTGGCAGCGGACCAGGTAGGTCTGCGCCTCGTCGATGATGTCCCGCACCGAGGAGCGGGCCGCGAGTCCGATCCGGTCCCGGGTGATGGAAATGGCTTCGTCGCACAGGCCCAGTACGGCCCGGTGGTAGCCGTCGATGGGCGTGCCGGCAAGGTAGCCCACGCTGAGGCCAGGCACCGTGACGCCGCGTTGGCCGCGGGCTGCCGCGTTGACCAGCGCGGGCATCCGCGTCTCCGCCAGGTGCTTCGACTCCTCGTGCAGGGCGCTGGTGACCTGCTGAGCGGTGAAGTGTTCGCTCTCCAGCGGGCCAAGCCTTGAGGCCAGGGCCCGTTTGGCGCGGGTCTGACGGACAAGACCCACGGCCGTAACGGCGAATCCGCCGCCCAGCAGCGTTGCTGTGGTCACCAGGGGCTCGATCATGAAGCGTCCTCGAACGAAACGGGAGTCGATGGGCGGGGAGGAAGGCCGCCGGGGTGTGCACCCCGGGCCGCGACCGTCGGGGGGCGGCTCACGGGCTGGGGAGGCTCACCACGCCCCGGCGGCCGGTCTATGAGGCGGGGAACCCGATCACGCAACGAGGAAGCGATCGAAGTCCCGCGGAGGATGGGGGAAGCGGATGGCAAGGGCAGGCGAGGAGAGAGGACGTGGGCGGGGTGCTCCGCTTCATCGGGTGACCTGAGTGCCTGAAGCGCGGCGTATAGCGGCAGTGGCGCGGTGAAGGCACGTAAGCGCTCATTGCCGAACCTGGCCCAGTGCAAGGGCTGGTCAGTGCCTGCGGAGACCAGCGGCAGGCGCAGGACGCCCCTGTCCAGGTGCTGGACCGGCTGCGGCCAGTTCAAGTCACACCCTGAGCCGGGAGGCAGGATCAGCAGCCAGTCGCCGCTTTGGGCGACGGCTGCGCCCACCGGATGCGGCCTGTAGCGGTCAAGGAGTTGGACGAGCCGGACGGCCTGGGCCGCGGGGAGAACAGCGGCCTCGAAGTCGTCACCTAGATGCACTTCCACGGGCTGGGTCGATCCGTGGACGGCGGGAAACAACTGGGCCAGGGTGGGGGTCATGCAGCCATCACCGGAGCCTTCGCCCGCTCCAGCTGATGCAGCAGGATGGCACTGTCGACCAGGCCGATGTGACTGAACGCCTGCGGGAAGTTCCCGAGTTGCTGACCAGCCACCGGGTCGTACTCTTCCGCCAGGAGGCCAAGGTCATTGCTCAGGGTCAACAGCCGCTCGAACAGCCTCTTCGCTTTGTCCAGGCGGCCAGTCAGGGCCAGGGCGTCCACCATCCAGAACGAGCAGATCAGGAACGTTCCCTCGTCGCCGGGCAGGCCGTCCAGGCCCGCCTGCGCGCCCTCGGTCAGGTAGCGCTGGACGAATCCCTGGGATGTCGACAGCTCGCGCCGGACGGCGTCGACGGTGCCGATGACCCGTGGGTCGTCGGGAGGGAGGAATCCGACCCGCGGGATCAGCAGGAGAGAGGCGTCCAGTTCGTCCGAACCATAGGACTGGGTGAACGTGTTTCGATTCCGGTCGTAGCCCTTGGTGCACACGTCGTGATGGATGGCGTTGCGCAACTCCAGCAGCTCGTCCAGCTCCTCCGACGGCATTACGCCGGCCTGGATCAGCTTGATGGTGCGGTCGACAGCCACCCAGGCCATGATCTTGGAGTGGACGAAGTGCCGGCGTGGGCCGCGTACCTCCCAGATGCCCTCGTCGGGCTGGTTCCAGTGGTCCTTGAGGTACGTGACCAGTCGCAGCTGAAGGGCTGCGGTGTCGCCGCATGGTGCAAGGCCGCTCTCGTGGGCGACGAACAGCGCCTCGCAGACCTCGCCGTACACGTCCAGTTGCAGCTGGTCGGCGGCGCCGTTGCCGACCCGGACCGGGGCAGAACCCTCGAAACCAGGCAGCCACGGGAGCTCCCGTTCGGTGAGGTCACGCTCTCCGAGGATGCTGTACATGATCTGGAGTTCGTCCGGGTCGCCCGCTACCGCCCTGAGTAGCCAGTTGCGCCACGCTCGCGCTTCGCCGCGGTAGCCGGTGCGCAGCAGCGCGTTCAGGGTGATAGCGGAGTCGCGGAGCCAGCAGAACCGGTAGTCCCAGTTCCGTACGCCACCGACTTCCTCGGGCAGCGATGTGGTGGGCGCGGCGACAATCCCGCCTGTCGGGGCGTAGGTGAGTGCCTTCAATGTGATCAGCGAACGGATCACGCTCTCGCGCCACGGTCCTTCGTAGCTGCACTGTCCGACCCAATCAGCCCAGAACTTCTCAGCGTTCTCCAGCTCCTCTCCTGGGTCAGGCTTCGGGGGCTCGCTCGGCGTGTGGGCGGATTGCCACGTGAGGGTGAAGGCAACGCGCTCGCCCGGGCTCACCGTGAAGTCAGCGAAGGTCGTCTTCCCGTCGCTGTACGTCTCGGCGTCCGTGTCGAGCCACATCGCGTCGGGCCCGGCGACCGCGACCGGGCGTCCGTCGATGCGCTGGAGCCAGGGGGCCACGCGGCCATAGCCGAAGCTCATCCGCAGGGCGGACTGCATGGCCACGCGGCCGCTGACGCCTTCGACGATCCGGACCAGCTGCGGCGCATGACCGTCCCGAGCCGGCATGAAGTCGACAACCCGGACCGTGCCGGTGGGTGTGTCCCACTCCATCTCCAGCACGAGGGAGTCGCCGCGGTAGCGGCGGCGAGTGGCGGCCGGTCGGGGCTCGTCTGTGTCGCAGGCGGGTCCTACACGCCAGTAGCCGTGCTCCTCGGTTCCGAGCAGCCCGGCGAAGACGGCGCTCGAATCGAAGCGGGGCAGGCACAGCCAGTCGGCCGTGCCGTCCCTGCGGACCAGCGTGGCGGTCTGCATGTCTCCAATGAGCGCGTAGTCCTCGATGCGGCGGCTGGTCATGGGTTCCATCTCTGGGAGGAGGCGCCCGGAGGTCCCGGGCAGGCGGGTGGAAGAGCTCATGGCTGGCGTCTCCTGCTGGCAAGACGCCGCCTGGTCAGGTGCGCGGAGACAGACAGCCACCCTGCGGATACCGAGATCACTGAGGCGTTGAGTCATCGCCGTCCCTCGCAGACAGCGGGGGCGGTTTCAAGGCTGGCCAGGTCGGCGAGATCGACTGGGGTGACGTCGTGCAGGCTGATGGCGTAGCGCGCGGCCACCGTCCATGGCAGCCGTGGGTCATCGTGGGCAACATATTCAAGGGGTTCATCGGTCTCGCTGGGAAGCGGCTGGAGCGTTGACGGGTCGTAGACCACGCCGGCCACGCCCCAGGACGGGTAGTAGCCGACCAGGGCCGCTGCGTACGAGCCCCGCAGGTGCGGACAGGCGTTGACAGCCTCGACGGCGCACGGCACGCAGACCGGTGCTGCGGTGGTCTTCTCGCCTTCGGCGATCGGCCGGCCGCCGGGGGCACGCATCAGGAAGAGGTGACGCTCATCGGATCGGCCGAACGTACTGCCGCCGCGGACCTGGCACCGCATGTGCTTCACGGCCCTGAGCTGGCGCCGCGAGTGCATGTTCGGGAAATCGGGCCGCCCGAGCCCTGGGGCGATCGGCTGTCGGACATACAGGACGCCGTCGTGCCTGTCGGCCGCTGGGTTCTCGTCCTTGTAGCCGATCCGTGGGCCGCGAGGCCCTCGCTGAAGCACGAGGGGGGAGGTGAACGGCTTTTCGCCTGTCCACGGCACAACGTACGGGACCTGAAGGCCGCGAAAGGTCAGCACTGCCGCGCTCATCCGCGAGCCCCAACCGCCGTACGAGGGGGGCAGTTCGGCGTGTGGGGGCACTCCGAGGATTCCCCGGCAGCGTGACACCGCTGAGACGTGCTGGAGTTGGGCGTGGCGTGCGGGCCGACCGGGCTGGCCGCCTCCGCAGAACTGAGCTGGTCCAGGACCTCCTGTACGGCCTGCGCGAAGCGACGCAGATGCACCCGGGCGGGCATGAAATCCGCGGGGGTTTCTTCATCCGCCAGCCGTTGCGCTTCGGCAAGAGCCTTGTGGAGCGACTCGTTGCTTGTGGTCTGGGCCGCGATGGGCGGCCCGAGCTGCATGAGGTGTCCGCGTAGTCGCATCGCCAGGTCAGTGACGTCCTGAGCGGAGTCGAGAACTGGTGCCTCTTCGTCAAGGACCAGCGCGACGGTCTCCTCAGCCGCACGCGTCGCGGGACGGGGAGGTGAGCTCTCCGACGCGTTCTGCGACACGATCCTGGTCAGTCGTCGGACGTTCATGACAGCGGCGCCCTTCGCCCACGCGGGGCAGCGAGCTCGAGCCAGACCGTTTTGCCAGAGCCATCGGGTTCGGTGGTGGCACCCCAGCGGTCCGCGACCTCGTCAACGAGGCGAAGTCCGCGTCCGTCTTCGCAGTCCGAGCTGGCGAACCGGCGGCGCGGGACCTCGGTCGAGGGGTCCGTCACAGCCACCCGCAACCTGGTCGCGCTGCACCAAGCCGTCAAGGTGACCTCGCATGTCCCGGACGGGACGCCCCGGCAGCCATGCTTCACCGCGTTGGTGAGGAGCTCCTGGGCAGCCAGCGCTACATCGTCGGCGATGGGCTCAAGCCCC
The DNA here is from genome assembly GCF_036345155.1 of Streptomyces sp. NBC_00582. Taxonomy (GTDB): domain Bacteria; phylum Actinomycetota; class Actinomycetes; order Streptomycetales; family Streptomycetaceae; genus Streptomyces. Next base: position 180,634 of record NZ_CP107773.1, read on the forward strand.
CACTCCAGAAGCCTCTCGCGGAGACCTCGGCGTGCCGCCCCGATAGCGGCCGGGTCCGCCGCCAACGTGGTCTGCAAATGCGGAGAGGACGCGCTCGCATGGGCTGGGCCGGAGGACGACCTTCCGTCGGCGTCGTAAGCCATCAACACCGCCCATCCTTCCCGGGATTCGAAGTACGCCTCGCAGCCAAGGGCACCGGCGGCCGCAAGGGGCCGCGCAGCATGCCGCGAGCGTCTCGTCCGCAGGTGGAGCTGGTTCATCGGCTGTTCCTCCTCGCCGCAATCGACGGCGACACGGTCACGCAGAGGGCGCCTGCGTGCGAGGGTGGAATGTTCGATTCCTCGGCCGCGTAAAGCGGTTGGGGAATATCGTCTTGAAGAGCGAACCGTGAATTGAGGCTCGCGGGTATCCCGCCGATGCCACAGGCACTGCTAACGCTGCTAAAGATCATTTCCGGAACGGGGGCCGCGACATGGCGCGGACACGTAACACCTTGCTGGCAGCCGTCATCCGCGAAGTGGGCTGGTCGCAAGAGCAAGTAGCCGCACACTTCCGACGCGTGGCCGCCGAGTGCGACGCCCCTGATCTGCTGCGAGTGACGCGCTCGCACATCTCCCAGTGGGTCCTGGGCTCGATGCCGGAAGGTCAGGCGCCCAGTATCTTGAGCGAGACGCTCTCGCGAGGACTCGGGCGCGTCGTCACACTGGCGCAGATCGGGCTCGCCCCGACGGAAGCAGTGATGCCGACGGCCCCTGGTTGGGACGTCGACACGGTGGCCGCGCTGGTAGACCTCGGGGACAACATGAGCATGAATCGTCGACAGGTGCTGACTACGTCGGCCTACTCTGCCGTCGGAACCGCACTGCCCCCAGAACGATGGTGGGACGAGACCCTTCAACGAGCCCAAAGCCGCGGTTCGGTCTCCCGGGCGACCGTCACGGCCGCCCATGTCGAGGCCGTTCACGAAGCAATGCAGTTCTTTTCCCGGCAGGACCAGCGACTCGGCGGCCGAGCCGGCCGAGCCGCACTGATCACCTACATCAGGGACGACGTCGCCGATTACCTCGCCCGACGCTTCCCCTCCGAAGAGGTACGCCGCGCCCTCTTCGCCGCAGCCGCCGAACTGGTCTACCTCGCCGGCTGGACGAGTTTCGATTCCGGCGACCATGGCGTGGCCCAGCACTACTTCAGCCTCGCCTTCCGCATGGCCGCCGAGGCAGATGACGCCCCCCTCGCCGGGCACATCCTTCGCGCCGCCGCGCACCAGGCCGTCGACCTCGGACACCCCCAGCGCGCACTCGAGCTGGCCGAAGGGTCCCTCGCACAGCGCCGATACTCCTTGGCCAGCCCCCGAGAGAAGGCGCTCCTCGGAGTCGTTCACGCCCGGGCCCTCGCTGCGGCGAAGATGAGGCCCGAAGCCCGAGCAGCACTGCGCCGAGCCGAGCACGACCTGAGCAACGCCGGCACAGCGGAGGCGCCGGCCCGTGTCTTCTTCTTCTCGGAGGCAAGCCTCGCCCACGAGACCGCCTGCACGCTGCGAGACTTGGGCGACCTGAAGAGCGCCCAGACCGAATTCCAGCGCAGCGTTCGCACCCGTGCGCTCCCCTTTGCGCGGACACATGCCGTCACGCTCGGCTACCTGGGAGCCGTCCAAGTGCGTCAAGGCCAAGTCGAGGCAGCGTGCGCGACCTGGTCCCAAGCCCTCGACACCATGGACGGCATCCAGTCTGGCCGGGTCCGCGACACCGTAGTGCAGATGCGCCGCGCTCTCTCCCCTGTACGGGCCCGCGGCGGCCGCACAGCCACCGAGCTCGACCAGCGCGCCCAGGCAGTTCTCCGCGGCGTAGGCTGACCGCGCCATCGCAACTGCGGTGCACGGCGCGACTCCTCGCGGAGCACCATGAACGACGAGAACGAAGGGGAACCTGTGCCCGCACACTCCATCGAAGTCCCAGTGATCGGCACAGTCGTCGGCGGCCACGCCGGGCGCCTGGACGACTACAAGGGGGGCGTGGAGTCGATCATCCGGCTCCGGCCGGAGTACCCCGTCGAGACTCTGAAAGGGATCGAGGAGTTCTCGCACCTGCAGGTCATCTGGTTCTTCAGCGAGGGCGCGCCCGACGATGTCGCGTTGCACGCTCGTAGCCCTCGCGATAACCCGGCCTGGCCAGCGACGGGCACCTTCGTGCACCACAACCATCGTCGCCCGCCGCGCCTGGGGACGTCCTTCCCTAAACTGCTGCGCGTCGACGGTCTCGATCTGCATGTGACGGACCTGGACGCAGATGACGGGACACCTGTCATTGACCTTGTGGCCGTGTTCAGGGAGATGCTTCCGCGCGGCGTCGTCACACAGCCTGCGTGGCCGACTGAGATGCTCGAGAACTACTGGGCACCGGCGAGCGACCGGCCGCAGTAACCGCATACCAGCACTTGCCGTAGCGCTGCCGGCGGCCGGACACATGTCGACCGGCAGCAGCCACCGTCTGCCTTGCGGCTTGCCGCCGAGGCGAGCGCGTTCGATTCGCTGCTCACGCTCCCGAAATGGTCGCGAGGCGCCAAGGAGGCTTGCTGCGCCAATGGTTCCCGTCGCCCTTCGCGCCGTCCGTGCTTCTCGCACGGCCAGGAGTGGGTGGACTGGCACGGTCCCAAACACCAAGGTCCCCTCTGAGGTCGCGGCGGCGGACATCGCCCTCAAGCCGCTGCCTGATCGGCTGCGGTCGTGGCAAGAGTCTGGGGTCGGTGTAGATCGACATGCATCGCTGTGGCGATATCGCTACAGCGATATCGATCTGCGCATAGCCTGTAACTAGCAGTGAGTTCGGTCTAACTCGGTACGACAGGTGCTGCCATGAAGATGCCGATCCGCGTGTGCGGCAAGTGCGGGAACACGCTGAGTCAGTACAACCCGGACCCCATGTGCGCACCCTGCTCACGTACCGGCACCGCGCCCACGGTCCCTGACCGCGCCTGGCGCGACGAGCAGGTACAACGAGCCCTTGCTACATGGGACTTCGGGGAATTACTTCGCTTGTTGCGGCGCCGGTCGGGACTGTCCCAGATGGACGTACGCGCCCTAACTGGGCTCACCCAGTCGTACATCTCCGACCTGGAGAACGGCCGCAAGCAGCTGGGAGGCCGCGATTCCATCATCGATCTCCTCAACGGTCTGGGCCTTCCCTCGGACTTGCGACCGCTTCTCCTGACGCCCCTTGCAGACCGGCATCAGACAGCGGTTTCGGACACACTCGATCCCGCGATGCCGTGGACAGCGGACCGTATGGTGACGTCACTTGAAGTTGCTGTCGGAGGTCCCATGAAGCGTCGAAGCGTGCTGACCGCCTTGAGCGGAGCCGGTCTCACCCAATACGTCCTGCAGTCGGCCATCGCCCCTACTGAGGCACTGGCCGCGGACACTCGAGACGGAACACGAGTGACCAAGCCGCTCCTCACCTCACTTCAGACCACCACAGACGAACTGAGGCAGCTGGACGCGAGCAGCGGCAGTGGAACCCTGGCCAGCACGGCCAAGCAGCACCTGAAAGTCCTCCTGGGGCTGATGAAAACCGGAACCTACGACGAGCGGACGGGCCGGCAACTCGCGGCAGTAACAGCTGACACGGCCATCCAGACCGGGTGGTACACATTCGATGGCGGCAAGCACGAAGAGGCCCAACGGTTGTTCCTGGGCGCGCTGCGTGCAGCTCATGCCTCGGCAGACTCCAGGCTCCGAGCCGGCGCACTTTCATTCCTGGCCATTCACGGCTACTCGGTCGGTGACCCTCGCGAGGCGGTCACCGCAGCCCGAACAGCACGTCAGGGCATAAGCGACCAGGATGCGCCCTCCCTGCACGCCATGCTCCTTACGCGGCAGGCTCGAGGCCACGCTCGGCTCCGCGAGGAACGGCACGCGCTGGCGGCCCTGGAGGAAGCAGAAGCGCTGTGCGCTAACGGACCCGGCGAGGACGACCCGCACTGGCTGTACTGGATCAACCCTGGCGAAATCCTCGGCCAGCGAGGGAGCTGCTTCCTCGAGCTGGGCCGTCCGACGGAAGCCGCCACGGCCTTCGCTACAGCCCGCGGCGTACTGAGCCGAGAGGAAACCCGCACGAGGGCCCAGTTCCTCTCCCGGGCAGCAACAGCGCAAATGCGAGCGGGTGACGCCGATGCCGGCTGCGCTACCGGACAGGAAGTACTCACCATGGTGGACGGAATCCAGTCCGCTCGTCTTGACGAACATCTGCGCTCGATGCTGCGTGAGGCTCGCCAGTTCACGAACGCGGCGCCTGTCCGACCGCTCCTCGACCGGGGCGAAGCTCTCCTCAAGGAGCGAGCTCTCGCATGATCTTGGTTCTCTGGGACATCGACCGGACGCTGCTATACGTCGGTAACACCGACCGCTTGGTCTACCGCGAAGTCTTCCGCGAAATAGTTGGCCGTGACGCGCAGCAACTCCCCGCCCGGGGGACCGGCGTCACCATGCCGCTTGCGGTGCGAGAGCTCCTCTCCGCCAACGGAGTCCCCGAAACGGACACCGATGAACTTGCGCGCCTGATGGTTGACCGCCTGCCCGGACAGCTAAATCGGCATCGCGAGGCACTGCGTCGCGACGGGCACCTGATGCCCGGAGCTGTCGAGGCCATGGTGGCGGTTCACCAGTCCCAGCTGTTCGTCCCGACGATCGTCACAGGCAACCTCAGAGCGAGCGCAGAAATCAAGCTGTCCGCTTTTGCCCTCACGGACTACGTCGACATGACCGTCGGAGGTTACGCCTCCGACGACTCCCATCGGCCTGCCCTGGTACGGATCGCCCAAAGCAGAGCCACGGCGGCGTACGACCGCCCCTTCAACCGCGAGAACACCGTCATTATCGGAGACTCCCTCCAGGACGTCCGCACAGGACAGCAGGGGGGAGCGGCAGTCGTCGGTGTTGCCTCGGGAACGACCTCGGCTGAGCGTTTGGCGGCCGCAGGAGCCGACTACGTCATAGCGGATCTCACCGACCCGGGGCGAGTCGTGGAACTGATCCACACGGTCGCGGGGCGCGCCGCGCCGTAGGGGTAAGCGCTGCGTGAGTACGCGCGCGGTCCGGCGGCCTGGGTACTCACCGCGGCATCGGGCTACCGGATCGGCTTCTGCTCCCTACCGTTGCCGGGCCGAGCCGCGGCCGCTTCCGGCGTTGCCGTGCGATCGCATCCGTGATCGAGGGGGGGGCTCCACGGCCCGTTTGAGGAGCACTTGTTCCCTGGGTACACGTACGCGCGTTGCCATCGTCCGAGGCCGGCAACCGTGTCCTCGACGAAGCAGAAGTCTTCGCTCCAGGCCTGCAGCGGGGACGTTCTGGAACCACGGGCGTTCAGGAGATGCAGACTGAAATGCATAGCGCCCCGATGATCATGTACGGGCCGAACGCTACACGCCCTCGTACACGTCCGCGTGCGAGGTTGACTACGGCGCCGAGGGCGAACATCGCGAGGGTTCCGAGGAGCACGCTGGCCCAGCTGTGCCAGCCGAGCAGGGCCCCGAGGGTGGGGGCGAGTTTCACGTCGCCGAGTCCGACGCCGCCGAAGGTCATGAGGAAGAAGGTGGCCGCGAGTGCTGCCGCGGCAGCGAAGGAGCGGAGGAGGCTGCCCTGCTCTCCGTTCGCCGCGGCACCTCCCAGCAGGACGATGACCCCGACGAAGGCCGGGAGGGTGAGGACATTCGGGAGCCGGTTCACCTTCGCGTCGATCAGAGCCAGCGTCGTTCCGCATGCGGCGATCCAGTAGTGCGCCGCGGCTATCCAGCCGGTCAGACCGCTCGCGGCGATGAGGGCGAAGGCGAGTGCGGCCATCGCCTCCGGGAGACCGCGGTTGGTACACCAGGGGGTCCGGCACGCCGCGCATCGGCCGCGTGGCGGGGCAAGGAGCCGTATGGCTACCCGGGCCGGTGTGCCACAGGCGGGGCAGGAGCGCCGGAGTGGTGCGTCGGCGGGAACGGTCCAGGCGAACAGCAAGGGCCGTGCGGCCGTCCCGACTAGGAGGCCGGTGAGCAGGGCGACGATAGTCGTCAGCGCGGTCATCACGGCAGCCCCCGAGCGGTTTCGTTCGACTCCCGGCATATGCCGAGATCTTGGAGCCTAGGCGAGTCGCGCTGTCGGTTCGACCCTCTATCGGCCTTATGGCGAAGACAACGACCAGGTCACAGGGTGCTCCGTGGGTCGATACGCGGTGGATGGGGAGGGCCCGCGCTCCTACCGTCTTATGGCGAAGACAACGACCAGGTCACAGGGTGCTCCGTGGGTCGATACGCGGTGGATGGGGAGGGCCCGCGCTCCTACCGTTCAGATTCGGGAGCGCGACCGCAGAGAACTGCGGAGGGGCGGAATGTCACACGGTCGCCGCTGAGCACACCTCTATGGGCGATGGCGCTGCGCGCACTGGCACGACGAAGGGGGCACGGGTCCATGACGACGACCGCTGATCTCGGCAAGGCGGTGCCGACTGGGCAACGCGGGCGCCCCCGGGTCGCCTGGACCCGCGGGCGCCGGGTGACATTCGGGGTCATCGGGTTCGGCTCGCTCCTGATCGCCCTGACGGGCTTCGTCGGCTCCTACACGGCAGTGCGCGATCTGGCAGAGGAAAAGGGCTTTGGCTGGTTCTCAACTCTTTTTCCGCTTGGGATAGATATCGGCATTATTGTGATGTTGAGTCTTGATCTCGCCCTGACCTGGGTGGACTTGCGGTACCCGTTGCTGCGACACGTTGCATGGCTGCTGACCGTTGCCACGGTGGCGTTCAATGCAATGGCTGCATATCCGGACATACTTGCCTCGTCAATGCATGCGACCATACCGCTGCTCTTTATCGCGATTACCGAGGCCGTCAGGCACGCGGTTGAAACCGCGACGGCCCGTGAGGCAGGGCGGGAGGACAACGCACTCTCGCTGGGCCGCTGGCTGCTCGCCCCGTGGTCGACATGGCTGATCTGGCGCAGCAGGAAGCTCTGGCCGAGCACGATTCCTTCGTACGAGGTCGCGCTCGAGCTGTACCAGGAGAAGCTGGAGTACCGCCAGGAGTTGCGCGACGCGTACGGATGGCGTTGGCGCAGGAAGGCGAGGCGTGAAGAGCTCCGGCCGCTGCGCCGCAGCCGTCTTGGGTACGCGGTCCGTCCTGCGGGGATGCCGACTCCGACACTGGCACCTGTGCAGCCGGCTGTCCATGAGCTCGTGCCGGACGCCGCATATTCTCCCGAGGGCCTCCCTGGCCGGGCCCTTCCGGCTCCTATGGAGTCCGGCGCTGCGCAGGCACCGGAGAGTCCCGTCGGCCACTCCCGGTCGCAGTCGCCGGGAGAGTCTGCGGCGGCCGTCACGGAGCCCGAACGCGAGACCGCCCTCGACCATCCCAGCGAAGACCTGCTCGCGGACGACACTGCCACGTCTGAGGAAGCTGAGGATTCTGCGGACGAACTGGGTGCCGACACGAACAGCGCTGACTCAGTGGACGACGAAGAAGAGGCCGCCGAGGCCGACGAAGACGCCGACGAGGAGGACGACGGCCCGGACGATCCCCTGCCGGCGATCGACCTGGGAACCGCCCCGGAGAACGAGAGCAAGCGGCAGCGGGCCGAACGGATCTACCTCGCCCACCAGGACGCGGGTGTCGAGCTCACACGCACGAACCTCACCCGGTGGGCCGGATATCAGAAGGCGGGCTCAGGCCGCACCGCCTATGTCGAGCTGGAGCGGAAGTACGGGCCGATCGTTGTCCGAGCCGATGAAGCGAACCACGTCCTGCATGAGGAACTGTCGCCCGCGCACTCCTAGCCGTCGGCCGGTGACGATCTGGCGGCAGGCGGGCTGCGTTCAGTCGTCGTCGGGGGCGCTGCCGAGCCATGCGATGGGCCGGCCGTCCGCGATCTTGCCCCAGTGCGGGCCGCCGTCGGCGTCGTGACCCTTGTCCAGCAGGCAGGCCCGGCCGTGAGCGCCGTGCTTACCGGAACAGATCTGGCCGAACAGGTCGGTGTCGCCTTCTCCTAGTGCCCGATCCCACCGTTCCGCTTCAGCCCGGTACATCTCGCTCATCAGCGTGCCGAGGTGAAACTCGTGTTCCTGGATCTCCTGGCCGAGACGCCCTACAGCGGGATCGGACATCACGAACTCGAGCCGTGCGTGTGCATCGCGGTGGTCCCGGGTCCGGTTCTGGCGCCGCAGGGTCTCCGCACTGTCCGAAGTCGAGGAACTGTCCTGGCTCTCCACCCGTCGTTGCCTCTCTCGCGTCGAGCCGGGCCGTCTGGGCCCCGGTTCAGTGTGGCACTCGCCGCCGGGCCGACGCCGCGAACAGGTCATCTCGCCGTGCTCGGCCAGGAGCTGGGCTGACAGCCGCGATTGCCGACCACGCACTTCCACGCCACCGCCAAGAGGCGTGGATCGGCCTGAGCGTCTGCGCTGAGCTGCCGCCGGTCGGCGTGCCGCCGTACGGCGGCATGTCAGCGCACTTCCGCTGAAATGATCCGAAGTGGGGCGGTGCGTGTTGTACAGTTTTGCCGGCTGTCCACGCAGCCGTGCTGGGATGCTGCCCCCGGAGGCCGCGGCATCGGGAAGGCAAAAGCCGACGTGGGAAAGGCCTGACCGATCGGCCGGCTCGACTCCTGTTTCCTCTTCTTCTTGTGCATTGGCCGGGCAGTGCGACAGGGAGTCTTCATGTACCAGACGTCGGCCAGCCCCGAATCGGGCGAGATGGTCCGTCTGCGCCAGCTCGCCACCAACGAGACGTACGCCCAGAGTCAGCAGGGCCATTGGGAGAATCCTCGCCCGGAACTGGCTGTGCCGAACCCTTCCCTGGAACAGCAGCGGTGGGAAGTGCAGATCGTCGAACTCCTGGCTGAGGAATTCGGGCGACATCCGGTAGACGCCGACATGGGTCTGTTCGGCATCCGCAGCATCAGCCCCCATTGCGACCGCCTGGTCATCCGCGTGGACCGCCGAGCCTTGCCTCGCTGGGCACGCGCCCTGGTCGGCACCCCGAACCCCCATGGTTCGCAACGGCTTGAAAATCTCCAGTGGAGCGCCGAGACAAAGGGCGTTCATCTGGTGGACGCGGGCAGCGGCGCAGTAGTGGTCCTCGACCGTGCATTCCCTCGCGAGTGGCAGTCGGCTCTCAACAACCTCAACGACCGCGCGCCCGACAGGGCCGCGGTACACGACAGCACGCTCGCTGACTCGCCTTACGGGTTCGAGGCCTCCGTGCTGTTGCGCCGTGCCCATCTGGCGATGCAACTGGCCGGGGCGCAGGGTGGAGTTCTGCACCTTGCGGTCCGCGATGCAGGAGACGGTCGGGCTCGCCTCTTCGAAGTCTCGGTGGACGAACCGAACCGGGCGGCGTGCTTCTTGGCACTTGAGGACGCCCCTAAGGCCTTGTGGTCGTGGCCGGGAAGCGACCGTCGCGGCCATGTGATCCGGCTCGGGTAGCCGCCGAGCGCGGCGTGCATGCGCGTAGGCTCGTCCGCTACCTGGGCAGGTGGCGGGTGTGCTTGGGGCTGAACCAGCGCATCCCGAGCCACAGATGCTCCTGGGCCCGGTAGCGGGTGGAGCGCGCGTCACTGTAGCCGCCAAGCTCGCTGGAGGTGGCGACGGTGATGCGCTCCAGGCCGTGGCTGCCGACGGAGGCTCACACGTGCTGACTGGTCAGCTGCATTCGGGTGGTCATCTCCCGGTACAGCTCGCTGTCGGACGGCGCAGGACGCCGCTTGACGTGAATATCCCACGTCAGCGCCTGGACCATCGAGCCGTCGATGACCGAGGCGCGCTGGGTGGCCCGGCCGTGCCAGGCCCAGACACTGCCGGCGATCAGCGCCGCATAGAGGGCAAAGACCGGGTCAGGCCCTCGCAGGAGCGTGACGATGCCCTGCCCGGCGATCGCGGCCGCCACCGTGATGTGGGACCCGTGGCTTCCCAGAGTCTCCCCAATTGCCATGGTGATCAACGTAGTCGGGCGGACCGCCGTAGCGCGGCCCCTTTCCCGCCGGGGGGTGTCCATGTGGTCGCTCGCCCGCCGTGAACGGTGGGCGAGCTCAGGGCAGTTCGCAGCCGTACTTTGCCAGCACCGTTCGGGTGGCACTGTCCCTCGGACTCAGCGGGTGCGTACCCCCGTCCTCGGCCGGGCCGAGTCGCAGCGTCGTGTCCCCGCTGATCGGGCGGACCACCAGTGTCTTGCCCACGGTCTCGGATTGGATCTCATCGAGCCGGTAGGGGCTGGCGGCCAGACAACTGCTGGTGAACTGGCGCTCGAACCGGTCGAGAGGATCGGCGAAGAAGTATCCCGTGACAGGGCCCTGGACCTGCATCACAAGGTAGGCCACGGCCGCCGCGGCGACCCCGGGTACCGCAGCGGTGGTACCCGGCAGCCGCATCAGATGCGGACCGAATCGGTACACGACTCCGGCACCCAGCCCCGCCACCGCGAAGGAGGTGAGCAGGAACGGCGTCGGATGGTCGGTGAGGACCCGTGACTTCATCGCCACCGACCACGGGATGGCGGCGAGCATGAGCACCAGCCACCCGAGCCCGCCCACCGTGATGACCTGAGCCGCACTCAGCTTGCCCGGCCACTGGTCCAAGGACGCCACCGCCTGCTGCTCGCGACCAACCCAGCGGGCCGCTCCCCGCCAAGCTGCCCGCCCTGACGGCGCGGCCGCGGGACCATGGTGGTGTTCGAGTAGCCGCAGCACTACGGCGCCAAAGTTCTCCGCACGTTCGTGCACGGCTCGCTCATCGCTCTCCAGCTGGCGCAGTTCCGTCCCACGCCCCGGCTGCACCCGCCGGCCGCTCCCGCGGGCGAAGGACTGGTTGACCCAGTGCCCGGGGTCGGGGAATCCCCGCATCGTCGGCGCGGTCCTCCCGGCGTCGAACTGCGACGACGAGCGGTCCGGGATGTACGCCTCGTAGAGGCGGGGGCGCGTCCGGTGGCCGTGCAGACTCGCCTGCAGCGCCCTGATCGCCTCGGCGACATCGTCCAGCAGGACGTCGGGACCCGCCGCCTCGACCTGGGCGAGCAGCTTGGGTCCGGGCAGTGCCCGCCACACACCACCACTGCGATCCTGAGCCCGTGCCTTCCAGAGCTGGCGCAGCGGACGCGGCCACACCACGGCGACCGGCATCCGCACCGGCGGCCGGCCCTGGGCGAGGTGCGCGCTCAGCAGCGCGACGGCACACCGAAGGTAGTCCGCTTCGCACACCCGCCAGAGCGCCACGGCCGTGGTCAGCCGGACATGACTCGCTTCACCCGCGACGACGGCCGCCTGGCATTCCTCGACACGCTCATCCGCCGCGCGCACCGCTTCGCCCTGCGCGCGCAGAGCCTCGATCGCCTTCCCCCATCGGGCGTGTGCCATCTGCGACTACCCCTCGCTCACCGTCTGCCAGAGGCTACCCAAGGACGCCGACGTGCGTACGGGCAGTTCACGGCCGACCGGCTGAGCAGGCCGGGCGCCGGAATCACGAACCTCCGCGCCGCGGGATCCGAAACAGGCGCTGCCATCGCCGTACCAACGGAGTCTGGGCGGCGGGCGCCGCGGAGGCAGGAGCGGGCGGCACGAACGGCGGGTTCACGGGGCGCGGAGGGATCACCGCGTCCGTCGGGCCGCCGTTCTCGTGCTCGCCGGACGTGGTCTGCCCGGTGTCCACTGGATCCGGCTCCGCCTCCTGTGACACAGCGGAGGCCGTCTCCGGAGCGGGATCCGCGGCCCGGGCGGCTTCCGCGGGCGCCGGTGCGGGCTCGGCTTCCGACACAGCGGGGGGCGGAGAGTGCACGGCGGCGTACACCTCCCGGGCGCGCTGGTTTCGCCAGTTGAACCGGCTCTCCTGAACGGTGTAGAGCTCGTCCATCACGTGGTGCGCGTCGGCGGGCCGGAAGGTGCCCCGTGTACGCGTGAGGGAGGCGAACGCGATGGGCACCAGGCCCCAGGAGTCGGCGTCGGGCGCAGGGCGCGGCTTGCTGATCCTCCAGTCCTCCCGCGGATCCGAGCGCCACCGCGGCCAGTTGGTCCAGTCCTGCCCGCTCTGTACCGGGTGACGGAAGCGACGAATGCCGTAGGGGACGAGGACGACCTTCCCGTCGAGCCAGTACACGTGCCCGCCGGCCGCGAGGACGGCCTCCTGCTGCTCGTTGGGAGCCACCTGCTCGTGCACCACGTCCTTGCCGCGCAACCACACGGGATGCGGGTCGAGTTGATTGAATTGGGCGAGGTCCCGTTTGAGGAACCACACGTGCTGCGCGCCGGCGTGCTCGTCCCGCACCGCCCGGATCCTGCGCCGGATCGCCTCCGTCCCCGGCAGCGCCTGCGTCGGAGCCTCGAAGACCACGGTGGTGGTGCCGCACTGGGCGATGACCGCGGGTGGCATCCCGGACGGGTCCGTCGGGTCCGCACCGGGCGAGGTGGTGGTGCATTGTGCGATGCCGGCAAGAGCGCGGATCTGCTCGCGTAGCCGGATCACGACTTCGTCAGCGGCGTCGAGCAAGGCCTCTTCCTCCGGCCTGCTGCAGCCCTCTCCGCCCCGATGGGCGAAGTGCGGCTGGACCTTTGAGTCGGTCTTGGTTCCCTTGAGGATCAGCCACTCCCGGCAGGCCCGGCAACGGTAGCGGCCGCCGGCCAGGCCCGGCGGCAGGCCCTTGATGTCGTCGTCGGCCCAGACGACCTTCTTCGCTTCTTTGTCCCAGGCGCTCCTACCCATGCCGCCGATCATGTACGGCGGCGGCGCCCGGCCGCCAGGGTGCCGCCCACCCGGCGGGCCGGAGCCGGCAGCGTGCCCTGTCCGACGGGAAGGACCTGGCCGCATCCTCCCGCCCTGCGGGCCGCGTTCGGGTACCGCGGCGATGCCCGGGTCAGTGTGCCGGTTCGGTGGCCGGGATCCAGCCGGGTTCGGGGTCGGCTGGGTCAGCCAGGACCGCGGTGAGACGCTCGGCGGTGATGTACGGGACGTGGGGGTCGGCGAGGAACGCGGCCGGCTCGATGGTGCGGGTGACCATCAGGGGCAGGACGCGCCAGTCCTGTTCGCCGGTGACGCCGCAGGCCGCGGCTGCCTGGCCGGGGTGGGCGGCGACGGTGGCGGCCTTGGCCAGGAGCTTGTCGCGGTAGCGGGTCGTGAACTTCTGGATGTGCTGGAGCAGCGCGTGGGGTGCGACGGCCCCGGTGGGGTTCTTCGCCTCGATCACCCACAGCCGGCCGGTTGCCGGATCGGCAACGAGGAGGTCGATCTCCCCGACCAGACCGGGGATGCCGAGGCCGGCGGCTGTCTTCTCCAGGAGACGGAACCGGTGCGGAAGTCCGGCGGTACGGACTGCTTCGCTGATCTCGCGCTCGAGGTGCTGGTCGAGCTGCTGGCGGTGGCGGAGCAGCGCCTGCGTGACTGGGACGGGCAGGTCGGGGTGCGGGAGCCGGCCGTCGTCGAGATAGGCCGCGTACGCCTCGCGGGCGGCGCAGGCGAGCCAGGGCAGGACCAGGAGCGTCTCACCGGCGTCGATCAGGGGATGGGTCAAGGGCCGGGACCGGCGTTCGACTTCGGTGTAGGCGTGCGGGCCGGTGCTGGCGGCGTTGCCGGGGTGCAGGCGGAGCCGGTCAACGGCCGCGCGGACGTGGTCGGCGGGCAGTGCGGACCAGGCGGAGGTCTCGGCCACCAGGTCCTCGGTGGTGACGGCGGCGGTTCCGTCCGGTCCGGTGGGCCAGTCGGACGCGGTGGCGAGGACGGCGCCGAGCCCGGCGATGCCACAGCTCCAGTGCTGGTGAAGCAGCCGGTCGGCGTGCGCGAGCTGGCTGCCGGCGGGCAGCTCGGGCGCGGTGAAGGCAGCCTCGGTGCGTGCGGCCGGGGCGGCGAGTACGGAGGCGGCATCGGGGAGTTCAGGCTCCGCGGCGATGGCCTGAGCGATCAGGCGCTGTTGTCTGGCGCGGTGGTAGGCGTCGGCGTCGAAGCCCAGGTGCTCGCCGCTCGCGGTGCCCTGTGCTGGCCCGCTCTCGGTTTCGCCGGGGTCCGGGCCGGAGGTGAGGGTGAAGACGCCGCTGGGGTCGATGTCCAGGTGGAGGTCGTGCAGGCGGCGGGCCGCGGAGACCGCGGTGATGCCGCTGTGCAGCACGAGTTCGGCCAAAGCCACGAGCTCGGCGACAGCGAGGACGTCGACGGGCCGGCCACCGGCGGGCGGCCCGGCGAGCGCCTGCTGCAGCAGCAGGTGCAGAGCGGAGGTGGCCCTCGCCCCGTCGGCCTGGCGCTGTCCGGCCTCGGGAATCCAGTTCGCCGCCCAAGGGGCAGCGAGGTTCACCGCGCTCTGCTGGGCCGAGCGGGTGCGATCGGCCCAGGCGGCGTTCAACTGCCGCGCCAACTCACCGACCAGAGAGGGCTGATAGGCGCGGATCTGCTCGTCGAGTTCACCCTCCAGCGCGTGCAGCAGCTGCTCGGCGGGCCCGCCCCGGCGGTAGGCATCGGGGCCGTACCAGGTGCCGGCCGGTACGCCGGCGCGCCGTACGGCGGCGGCCGCGGTGCGCAGGGCCCGGGCGTGCACGTGCCGGGATCGCGGCAGGGTGAAGGCGGGGGCCGTGGCGGGCCACGCGTTGGTGGCGGCGGTCAGGCGCAGGGCCGGGTACGCGGTGTCCCAGGCCGCGGTGAAGACGTCGGCGTCGGTGCCAGGTCCGCCGCGGCCGCGGCGGACCTGCTCGATCAGGTGGTGCAGGAGCCGGCCCAGGATGTGGTGCCCCTGGCTGCCGTCGCCGCTGAACGCCGCGAGCAGCGGCGGGTCGATGTCGATGCCGATCCGCCCGGCCTCCGGGTCCGCACCGGCCCGCAGCAGCAGCCACTCCTCCATCGCCGCGTCGCCGTCCCCGCTCGCGCCGCCTCCGGCAGGGCCGGGCGAAGCGGTGTCCGGATCCGGGCCAGCCGGGTGCGGATGGGCCTGGTCCGCGACGGTCACCTGCACGAGGAGCGGCGCACCGCCGGGGAGCGCGGTGTGGGCGGCGGCCGGCGCGATGGTGGTGAGCGCGGTGCGCAGCGAATCGGCGAGTCCGGCGATACCGGCCGCGTCCAGGACGGCACCCGGCTCGCGGGAGGGAACGGCGACGATCACCAGCGGCGGGACGGTAGCCGCCCGCATCACCACCGTCCCTTCCGACGTGACGTCCTCAAGGTCGGCGTACACGCCGGACACGCCCGCCTCCGGTGCACTCAGCCGTGCGTGCCGGAAGTCCCCGGCCAGCGGGAGCCCGGCGGCGGCCATGACCTCGTCGACGCTCACGCGTGCGGCGGCCCGATCCCAGACCTCGTCGCGTACGGCCTCGGGGACCATGGCGACATCGTCGCCGTTGGGGCCGGGCGCCAGCAGCGTCCCGCCGCGGCGCCAGGCCGACCAGGCGTCGAGCGCGTCGCGGTAGAAAACGCCGTGCACACCGGGATGCTCGGTCAGCTCCAGCACGAACAGCGCCAGCGCCGCGAGGTCGCCTCCGGCGTCGTGCAGGATCTCGGCCACCTCCTCCACGTGCAGGAAGAGGGTGTCGCGGATCAGCTCGGGCCCGAGGAACCGGGGGCCGCCGTAGACCACGAGCCGGCCGCGGCCTGCCGGCACGTCGGCGTCGGCGAGCGCGGCCCGGCCTTCCTCGACGCGCACACCCAGGGCGCCGTCCGCGACAGCGCTGACGACGGCGATGTCGTAGCGATGGCTGGGCGAGGAGAGCAGACACACCGGGAGCGGCCGGGCGGGAACAGCTTTCAGGCCCAGCAGTTGGGCGAGCCGGGCAACTGTCAGCTCCTGCATTCGTGCCTCGGCCGCCTCCAGGCCGGCCGGAGGCAGGGAGGTGAGCAGGCGGGCGACGGCCGGGGCGGCGGCCTCCGTCGCGGCGCAGGCCGGTACGGGCAGACGCCGGCCGTGCGCGGTCACCGCCAGGACCGGGCCGAGCAGCGGCATGTCCGGGTGGTAGCGCAGCGGCAGATCCTCGATGCGGCACGTCAGCCACTGCAGTGCCCGCTCGGCGCGCTCCGGGCACCGAGCGGCCTGCACGAGTTCCGCGGGATCCGCGGAGGTGATCGCGGCGGCCGCGCGGACCTCGGCGGGCGTGACCCGGCAGGAGACCTCGCGCCCCTCCTCGCCGTCCGGCGCGGTCTCGGGCTCCGGCCAGGCCGCGGAGAGCGCGGCGAGGCTCCGGTCGGTCAGGCGCAACACCAGCTCGAGGACGTCCTCCGCCCCGAATCCGAGAACCTCGTGGAGAGCCTCGTCGACGGCCGCCGCGGTCAGCTTTAGGGTGCGCAGGACCAGCAAGGGGTGGGCGAGTTGGCCGGGGTGGACCAGCAGTTGGTCTCCGGCCACGGTGAACCGCACCCGGTCACGGACATCCCCTGGATCCCGATCGGTCACGACGCCGCGCCCGGGTGCGGCCCGTACGGACGCCTCCACCAGTACGGGCAGGTCGGCGGCGCCGGCAGGGATGCCACCGCGGGCCGGGGTGCGCAGGACGCGGGTGAACAGCAGCAACAGATGATCATGAAAGCGGGCGCTGTCCGGCGCGACGAGCGCCGCCTGGAGGAGCACGATCAGCGAGTCGGTCGAGAACCGCGCCATGGCCCGGTCAAGGATCTTCCACTCCACGCGGCGGTGCTGTGCGGAGGTGAGGTGCCTGGCGGTCATCGTGCGTCCGTTCCCCGAACCGGCTGATCTGGAGAGACAGCCTCGCAGGCAACTCCCCAGCTGCGCGCCCGTTTTGCTCCCATGACGCCTCCCGGGTGCCGGCCGGGACTGTCCCGCAGGGGCGGGCCGCCCGCCATCACCTGGGTTGCGGGCGCGAAACGGCCCCGGCCGCCATGCACGGGGGGACGTGACGGCCAGGGCGCGTTGTCGCCAGCCTAGCGACGAAATGGTGTGAAGAAGGTGTGATCGAGCAGACTGGGCCGAGTCGTCGACAGCCGATGGTTGGCGCTGTTCACGATATACAACGGCGATTCGGCAGCAGTTCGGACTCCGGCTCACATTCTCTCGTGGTGACAACGACCCGTGCAGCAGGAACCGGTTCGCTGAACCACGAGAACGGGCAGGTGCGGAACGCTCAGGCCCGTAAGGAGTGCTCGGTGGCCCGGGAGCGAGGAGGGTTCACGGCCGGGATCTCGCGCGATGGCCGCGGAGGGAGCGAACTGCTCGGCTCTGAACGGCCGTTGGGCCGCTGCGCTCGCGGGAAGAGGACCGCCAGATCCTCGGCATCCGCCCGGCCGTGCGCGAGCAGATGGCCGGCCACTGCAGCGATGTACGGCCAGTACCGCTCGACCAAGCCATCCACCCGGGCGTAGACCGTAGCGAGTTCCACATGGTCCCAGCCGTCCGGCAGCTGCTGCGGGCGTCCCGTTCCGTAGGTGAACAGCACCGGCTGCGCGGCGTCGACCGACCGGAGTTTGGCCTGATCGCCTACGCCCGCGACCACGTCGTTGAGGAACGCCGTCGCCGGGGTCAACAGCTGCTCCTGGTCCAGCCAGCGGTGCGCGGCACGCACTCCCGCAACGTGGAAGGCGAGCATGCTGTCGAGGGGTGCTACCGCGAACGGGCCGACCGAGACGTTCCCGGATTCGGCGTACGTATCCGGCGGTGTGGGGGTTTCCGCCGAGTCGGCACCGAGGACCGCGAGGGTCACCGGCAGGCCCTCGGCCATGCCGATGACCGCGTGCCCGGCTTCGTGGTGCGCGTTGCGTGTCCGCACCTGCGTGGCGTCCAGGCCGCCGGTCAGCACGTCGGGCTGCAGTGGGCCGGCGGAGAACGGGCTCGGGTACTGCGTGAAGACGTCCAGGCCGTTGATCTGGACCTGCGTCCACATGCGGGTCAGCTGGTCCAGCTCTTGAGCTGGGCGGCGATCTGCCGGACGTCGACGGTCCCGGCGAGCGTCGCCTCGATGAGGTCCCCGACCTCGTCGGCCTTCGCCGACACGGTCAGCCCGCACATGTTCAAGAAGCCGTAGGCCACGGAGAGGGCGAAGATCTCGTTGGAGTGAGCGAGCGCGGGGATCCTCAGCAGGCACTGGAGCAAGGCCGCAGCGCGGTGATGCGGCTCCGGGTAGACGACCTGATCCATGATCGTGTCGCTGTGGCGGGCGACGGCCGCGGCTGTCGCACCCCAGTCAGTGATGTCTGGGTGATCAGCAAGGCGCTGTTCGATAATTTCCAACAGCCAACGGCGATCGATCGACAGCTGCACGAGGGTCTTTCTGCTCAGGCGACCTGGCGGCCGGGGCGGCTCGGGCCGAACCGGACGGCGAAGGCCTCTCCGAGCTCGTCGATGCACGCCTGTGCGCCGGTGAGGAATAGATGCCGGGGCATGTTCGCCTCGACGAGGGCAGTCGCGAACGTGTCGGGGTCGACACCTTCGGCCGCGGCGGCGCGCCGGAGCCTGCCGCCTGACTCGTCGCTCATCTCGACCTGGAACCTCGTCATGAGACCACGGTAGCGGTCCGGGGCCGGGCGGGGGAAGCCGATCCGGTTCTTCCCGTGACCCCGGTCTTCAAAGCGGCCCCTGGCCGGTGGGTGGATCGGACGGTTCACGCGCGGGTTCGGCGGGCCGCCGGACAGGTCCGGGACACGGCGGCCATCTGCTCCTGGATGAAGCTGCCCAGCTCGCGCACGGCCTCGGGGCCGGGATCAGATCGGTGGGCGGAGGAGATACGCGCGAAACCCGCCACTTCCCCTCCCCGGAGCCTCC
The DNA here is from genome assembly GCF_036345155.1 of Streptomyces sp. NBC_00582. Classification (GTDB taxonomy): domain Bacteria; phylum Actinomycetota; class Actinomycetes; order Streptomycetales; family Streptomycetaceae; genus Streptomyces. The sequence continues at coordinate 199,320 of NZ_CP107773.1, forward strand.
TACAGCGGCCCCATGAACATTCGCTGGGGTGGCTCGGTCTGGGAACTGATGCTGGTGAAGCGCGCGGTAGGGACGGCCCTGTCGAACTCGGCGAGCGGCGGGTACAGCACGCTCCTGCGTGACGGCGCCAGAAACCTGGTTGGCCACGCGGACCTGCTCAACGGAAAACGTGCCGTCGCCGGGCTTGTCGCGGTCTCCGCGGTAGCGGGCGGTGCGCTCACCGCCGCCACCATGAAGGCGACGCCACACCTCAAGACGAAGTTCCGCTCCGCGGCCCAGGACACGGCAGAAAGGGCGGCAGAAGCCGACTCCGACCCCGCCGAGGAGCCGGAAACCCTCCAGGGGCCGCGGCTACGCGCTGTTTGACCATCAGGCAAAGCGCCAGCGCGGCGCCTGGGTCGTTGGAGGAGATGTGCGCTTCGCACATCTCCTCCAACCACCAGATCAGACGTGCCGACCCTGCGCTGCTTCCCGCACGCCCAGTGCCAGGCGGTCGTACTTGTCGGCCAGCGTCTTGAGCTGGTCCGCGAAACAGACCCAGTCCGCGGGCGGCTGGAGTTCGACGGCGGCTGTCCCGTTCCAGACCGGGCCCGGGACGTGCAGCTCCCGCATCTTGCGGACCAGGTCGCGCTCCTCGTCGTCCATGGCGCGCATCCGCGACCACGGGCGCTTCCACTCGCCTCCGACAGGGGTGACGAGGTCGTGCTGCAGCAGGTGTCCCATGCGCGACTGCCACCAGTCACGCTTCCGGTAAATCTCCTGCGCGTGGTCGATACGGTCCATGTCGGCTGCCGAGATGACGCCGTTGACGGTGATGGCTTCGAGGATCTGCTGGTGGAACGCGGTCAGGCGCGGGAGCCTCCGCTTCCTCGTCGGCACCGTGAACGGCTCGAGCCCTGCCTCTTCGCGCAGGATCGCGTGCATCCCCGTCAGGCAGGCGGACTGGTGGAGCTCCCTCCACTCCTGCTCACGCTCGCGCCGGTCGGCCAGACCCAGCAGGCCCGGACAGACCTGGCAAAGCCTCAGGACTGCATCGGGTTCGTCGCTTCCGCTCCACTGCTCCCACCACTGGTGCCCTGTGGCGGGCAGGCGCCCGCAGAGCGCGCACCCCGTGCCGTGGAACGCACCTCCTTCCTGCAGTTCCTTCAGCGCCTTGTAGCTCGCGTGGGGGTAGACCTCCTGGTAGTCGTCGGCGCGACCAAAAACCCCGCCCAGGCCCTGGCAGTCCTCGCACAGGGCGATCGGCGAGGACCTGCGCGGTTCGCCGGGCCGCGAGATCCGGGTGGCCGGCAAGTCGCGCCGGCACCAGGAGCAACGGCCGACGGTGCCGGGCTCGGGCTTGCGGTACTGCGGCGTGGTGCGGCTGACGGTCAGGTCGCGGTCCTCCCGGAACAAGACCGTTCCCTCCTCGGCGTACGGGTGGAGCATGAACAACCGCACGGTGGTGCCCTTGCCGGCCAGGGCGAGCCTGGTGCGCCAGTGGCCGTAGCCGACCATGTCGCGGACCAGGCCGGTCATGCCGGCGTCCCTGGCGTCGTCCTCCATCCGGGCCTCGGCCTTGGCCTGCTCGGTCTGGTCCGATAGCCGCGGAGACAGGTGGACGGCGAGGTCGACGTGCAGGAGCTGCTCCCGGCCGGGGTCGGAGTAGGGGCCGGCGGCCCGGATCTCCTTGACCCACCACAGCGAGTCGGGGTCGGCGTTGATGTCGCGTGCTGCGGTGACGACCTTGGCGGCCAGGGCGTCGGCCCTGGCGCGGGTGATCACCTTGCGGCCGGTGCCGCGGCCGAGCTGCACACCGTCTGCTGTGATTTTCCAGCGTCCGCCGTCCCGGTCGGCGGCGGTGCCGGTACCGGGTGCGATCAGCAGGCCCTGGTCGGCCATCGCGCCGAGGTAGGCCAGAGCCTGGGGATCGTCCATGGCGAGGTGTTCGCGGACCTCGCGCAGGGTCAGGCCCCAGGTCCCTGCGCGCTTGAGGAGGTCCCTGGTCTGTCGGGTCGGGTGGCCGAGGAACGGTGCGTCGAGGTCGAGGGCCACCTCGCCGCCGCCCGTCCCGACGCCGCCGAGCGGCACCAGTGCGGGGCGGTCGGGGTGCGCCGAGGCGCGCAGCAGCTCCTCTTCGTCCTTCCGTGCCTGGTAGAGGGCGCCGCGTCGGGCACCGTCGACCCGTTCGAGGTCGGGGTTCTGCACGCTGGCCGCGAGGGCCTTCGCCCGGTCGTCGGGATTGACGGGGGCGGTCTCGTCGTCGTCGCCGGGCAGGCTGAGGGCGGCGATGTCGCGCAGCGTCAGCGCGAAGTGGTCCCGGCCGTCGTACGCGCTCAGCCAGGGCAGGTCCCGGGGGCCGGCGCTGCGCGGGTGCACGCTGGTGACGTCGACGTTGATCCACTCGGGCTCGGCGAACGGCGCACCGGGCCGGGCCCACAGGATGCGGACCTGCGTCCATCCCCTGTCGCCGAGGTACTGCTGGGCCTGGCGGACGGCGTAAGCGGCGTCGTCCGACGGAATCCAGTGACCAAGCTCCCAGCAGTGGTCCGCGTCGGCGCACCGGGCTCCGGCGCGGTCGATCAGGAACTTCGCCATCTCCTGGCGCAGCCGGCCGCGGACCGCGGCCACGTAGTGGTTCGCTGGAGCGGTGCTGCCCAGAGTCCCGGCGTCCGGCCACGTCACCGCTGCTCCGTCCCATAGGGGGAAGGCTGGCGAAGCGACGGGGGCGGCCTCGCCGACCCTCTGGGTGATGCGCGCGGCTTTGCGGTCGGTCGGCTGGGGTCCGGTCGGGGCGGAGAGGATACGGACGGCCTCCGCACGGCCGGCCGCGTCCAGCACGGCTGGGAGAAGGCCCTTCGCGGCGGCGTCGACGACGCGCTCCAGGGCACGCTGGTACCCCATCCGCGTCTCGGCGTTGAGAGCCCTGGCGATGTCCTGGCGGTTGCTGATGTTCGTGCTGTTCTTCGGCGACACGACGGCTCCTGCACGTTCCGGCCCGGGCCGTCCCACCACGACCGGCGCCGGAGTGCATACAGGGCGGTCAAAGAAAGGCGGGAGCGCCAACGGTCACCACTGCATCACGCTCCCAGCGGCAGCTGGATTCACCACTGGCCGGAGGTGGGTCCGGTCACGGCACGCCCGGTGACAGACGCAGCCCCGATCCTATCGCCCGCCCGGCCGCCAGGCGGCGTGGTCCAGCACGTTGTGCACCGGCCGAACTCTGCGAGCAGTGGCTATTCACCCCGCTGCCGGCTTCAGGTGCCGGTTGCGATCTGATCCGGATCGGCCTGGGGCAGCGGCCAGTAGTGGCGGTCACGGCCGCCGCCAAGGCATGCGAGAAGCACGTCTTCGGGCATCTGCAGCACCGGGGCGCAGCGGACGAGCTGGGCCGGCGAGATGGTGCCCGTGCCGTCGAGCCATGTGGCGACCAGTGTCTCGGGCAGGATCGCCGCGTCGGCCAGGTCGGCGCAGGTCATCTTGTGTGCGGCCAGCTGGTGGCGCAGGGTGCCGCGTGCGGTGTCCGGCTCGGCGAGTTCGTTCAGCCGCGCGGTGATCTTGCCGGGCAACTGCGGGTCGGGCGCGGGGCGCGCGGGCTCGCGGTGCGCCAGGTAGGACGGGACCGGGGCAGCGAGGGCGCGCAGCGCGTAGGCGGAGCAGTCGTCGAGGAGCTTCAGGGCCCAGGTGCGGGCGTGACGCTCATTCTGGTCCGCGTGCAGCCTCCAGACGTGGGCGCGGCCGGCAAGGCAGAAGTCGCGGTCGACCAGAAGCGGTCCGGCCTGCTCGGCCTGAGCTCGGTCGTGACGCGGCCACACGTCGAGACCGAGAACGGGGGTCGCCAGGAGAAGGGTGAGAAGCCGGTCGAGGCTGGCGGCCATGGCTACCGCGGTCGGTTCGTTGAAGAAACGCCGCTGCGCATAGCCGATGAAGGTCTCGAACTCGTCGCGCAAGTCCGGTGCGGTGGAGGGGCTTTCGGGCACGGTGGCGGTCAGGGCGGGGGTGCTCGCGAAGAACGCGTCCGGGTCGGCGGTGCGCAGTTGGTCAAGGACGTCCGGATTGAAGCCGCGGGCCGCGTCGCGGGGCCGCATATTGCCGAAGGTGACGAACCAGGCGTTGGGGCGCAGGTCTCCGGTGCCCAGCTGCTGGCTGGCGGGATGGTCGGGGTCGGCTGCGACGTGAGCGAGGCTCTCGTCGTAGTGGAACAGCACGTCCTCGTCCTGGAGGAAGGCCTCGCGCCAGAGGCTGGACTGCCGGTGCCGGGCGGTGAACTCCTCGGCTGGCGGGAGCCCGTAGCCCTCGGCGAAGTCCTCGTCGTCTTCGAGGTAGTCGAACAGCACTTCGGCTTCGCGCAGCATCAGGTGGAAGGCGAGTTCCTCGGCGGTGCAGCGCGGCAGGGGTGCGCGGCCGGCCCGCAGGTCGTCGGCGAGGTCGTCGAGCGCGCGGACCATGGCCAGGCGCCAGCTGGCTCCCTGTCCGTCGCAGATCGGGGGCAGCTCCAGCAGGAAGGAGTCGTCGAGCCGCCATTCGTCTTCCTCGGATGGCCGGTCGAAGACGCGGTCACCGTAGTGGAGGAGGTCGTGGTAGCCGCGCTCGGCGACGATGCCGGCGGCCACCGCCAGGACCTGGGCCGCCTGCGGGGTGAGGACCTCGGCGAGCTCCTCGTACTCCGCTTGGCCCTCGTAGGCGTCCCACGCCGTGGTCCGGGACCCGAGCCGCAAGAGCTCGGCGGTGCGTTCGGCGGACAGCGGGCCGGCGGGGACCAGGGGTGCGCCGTCGAGGTGGGCCTGCGCCCATGCGGGATGCCCACGGTGCGGGTCGCGGGGCGTGGTGATGGAGTAGGGCGAGAACCAGTAGTCCGGCCCGTCCCAGCCTCCTTCGGGCTCGGGCATCGTCTCGTCCTCGACGTCCTCCGCGTCCTCACCGGTGTCCGCGGGCTGGGCTTCGGGGATCGAGTACTTCGCGCCCTCGACGATGAACTGCCAGGCGTCCTCCCAGTACGGCGGACGGTACGAACCCTCCTTGCCCTCCTCGGGCAGGGGGACGCCCAGGGCGCGAAGTTCTCCGTCGCTGGCCGCGCATGCACGCGATGCCAGGGTGAGCATCTGAGCGAGGGCCCAGTCCTCCGCTACGCAGCGCGGCAGCGGGGCCTTTCCGGCGTCGAGATCCTCGGCCAGATCGTGGAAGGCGCGGGCCGCCCCGGCCCGGAAGGCGCGGTCGCGCGTGTCGCAGGCTTCGGGCGCCAGGTGCAGAACGGTGCCGGTTGCCTGCGGGGCGGAGCGATCGAAGGACCGGTCCCCGTAGGTGGCGGCGTCACGGTAGGCGAGGGTGGCGAGCATGCGGCCGGCCGCCGTCAGAAGACCACGGGAGAACGCGGGCAGCGATCTGTCCAGGTCCTCTTCCGGGAGCTCGTAGTACTGGGCGTCCTCGGCGTAGACACTGAACGCATCGGTGTCTTCGGGCCTGCTCAATTCGTCTCTCCACCCCGTCCCGCCCGGGGCGGTAGGGCGGCGACCGGCTCAGTCTTCCACGCCGAGTCGGGCAGAGGCGCCGCGTGCGGGCGACAGCCGGACGCCGGGGGCCAGCGTGGCATGCCGGTAGCTGCTCCGGACGTGGTCAGGAAAAACCGCATGGCTGCCTCAGCGGCTGAAGATGACAGTGAGCACCGCGACTTTCGACAGCGCATCGGCGACACCCCGCTCGGCCGCGGCCTCCAGGTCCGACGCAGGGGGCTCTTGGCCGAGCGAGTGCAGCCTGCGGGCGTGCTGGTAGGCAAGACCCAGCTCCGCGGCTGTTTCCAGGGCCGCTGCGACGGCCTGACCGTCGGGACGAGTACCCCGTTGACGCCCCGCGACCTGCCGGGTCGCGTGATCGCCGAGCGGACCGCTCGTCTCAAGGAGGAACACCGCCCAGTCCGACCGGTGCATGAGCGCCGACAGTGACACCGGCCCGAGCACGCTTCCGGATTCCGGGGCGGACCTGGGGATCGTGCTCGGCCCCGACCGCCGGCGCCGGGCGCCAGCGTCATCGGTGTCGTCCTCGTCCTGGAGGATGTCGATGAACCATCCCCCGATTCCGGGCAGGCCGTCGATGTCGTCCTGCCAGACGGGGTGCGCACCCAGCCGGGGCGCCTCCTGGGTGACCCGGCGCTTCTGCACATCGCAGTCGTCATGCGGTACGTCGACACGGTCGGAGGTAGCACCAGGGTCGGGTTCGGCGGGTTCGCGGGAGGGTGCGCCACGCCGCTCGGGCGGCCCGGTGCGGTCGAGGAAGCGTACGAACTCCTCATGCGTGAAGCCGTAGGCGTCGCACAGCCCGGGCCAGTCGTGACGGTGGGGGATCGTGCGCCCTGACTCCCAGTTGCTCACCGTGCTCACGGACGACACCTTGGCGGTGGCGGCGATTTCGGAGCGGCTCTTTCCCGCACGAACCCGACGTGTCATCAACTCGCGGGCCAGGGGCGGCGCGTCCACGGCCCAGGTGAGCAGGTCACGAGCGGCCGTCAGGTGCTTCTCCTCGTCGGTCACCTGCTGCAGGATGCGCAGCACCATACGCGCCACCAGCCGCCGCGGATTGGTCTCGGGATCTTCCGGGGCCCCGGCGTAGGGGCCGCGGCGGCTGTCCGGGATCTGGTAATAGGCGCCGTCGATCAGGAGATCGCCGTCGAAGATCTCGTCGGTCTCGCGGTAGCCGTGGTCGTTGGACTGGCTCATCGTCCCGGCGAAGGCGAGGACTCGCAGGTCATCGTCGCCGGGTGTGCTGTCCGGGCCGTTCGGCAGGCAGATCCGGGCGAGATCGGCCAGGCACACCAGGAACGCCCGCTGGTCAGGGGCAGTGGGCGTAGGACGGTGTTCGAGCGCGGCGGCCATGGCGAGCACGGCGGCGCTACGGCGCTTGCGTACGTCGGGGTGGAGCGGGCGTGATTCCTGTCGTTGTGCGGTCACGGAACACAGCGTGAAGGCCTTCGACCAGCGAAGACAAGGCACTCCGGAAACGTTGACATCGGCGGGGTCGGCCGCCGGACGCACCCGCTCGGTTGGGCGGTCCGCGGCTTCACCAGGCAAGCGACCCCGCTGTCCCGGTGTCCCGGCCCGGGAACCGGCGACAGGAACGGAGCCGCCTCGCGCCCGCCACGACCGTGGGCGGTTCCCTCATCGCGATCTCGACACCGGAGAGTGCCCGCTGGGTAACCGTCGCCACAGCCCGGCCGGGGTTGCCGCTCCGCGGAGCGCGTTTCACGAATCGCCGGCCTGAGCGCCGATCCCTCCTCTGCGGCTGGGGAGCCGGGGCACAGCAATGGGTTACAGCTACCCGATCGAAGCGATTCGGAAGGACCACGATCAAGACCAGGTATCGCTGCCCGTCTGCGGTTCGTGGCCAACGGCCCAGCCGTGCAAGGGGAGTGGGCGCTGACATCGAGCTCGCGACCGTTACACGGAGTGGGCCGGGCTCTACAGCAGGGATCCAAAGGTCGTGGTCTGGCTCATTGAAGAGACGGGCGGGCGCGAGCGTGTGCGTCGTACGTGGACGGCGCAGGGCGAGACCGTGTCGCAGAACGCATAGTGGCCGGCGAGCCGGTCGTGTTGCTGCACGCTGTCGGGGCCGACATACGGACCCACGTCCGGCACCCGGAGCTAGGGGCGGCAGCGTAGAAAGTGCAGAAGGTTGCACGCCGCGCATGTCGGGTGCCCATAGGCTCCCGACATGCAAGGAGCCCACCGCGTTCACACGCTGTCGTACGCCGCCCTATACATGGAATCCTGGTTCCGCTCCCGCGGGGACGAGGATGACGAGCGCCTTGGGTCCGCTACGGGGTTTTTGGTCGGAATTCCCGGACATTACTGGCTCGTTACGGCCTGGCATGTCTTGAGCGGCCGCCGCTCCGATACCGGCGAGATCAGGTCAGACAAGGCCCTGTGCCCGGACTACATTCGCGTGCGCTTCGCGGGCGAAGACGACCTTGCGCCCATCCATGTCGAGTACGAGTTGTACGACGACGAGTTCGATGAGTTCCAGGCCAACCCACGGTTTCGCAGCCCCGTCGAGCGGCGGATCGATGTCGCCGCCTTGCGTATTGGCGACGTGCCAGGGCCCGCGGTGGACGCGGCCATGCCCAACACCTGGCCCACTCTGCGTGAGCTGTCTCCCAAAGAACGTCGTGCGCAGTTCGGCAGCGAGGCGGACACCCCCATCCCTCTGCGGATCACAGACCGCCTCTTCGTCCTGGGCTTCCCTTTCGGGGACACCGGCAGTTGGCCGTTCGCCGTCTGGACGGCAGCTCCAGTGGCCAGCGAACCGCTCGCCGGCTGGGGAGGACTTCCCGGATTCCTGCTCGACTCCCGGACTCGCCCGGGCCAGTCCGGTTCTCCAGTCGTGATGCATATCCGGCCTGGGGAACCCGTCGTTGCTGACGGTGTCGTTCACATGCACGAGGAGTCGGTCACGGCCCTGGTCGGGATCTACAGCGGACGACTGGATCCGAACTCCGACCTGGGCATGGTCTGGACGACGGACGCCCTCTTCGGATTTCTCCCGGAAATCGCCCCACCAAACTGGTCGCCTACGTTCGTACCGGCTGCACCGTCGGTGAGCGACGACGGCGACCGATACGCCAACGGAGATGGGGATCAGCCCGGGAACTGCGCCCCGGTTCGTGAACGCTCGTGAGGCCGAGGGCGGGCGCTCGGAGTCTGACGACGAGGATGGACGCCTCTTCCGCGGCGCGGGTCTGCGGCTAAATCTCCTACTCGCATCTCCATGCATGCCTGTACCCGCGTCAGCGACCCGTGTGTTCTCATGCGCGGAGCGCCAGTTGCAGGCCGGCCGGGCGCATCGGCGTGAGGCTGTGCGTCGGGAGGTGTACGGCATATGCATCGCGAGCACGAAGCTGCTGTCGGCGGCGTGGTGGCGGTTCTCCGACCTGGTGAACAGTTCACGCCGGAGCAGTGGCGGGTCTCCTTCGCCGAGGTGCACGAGCGTGGGTCCAGTTAGGTGGTCCGACAGGGTTTGCGCGGGGCCCAGATCGCGGCGAGGGCCACGTGCAAGCGATCCGTAGGCCTTCTTGGGGCATCGGCGCGCTCTGGCGTCCAGGTCTCTCTCTTCAGTGCGATGCGGCGACGTTGCCCGAGCAGTTGCTGCAGGTGGTCTCGTCTTCCCGCGCGCGGAACGGCACGAAGCAGCGGGAGCAGTGCGCCAGCCCCGGAATCGCCCGGGCGCACCAGAAACAGAAGAACACCTGCTCGTCCGGCGCTGCGGCGGTCTTCGCTCCCACCACGAGACTTTCCTCGTTGCAGTCCGGGCACGATTCCACAGCCATGATCCCGAGCAGGTCCGGTGCTCCCGGGTCGCGGCCCAGCACGAACACGGCATACATCGTTGCCCCGTCGTGCGTCGGCTGGGAAGAGCCGCAGAACCAGCAGCTCACACGGTCTTTCCGCGGCTCGGCGATCAGTGCCCACTGGTCACAGTCGGGGCACCGCAGGGTGCGGTCCCGCAGTGGTTCCAGGTCCGCGCGTATCCGTTGCATGCGCTTCTTGACGAAGCCTTCAATCTGAGAGAGACCGCCGCGGATCTGCTCCATGTCCGCCCGGGTGTTCTCCGCTTCCGGCGCCGGCAACGCGGGAAGCAGCTCCTCGTCGAGGAAACGGATCAGGAAGTCCAGCACCTCCGCAGCCTGACTCTCCACGGCGCGGGCGTTCGCCGCCGGACCGATCAGCCCGTAATGCTGCAACGCGTTGCGGTGCTTCGCCAGTTTGTGCAGGGCGCTGGAGTCCTTGTCGCTGATGGGGATCCCGGCGATGTCCTTCAGCCTCTGAACGGTCTCGTCCGGGCCACAGCTCTTCAGCGTGCCGTCTTCCAGTTCTGACCGCTTGGCCTGGCCTGGGTCCTTGAAGACCAAGGACCAGTGCTCCAGCTGCAGCCGGGCTTTGAGGAGCACCTCGGCGCCGGCCGCCAGATGGAGAACGGCGTACTTCAGGTCCCGGGCGCTGATCCGCTCGTCCCCCAGTGCCAAGTACTCGCCCACGCTGACCAGGTAGTCCAGGCCGTTGGGCACCGGTGGGAAGAACACCTCACTACCCGGGTGCTCCACCTCCCTGGACGGGTTGTACAACTGGTCGTCGGTGCGGGGCTCCCAGTCAAGGTCGGGCAGGTCGTGGTCGGCAGCGCTCATGCGTCCGGCACCGTCCGCAGCGCGTCGACCACGTCAGGGGGCAACTCATAGCCCTGGTCCGCGAGTTCGTCGGCGAGCCGGGCGCGCTGCTCCACCGGCCAGTCGGCCAGCACGGCGGCGACCGACTCGCTGAACGGCTTTGCCCGCTGCCGCTCGCGGATGGCCGCGTCGACGTGCGCGTCGACCTCGGGGTAACGGGTGCTGAGCAGGTCGAGGCTGGTCAGCAGCATGTACGCCAGCGAGTGCAGTTCCCAGTCGGTCTGGCGGCGGCGTGCGTTCGCGTCCTCACGGAAGGCGAGAGCCTCGCGCAACGGCTCGGCGTCCAGCACCAGTTGGGCCACGCCGTCCGCGGTCGGCGCCTGCCCGGGGGCGACGTGTTCGCCGACGCCGACCAGCAGGCGCCGGGCGAAGATGTGCAGGCCGTGGTCGTGCCCGGAGTCGCCGGCGGCGGTGGGCTGCTCGCGGGAGTTGAGCACGCTGCACAGGGCGGCGGCCGTGTGGGTGATCCGCGCGGCGATCTCGCCGGCGCAGCGAGGTGCTTTGGGCTGGCTCACGCGGGGAACCTGCCCAACTGCCCGGCGCGCAGCGCCGCGACGACCTCGGCGGCGGTCAGCAGGCCACGCTGCTCGATCTCGTCGGCGAGGTGCCGCCGGTAGGCGCGCTGGAAGGCGTCGAGCATCTGCTGCCCGCTGATGCCGGGTTCCTCCGGGAGACGCGCGGCGATCTGGCCGCGCCAGAACTCGGGGGTGATGGCCGCTTCCGCCAGGGCGGGGTCGAGGTCGACGAGACCGGGCTGCTGAATGGAGGGCTCAGGCATGAGGAGGAGCCTAGTACTCCTTCAGCAGTTTGACGTTTCCCCTGTTCAGGGGCAGTTTGGGCAAATGTAGTGGGCTGGTTGTCGACCCGTTCTCTCTTGAGCTTGCTGGGCAGCAATATCGGGGCAACACTTGCGACATGAATGAAGCGAGAGTCAAGGGATTGCTCTACTCGGTCACATGGAAAGACCAGCACCCCCTGGTGTGGAACGAGAATGCATTTCCAGTTTCATTCAATGCCGACGGATGGGAATTGGTGCTGAACGAGCGAACTCTCGATGCGGCAGCAAGCAGCTCTCCATACCCTTCGGTGCAGGATGCCCGTGAAGCACTCGAACCTAAACTAGACGCATGGAGAGCAAAGGCCGAACTTGAGGAAAGAGTGCTCCTCGAGTTCACATTCGCTCAAGCGACTCTGGAGCGTCTGCCCGGCGAACTGCCAGGCGTTCAGATGGACGTTGCCGGGTTCGTTGAGGGCGAATCGGTGAGCGTCGAGCGAAGCTCTCCACCTGCCCCTGACTGGTCCTGGCGGGACACGCCTGCTGCTCAGACGGTCAGACTCATGTGTCTGCGACCTGTGAGGCAGGGCCGCAGACCGGTCGCAGACGCCGGCTACTGGCTTTCCACTTTTCTTTCGGTATGGGCTGGCGGGGATAGGGCTGCTGCGCAAAAGCTCAAGGTTAGCCGAGGAGTGATCAAGAGACTTCACGAAGTTTCCGGCTGGAGCCTCGAACGGAAGGTGGGAGGTGGCAGTCGCCCATTGACTAACGTGGAGAACACGTTCCTTCAAGCCGCGATCGAAGAATTGGCCCGACGCCTCCAGCTCGCAGAGAGCGACCTGTGCCCGGGCGAATTTCTGGACGTCAGTCATATGCCTTGATCCAGAGAAAGGGGAGCGTCTTGCCGTGCCAGCTCGCCGCAGCCGGTCGTTGTTGAGGGTGACTGTCCTCGCCCTGGCGGTGTGGCTACAGATCCCGGTGGATCACTTCGACGCCCTCGGCCCACGTCCGCAGCGGCTCCTGTTCGTTGCCAGCCTCGACCTTGAGCGTGATGGCCACGCCGGGCACACTCCCGTGCGTGCCGACGAGGCCGCGGAACTTGCGCAAGGCCACCTCGCCGTCGGCCCAGGTGCCGTCGATGGCCGGCCCGTCCTTAATGAACGTCATCCGCACATGGAAGTCGCCGGGAGGGGTGTCCACCTCTGCTCCGCGATCGTCGCTCTCGGCGCTTCCTCCGCCGATCTCATGCATCGTCTTGTCCCCGTTCTGGGTGTCGGCTTGCTCCGGCGTCTTCCTGCATCTCGGGATGCAGCCGGAAGACGGTGAGCCCATGCGGGCCGGTGGCTCCCTCGGTGAGGCTCGGTCCCCCGACCGCGGAGGCCGGGGGCCCCAATCCCCGGAAAGCTGAGCCCATCGTCCCATTCGGCATCACCACGGACCGCCTGGCCACCTGTCCCGTACCGAATGGAAGCCGTGGAAATCGCGTTCTTCCGGCTGCCCCTTCTCAGGAGCTCTGTGGCCAGACTGGAACAGTGCGAAGGGGAACAGCCAATACCAGGCGATTACTAACAGACGACAACTGAACGTTACCGATGCTCAGATCACGCGGAATTGCTCGCGAACCTGCGGAACCTACATCGCGGCCCCCAGCGAGTTGGCGGCCAGCAGCGTGTTGAGGAGAGCCACCGTCTCGGGTGAGCTGTCGAGCCCCGTCTCGGTGGAGATTCTGTTGAGCTGGTGGGCGGTGCGCTCGAGTCCGGCTCGGTCGCCGGTCGCGCTGTAGATCTGGAAGAGGTCGCGGTAGAGCAGTTCGGCCTGGATGTCGCAGGTGAGTCCGACGGATGCGGCGTTCGCTGCGGCCCGGAAGTCACGGACGGCCGTCCGGCGCATGGCGAGTTCGTGGGCGACGTCGATGGTGGCGGAGATCATCTCCTGGATGTCGTGTTCGGCCCATACGTAGCGGCTCTGGTCGATGTCGGCGAAGGGGCGGCCGCGGACCAGGGCGAGGGCGTGGGCGAGGGCGGTGTCGGCGTCCTCGCCCTGGTGGTGCATGCCCTTGAGGTAGAGGTCTTTGAACTGGTGCCAGTCGGCGGTGACGTCCTGGTTGAAGGCGTAGACGCCGTTGTTGATGGGCGGCAGGTAGGAGCTGTCGGGGGCGTCTGCGGGCAGGCGTGGGTCGCGCCCGAGCCAGGTGCGCAGCTTGCTGATGGCGGTGTTGCGGGTGCCTGCGTACACGCGCTGGCCGGGCCAGACCGCCTCGTCGAGCTCGTGACGGTTGCGGCCGGGGTGCAGCACCAGCCACGCCGCGATCTCGGTGAGGGAGTTGCGGCGGTTGGACTCTACGCGGCCCAGGGCGCCGACCACGTCGACCGGGCCCAGGACGCGGATCTGCGGAGCGGCGGGCGGGTCGGGCGGTGTGTTCAGGGCCGCGAGGACGCTGGAGGTGACGGCGGTGACCCTGGCGAGGAGCGGCTCCGGCGTCTGCACCTTCGGGGCGGCATTGGGTGCCGGCTCCGGGCCGGCGTCCGTGTCGTCGACGAAGCCGTTGGCGTCGGATGCCGGACCGACCAGGTTGTCATCGTCGGCGCCAAGGTCTTCAGGTACATCGAACGGGGAACGGTCGCGCTGCTGCTCGCTGAGAACTTCGGCGAAGACGTCGTCGAAGTCCGCCGTGGATCCGTTGTCGGGATCGTGAGGGGCGGCCGGCTCGGCGAGGTCTGCGGGGACGGAAGGGGCGTGGCTGACGGCAGGGCTCAGGGCGCTGTCCTCGTCCGGCGCCCACGGCTCCGGCCCGTCGGTGTACGGCGGGTACGCCGTGGAGGCCGGGTCTTCATCGTCGACCGGCGTGCCCGTCGGCGGCATTTCGGCCTCCGGGGACTGTTCCACCGGGAATTCAGGCCCGTCCTGCGGGCCGTATCCGGCGGCCTCCGGCGACAGACCACTGTCGAAGTCCGATTCCGGGTAAGCCTCCAGTCCGGCTTCGGGCGCGGTGCCGGTTGTTGCCGGGGCGAGAGCGCTGAAGTCGGGGAGGGCCACGGCGGAGTCGCTCGCGGACGTCGTGGTGACGTGGACCTGGACGGGGGCCGGCTGGCTGCCGGTGGCCTGCGGGGCGAGCGCCGAGCCGTCGTCGTCCGAGAGGTCGAGGTGGGATGCGGCGTCGGGTTCCGCGGTCCACGGCGGGGCGGGGACGTCGTCGGTGCGGTTGGCCGTTGACAGCAGGTCCAGCAGCGGCGCGTACGCCTCGGCCTCCAGGCGCTGCAACGTGACGGTCAGGTCCAGGCCCGGGAGTTCGACTTCGGCGCCGGGTGCGGCGGGCACGAGCCAGGTGCCCGGCAGCTGGAGAGCCCCGTCGGCGGCGGTGATCACGGCGAGCGCGGTGCGGGGCCGGGAGGAGAGCAGGTCGGCCAGGTCCTCGGCGTGCTGCTCGGTCGGCACGTTCGGGCACATGAGGACCTGGGGGATCCAGGTGTCGCCGCCGTCGGCGCCCAGGCGTGCGGCGAGGAGGCTGTCGGCGCCGGCTGCGTCCAGGGCGCCGCGCTGGAGGGCGTCGTGCGCGCGCACTTCGTCCAGGGCGGAGCTGAGCGCCGGATGGTGCTGGACACGGGCGGGGAAGACGTCCTGGAGTTCGGCGCCGATGCCGGACAGCTGCAGGGAGGTGTCGTCGGTGAGCGCGGAGGAGGCGAGTTCCACCGCCATCCCGAGCATGACCGCGGCCACGTCCTGCGTGCTGCCGTGCAGTTGGAGCAGGCCTATGGTCTCGAGGTTGATCAGGACAGGGTCGCCGTCGGGTGTCTCGCCGATGCTGACCAGGGCCGGGTAAGGGGCGTTGGTGTCGCGGGCCTCGTCGGAGGACAGCAGTGCCGCGCCGCGGCCGGGGCACCACCACACCGCGGGGTTGGACTCGCTCTCGGTGAAGGGGGCGATGGCCGGAGCCGGTGCTGAGAGGTGAACTTCGAGTCCACGCGCATCGAGTCGGGCCGCTTCGATCTCGGGCAGAGGCCGGCCGGTGCGGGCGCAGTTGGCCGCCAGGGCACGCAGAGCCTGGTGAAGCAGATCGAGGCCGTCGGCGGATGCGTTGTTGCGCATCTCCTGCTCGAGGTCGGCGCTGGCTGTGTGCTCGTCGGGCATAGGAATGCGCCGCTTGTGGCGGCGTCGGCGCTGCTGGTGGGCTCGGCGCGCGCCGAGCACGGCCAGTACGGCGGCCGCGAACAGGCTCGTGACCGCGGCCGCGGTGACGGCAACGCTCGGCCCGTCGTCCTCGCCGGCGGTCTCGACCGTAGGCGTGTGCTGGTCGGGGGCCGCCGGGGAGGAGTGGTCGGGCGCAGGGGTGGCGGGCGCGGACGGCTCGGAAGTAGAGGGCATGGGGTCCCGGTTGGTGTCGGAGCCGGCGGCATCACGGTCAGGGGTGTCGGGCTTCTGGGCCGGGGCGGTGGGCGACGCCTCCTTCTCACCGGTGTCCTTGTCCGTGGAGGAGTCCTGATCGGCGCTGGGGTGCTCGTCGGCAGGCTTGTCCTGGGAAGGCGCGGAGGCGGAGCTGGGCAGGACGAGCTTCCACCCGGGGTAGATCTCGTCCGGGTCGGTGAATGTGCGGCCGTCGGCCTGCTTCTTGCCCTGGTTGAGGCGGGCGATGTCCATGTAGTCGCCGGCGTCGCCGAGTTCGTCTTCGGCGATCGTCGACAGGTTCTCGCCGGAGCGCACCGTGTGCTCGCTGTGGCGGGCGCCGGAGGGCTCCGCAGCAGTCTGGTCCTGCTGCTTCCAGTCCTTAGGCATGGACAGTTTCCAGCCCGGCTGGAGGACGCCGCGGGCGGAGAACTTCGTGCCGTCGGTCATGGTGTGCCCGTCGTTGGCCTGGGCGATCTCTGTCCAGCGCGCGGCGTCGCCGAGTTCCTGCTGCGCGATCTTGCTGAGGCTGTCGCGGGGCTGAACGGTGTAGTGGGTGGTGGTCGCCGCCGCGGCTGCGGAGCGGGGTGCGCTGGCAGGTGCGGCCTGCGGCGCTGCAGCCGCGGAGACGTGGGTGGGTGCGTGTGCGGGGGCCGCGTGGGAGGGGGCGGCCATGGCGGTGCCGGCGGGCAGCAGGAGCAGTACCCCGCCGACGAGGGTGGCCGCCAGGCGCTGGACGCCCATTGACGGCATGGACAGGCTCGGCCGGCCGCGCAGCTGGGCGGGGATCTCCAGCACGGTGCACACGGCGAAGACGGCCCAGCCGATCCATCCGCCGGCCATGACCACGGCGAAGAATGGTGCGCCGAGGTTACGGGAGGTCAGCAGCGTGGTGATCTCGTCCAGGGAGACCCCGTGGGGCAGCAGCACGCCGGTGAGGAACCACAGCAGTGCGGGCAGCCCGGCCAGCAACGCGAGCAGGACCAGGAGGCTGGCCAAGCCGCGCAGGAGGTTGACGGCGGGGCGGCGGGAGCGGCGGGGTGTCATGGCGGGATTCACTCCTCAGGAGCGCCGACGCCGTGGAGCAGCTCGGCGGAGGCGTGGCCTTCGACGTCCAGCGAGGGCTGGCCGATGACCTGCAGGAAGACGGTGGGGCGCCGGGTGGTGACGTCGACGGTGATGGTGGTGCCGTTGCCGTCGACGGTGACGGTGCCGTCCACTCCGGCGGCAGTCAGGTAGCGGCGGGCCTCGGCCGCGGCCTTGGCCGGATCGAGGACGACGGCGTCGCCCGGTACGGCCTGCGCGGGGTCGATGGCCTGCGCGCCGGCCCGGGCGGCTTCGGCGGCGATCGCGTCGGCGTGCTCGATGTCGCGGAGCTTGCCGCCCAGGTCGTAGGTGATCCCGAGCATGATCAGCAAGGGGATCACCATGAGGATCCACCACAGGGACAGGGAGCCGCGGTCATCGCGCAGCGGGGTGAGGAGGGTGCGAAGACGCGTCAGTGGGTTCATCGCTGCCGGTACCTGTCGATGACGGAGGTGAAGGACGACTCGACGGTCTTGGATCCGAACCCGGCGCCCAGGTCGGCGAGCGCGACGGTGCAGCGGACGCGCGCGGTGACCGCCCCGTACTGGCCCAGCGGTGCGGAGAAGCCGGAGGTGTCCACGGTGACCGACGTGCTCGCGCAGTGCAGTTTGCTGTCGTCGAACGCCGACTGGGCCGCCGCCTTGGCTCGCGGGTAGGCCTCGTCGGCGGTGCGCGCGAGGGAGGCCTCGCGGGCGGCGTCGGCGGCCGCGGCGTCGACCGCGTTGCTCGCGGTAGTGACGCGCCCGGCGACCATGGCCAGCGCGAAGAACAGCAGGACGGCCGGCACCCACATGACGAACTCGACCGCGATGCGGCCTTCGTCGTCGTCCTGGTTCCAGCGCGCGGGCACGATCACGGATTGGACCACCTTTCCACCGGGCCGCTGGCGTGCTCAGTCACGGTGATGTTCAGGCCGAGGACGGACTGGGCCTTGCCGGTCACGGTGAACTCGATGCGCTCGGCGCTGCTGCTGGCGCTCACCCGGGGGGCGAGCAAGCTGTCGCCGACCCGGTCGAAGACCGCGTCGGCCCGCCGGACACCCTCGCCGGGCGTGCTGCCGTAGCCGCGGGCACCGGCGATCGCCTCGCGGGCGGCGGTGGTCGCCGCGGTCTTGGCGAAGTAGATGTTGCAGGCGTCCACCACCAGGAAGACGAGCAGGAGGGCGGCGGGAAAGCACATCAGCATCTCCAGCGACGCGTCACCGTCGTCCTCGCGCAGCCGTCTCCCCAGGCGGCGGGCCCAGGCGGGGCAGCGCATCACAGGCCCGTCATGCCATCGAGCTTGCTCTGGCCCAGCACCTTGAACGCGGCGATGGCGAGGGCGGCGAAGGCCACGACCCCCACGATCCACATGATCATCGAGATGTTGTTGTCGCCCCGGTCGTCCTCTTCGCGCAGTGTGTCCAGGTGGTGGTGGACGAGTGCGGT
The DNA here is from genome assembly GCF_036345155.1 of Streptomyces sp. NBC_00582. Lineage (GTDB taxonomy): Bacteria > Actinomycetota > Actinomycetes > Streptomycetales > Streptomycetaceae > Streptomyces. The sequence continues at coordinate 217,174 of NZ_CP107773.1, forward strand.
GAGTCGGAGCACGGCGGCGTGGGCGGTGGCGGCTATGCGCAGGTTCAGGTCGTTCACGGTGGTGCTCCCTTGGGTGCTGTTCAGACGGAGAAGATGCGGGCCACGGCCGGGAACCCGAAGAACACGAGCAGCACCATGGACAGCAGGGTCACGGGCACTACGAGGCTTTCGGAGGCGGCGTTGGCGCGGGCCTGGTCATCGGCGGCCTGTTCGTCGGCGAGGCTTTCGGCGCGGCTGCGCAGCGTGGCGTAGATGGCGGCGCCGTCGGTGCCGGCGCTGCTGACGATGTCGGCGATGTCGGCGGCGGCCGGCACGTCGAGTTCGTCGGAGATCTGGCGCAGTGCCTCCCAGGCGGGGGCACGGTCGAGGCGGGCACGCAGCAGGGCGGCCTGGATGCGCTGGAAGACCCAGCCGCTGCCGACCTCGGCGGGCCGTTCCAGGGTGTCCTGGGCGCCGGCGCTGGAGACCCGCTCCATCGCGGCGAGTTCGGCGTACGCCATGACTGCCTGCGTGGCCTCGGCGCGGGCGCGGGCGGCGCGCTTGGCGAGCTGGGCGTCGGGCACGAACCACATCCCCGCGCCGGCCAGCAGGCCGACGAGGCCGGAGAGGACGACCGAGAACTGGATGCCGGCCATCGTGACGATCAGGGTGAACAGGGAGGGCAGCAGCAGCCCGACGGCGAAGTGCAGCAGCTTCGCCCCGAACAGCTCCCCGACCGATTCGCCGACCAGGTTCAGGTTCTTGACCGGGATGGTGATGCCGGGCCAGTGGCGCACGCGCTCGGCGACCGCGTCCCCGGCGCGGGTCAGGGCAGGGGGTTCGTCGTCGGTCTTGTGGGACCGGGGAGCGGCGGCGGTGCCGTGCAGGCGCTCCAGGGCGGGGCCCAGGGCGGGCCCGGAGGGGAAGAGTTCGCGCACGAGCAGGAACAGGCCGGCGCCTATGCCGGCGCCGATGAGCAGGGCGAGAGCGAGCGGTGTCATCGGGTCCCCTCCATCTGCTCGGCCGGCTTGGCCGCGGGTGAGGCGGGAGCGCTGTTGCCCATGAAGCCGGGCAGCGTGACGGTGGCGCCGAGCCGGTTCATCCACCAGAACAAGGCGACTACGGCGGCCATCAGGACCAGCATGACGATCATCCCCAGGGGTGTTCCGTACGGTTCGACCTGCTCCTTGTTGAAGGAGGTGGCGATGACGACGACGACGGTGATGGCGCAGATCCAGCGGACCGTGGTGCGGTGCTTGGCCCGGTAGGCCTCGGTGTCGCGGCGGCGCCGGACGATGTCCTTGGTGCGGTTGCCCAGGTCGGACAGGACGTCGGCAAGGCCGGGGCCGCGGTCGCGGATACGCAGGAGCAGCGCCGCGGCGACCAGGTCGGCCCGCGGGTCTCCCAGGGCCCGGGCGAACGCGGTCAGGGCCTCGCGCGGCTCCATCCGCGAGTGCAGCCGCACGGCCAGGTCGGCGACCTCCCGCTCGATCGGCTTGGGCGCGGTACGCACCGAGGTGGCGATCGCGTCCTCGATCCCGATGCCGGTCTTCACCAGGTCGGACAGTCGCTTGGTCCACTGGGCGAGCGCTTCGAGACGCTCGATCTGCTCGGTCGCGCTCTTGTTGGGGTTCAGCAGCCACGGCAGGAAGAAGACGGTGAGGGCCATGAGCAGCGCGGAGGGCAGCCACCCGGTGACAGCCCAGATCAGCATGGCGCCCGCGGCCGCGCCGCCGATCTGCAGGCGCAGCATGCGGCGGGCCCTGGGCGGCCGGGCCTGGCGGACCTTCACCGGGCGGGCGGAGGCGGGGGCGGCGGAGCCGCGGAAGCCGGCAAAGACCAGCAGCAGGCCGGCCACCATGCCCGCCGTGACGAATCCGGCGATCAGCATCCCCATGGTCAGGCCACCTTGCCGCTCGGGCGGGACATCCAGGCCCCGACGTTCTGGAAGTTGGACAGCCACTCCGGGTTGAAGCCGGCGCGGATCAGGTCGTCGAGGCAGGCGGGCTGGACACCGGTGGGCACGGCACGGCCGTCGGGGCCGGGGGTGAAGATCCGGTTGAACGCGGGGGCTCCGCTCAACTCGCTGAACTCACCGGTTACTTCCAGGACCTGGTGGACGAACCGCTCCTTGACGCCGCCGTGTTCGGTTCGGTCGTCCATGTGGATGTGCACGACGAAGTCGAGTGCCATGCCCGAGGTGAGGTAGGCGAGTTCCTGCGTCATGCCGCCGCCGTGCTGGATGCACAGCTGGGCGATGCGGGCGAACACCGCGTCGGCGCGCTTGACGTGGATGGTGCACATCGAGCCGCCCTCGCCGGCGCTCATGGCCTGCAGCATGGGGACGATCTCCCGTGACCGGACCTCGCCGACGATCATGCGGCGCAGCATCATGCGCAGCGACGGCGCGATCAGGTCGGCGAGCTCGATCTCGCCGGCATCCCGTCCGTCGACCCGCTCGCCGTTGCCCTCGCGGGCCTCCATGGGCACGACCTGCTCCAGGTGCCCGACCTCGTGGAGGAAGAGTTCGAATTCGGTTTCCAGGGTGCCGACCCGCTCCTGGGGGTCGATCTCCCGGGCGAGCGCGATGAGCATGGTGGTCTTCCCCACGCCCTGCGTGCCGCTGATCATGATGTTCTTGCGGGCGGCCATTGCAGCCTTGAGGAAGTGCATCAGGCTCGCGTCGATGGTGCCGAACTCCACGAGCTTTTCCAGGTTGGCGTCGCGCACCCGCTGCTTGCGGATCACGACGTACGGGCGGGGCGTGACCTCGATCATGGCCTGCAGGCGCGAGGTGTCCGACAACCGCAGGGCCAGGGTGGGGGAGGCCTTGGACAGGCTGCGCTCACCGGCGCCGTGGCGCCGGGCGAGCATCTGCAGCAGCTCGACGAGTTCCTCGTCGGACTCGGCGATCGGCGCGACCCTGCGGTTGGGCTGGCTCGCGTAGTCCACCCACACGTTGTCGCAGCCGTTGATCAGGATGTTCTCGACCTGGTCGTCGTCCAGATAGGGCTGGAGACGGCCGTGCGCGAACTGCAGGTCGAAGACGGCCTGGGCCAGGCCGGTCTCATCGGCGGAGGTTGGAGAGATCTGCCGAGATGCGGAGAAATCGGCCGCCCAGCGGGCCACGAGGTCCTGGATGATCTCCCACCCGCGCTGCTCGGCCTCCTCGGCCGTCATCTCCTTGCCGGCCGACTCCTTGTAGGCCTGGTACTCCGGCGCCATCAGCGAGCTGAGCTCGTCGCGCAGGGCGCGCACGGTGCCCCACTCCCACAGGGCCGCGCGGCCGGCGGCCGAGGGCGCGCCCGGCAGCGCCGCCGTGCCGGGGGCAGGGCTGCCGGAATTCTCGGCGCGCGGTGCGGCGGCCGGTGGGTGGGGCTGGAACTTCCCCGGGCCGGAGGAATCGGGCCCGGGGAAGAGCGGCCTACCTCGCGTCATGACCGGCTCCCGTCTTCAGGCGGCGCAAGAGGGTGGTGGGGCGGTGCTCCGCCGGGGCGTTCAGCCGCAGTTGCTCCTGTACAGCGAGGGTCTGGAGGGTGCGGGACATCTCCGCGGCCTTGCGCATCAGCGGCGTGGTGCCGAAGCCCCGGCCGCCGTCGCCACCGTGGGAGAGGACATGGGCGGTCTTCTCGTCGAAGGGCAGCTCCGCGAAGATCGGCAGCTGGAGTTCCTCGGCGAGATCGCGGGGGCGGAACGGGCCTTCGCCGACCACGACGAGCCCGATGCGGCTGCTGTCACGTCCGTGCATCTGCAGCGCGGCGCGCAGGGCTTCCACCCGGGGTTTGGCCGCGTGGGCGGCCCGCAGCGTGCCGCGGACGACGACGGCGGTCAGATCCGCGCTGCGGGCCAGGGCGCTGGCGGCGCCCGCGGCCCCGGAGCGGCCGAGGTCGACGAGGATGTCGTAGCCGCTCTCACGCTGTTCGAGGTCGCTGAACAGCTGGCTGAGCCGGGGCCAGGTCTGGTGCAGGCCGGCCGCCTGTGCGGGGCTGATCAGTCCGGGGAGCAGCAGTCGGTTGGCGTCGGCCTCGGGTTCGGACAGGTTCAGCAGCTGCTGCCAGAAGACCTCTTCGAGGTGGCCGCGCCGGTCGGCGATCTGCAGGTGGTGCAGGCCGCGGTCGCCGAAGACCCTCGACTCGAGGTAGCCGGCGGCCACCGACCCGCCGTCGGGGTCGCACTCGGCCAGCACGACCCGCCGTCCGCCGGCCAGCGGCCACGTCAGCAGGGCCGCGAGCGCGGTGGTGGTGGCGCCGGGACCGCCGCTGGCGCCGCAGAACGCGATGACAGCCATCTCAGCCCTCCGCCGGAACGATCACCAGGGAGACATCGCCGGACGCGGCCCAGGTGGCCAGCCGGGTTCCGTCGAGCTGAGTGACGGCGAGGTCGACCACGCGGTCGCCGGAGTTGTCCGGCCCGCCGACCTCGATGACCGTGGCCTGCAACGTCTGCGCGGCCGTGTTGTCGTCGGATCCGGTCGCCGACTCCTTGGGCGTGTGGATGACGTTGACCTTCTGCCCGGGGCTCAGCCGGGTCGCCGGCAGCCGCGCGGGCGTGAGCGAGACCCCCACGAGCTGCTCGCCGGCCTTGACCAGAGGCTCGTCGGTGACCGACGAACGGGTCAGCAGGCTGCCGCGGGACAGGCCCACCGTGGTGCGCTTGCCGATCAACTCCTTGAGGTCCCCGGCCGGAACCGGCTTGAGAGCCGGATCGGTGGCGATCTGCGCCTCGATGAGGTCCTCGGCCTTCAGCTCGGCGCCCATGGGCACGTCCCGGGCGACCGCGATCACCGGCTCACGGTGGCTGGTCACCGTGTACAGCCAGCCGCCTGCTGCTCCGCACACGCAGATCACGGCCGTGCCCAGTGCGATCCAGCTGGACCTGCGCCGGCGGACGACGGGCTGTCGCACCAGCGGCTGCGGAGCCGGGGCCGGGCGCGCGGTGTCGGAGGCTGAGGGGCTGGGTGCGGTGGTCATGAACGGCTTCCTTCGCGGTGCGGGAGCATCAGGGCTTGGCGACGGCCTGGGCCTCGCCGATGGTGATCTGGGCGGGCTCGGCCTCCCGCGTGGTGGTGATGTCGCCCGCCTGGCCGCCGCCGGCCCAGTGGACGGTCCAGGTCGTGATGGCCGTGACGGTGAACGCCTTGCCGGGCTGGGAGCTGGATGTCTTGGTGTAGCGGTAGCCGCAGTCGGGACTGGGCTGCCCGCCGAAACGCTTCTCGTACGGCGTGCCCGCGGTGGTGCACACCTCGGAGCCGCCGTCGCCCATGGTGTACGCGATCTTCTTCACGTTGGCGGTCGCGGTGACGGTGATCCCCGGTGCGGACGCGCTGGCGGTCACCGGGCCCCAGGTGCGGGGGGCCTTGTTGTTCCATATCCACACGGGCATGCCGACCAGGCCGGTCTTGCCCGCCTTGGGGGCGCTGCCGATGTCGGCGCCCAGGAGCCGCATTTTTTTGATCGCTTCCTGCGCGAGCTCCTCGGCCGTCGGGCCGCCGCCGAAGCCCGGCGGCGGGTTCAGGCTCCAGGTGGAGCCACCCGCGAGTTCACGGCCGCCGCCGGGGCAGGTCACGTTGTAGACCTTGCCCTTGGCGCGCTCGGCGTCGCTGGCGGGTGCCGCGGTGCCCCATTCCCAGTCGGCGGCGTCCTTGGCCGGCTGCGGCTCGAGGATTTCCCAGTAGCACTGGCCGACCGGATTGAACCACCCCATGTCCGCGTCGTAGCAGGGAACTTCGCCGATGTTGTCCCACTCGATGTAGCACTTCGCGGAGCCAGCCCCGCCCCCGCCGCCCGGATCCCCGGCGGGCTTCGGCTTCTCGCCCTTGCCTCCGCCCCCGCCACCTTCCGCGTTGATGTCGCAGTCGGGGACGAGCTCGGGGCACGTGACGCCTCCGCCGGGCTTGCCGCCGTCAGCGGCGGCCGGAGCGGCGGCAAGGCCCAGGTGGAGAGGAACGGCCACGGCCGCGGCCGCGAGGAGAGCCCCGCGGCCGCGCAGGCTCAGCATGTTGACCCCTTGTCTATCGTAGAATCGGTGATCATCCACCGGCCGCTGCCGAACTGGGCCTTGGATGTCTGCACCTTGCGCCGATTGTCACCGTCGAGCTGGGACTTCTTGCCCGTCTTGCGGTTCTCGGGGACGAAGGTGCTGCTGTCGACGCAGTCGACGATCGTGGCGCTCTTCGACTCGCCGCCCAACGACAGCGTGACCGTCGGGTTGTCCTTCAACTTCGGCTTGCCCTTCACCACCAGGTCGTTGTTCTGGTAGTAGAAGGCGGCCGCCCGGACCTTCGCCAAGGCCTTGTCGGCGGCGTACTTCTCCAGCTCGGAGCCCTTGAACGAACCGCTTCCGTAGATCTTGACCTGTTCCTTCCACATGCCGTGGTAGGCCGTCAGCACCTGCTCCCGGGCGACCTGCTCCGGGCCGGCAGACGGTGATGCGCTGGTGGTCGCGGGAGCGGACGGCTTCTTTGCGGCCGAGTCGCCCCCGCCTCCGCAGCCGGCCATGAGTACGACGGCGCTGAGACTCACTGCCACCGTGCTCGCGCCGGTCTTGGTGATCTTCGGAACGGATACCTTGGCGGACAGTGCCATGGGCATATCCCCCTCAATCGTGGTCGTGACGGTGCACCGTCCGGCACACCCGGCTGCAGTCCGGGCCTACCCAGTCAGGCGCGTGCGAGCTAAGGAGCGTACGTGGTCAACCTGCGTACAGGCATGGTCATTTCCCGCCGCCAGCCTCGTCCGGGAGGCGCCGAGAGAGCGACACGCCGCGTATGGACCGCCGACCGGGCTACCACCTCGTACGGTTTGCGGAGTGCTTCGGCGGCCTGCCGAAGGACCCGGGCCTCCGCAGGGGCGAGGCCGCGCTCGGTCCTGGACCAACGGGCCTGTGGCAGTCCCAGGATCCGTGCGAGGTCGCCCTGCCTGAGGCCGGCCTCCACCCGGAGGCGAGCCAGATCCGCGGTGTCGACCGGGACGAGCAGCACGCGGACCTCGACACCGAGCGCTTTCGCCAGCGCCGCCACCGTGCTCAACTGCGGAGTGCGGCGACCGAGTTCGTACAAGCTGATGTGCGCTGCGCTCAGGCAGGGCTCGTGCCGGGATGCGGCCTGCGCCAGCCTCTCCCTCGACAGATTCGCACCTGTCCGTTCGCTCAGCAGTGAGGCCGGAGCAAAGTCGGTCACCCCACGACCGGCCACCGTCACGTCCTTCCCGTGCGAACACGGCTCCGGGAGCCCGCGCGCTCCCCATCACCGCGGCCGACACGGACGCATTTGAACGCATGTGACACCCCCTCCGCACGCAACAGCACAGCCTTCAACCACCACCGCCCTGCCGTGAATCTGAGCGGTGATCACCCCGAATCTGACACCGGACCCCAAACCCGTCAAGATCGTTTTGTGGTGCTTTTTCCGTTTTGTTTCATTGAGTATTTGCCGACCGGCAACAGCCCCTGAATCGCGCGGACGTCACTTCGGAGCTGCCGATGTCCGGGCCTCCCGGCGGCGCGCCGCGTGCCGCTTCGCCGCGGAACCGGCCGCCGAGGCGCGCCGGTGTGCCGCCTCGACGACGGCGAGCGAGGCGAGGAACGCGTAGAGGCACGCGGCGACACCCGCGCAGAAGGCGCCGAGCGCGGCGGGCAGCACCACCAGGCGACCCCACGGCGCCGGCAGGTAGATCGTCGTCATCAGCGTGCCGACGAGGCTGACGGCGAGCAGAGTGAAGAGCATGGCCCGCCCGATGGCGCGCGCCGTGGTCATCTCGGCTGACGGCCCTCCTACGGCGCCGGCCCCGCGCCACAGCAGCCGGCGCACGCGTGCGACCCGGCCCCGCGCTGCGGAGACGACGACCTCAGAAACTGGCTTCATGTGAATCCCTCGGACGGTGGGTGGGTGCCCGCCCCTGCTGGGAGCCAGGGACGTGGGCGTGGGCGAGCGGCCTGGTCGGGACGGCACCTATACGGCGATGGCCTCGGGGTGGCCTGCGGGCAGCGTGGGGTACCGGGACTGGACCAGGGCGAGCGCCGCCCGCGTCACGGCGCAGGTGATCCGATGCACGCCGCCGCCGACCAGACCCCCACTCGTGGCCACCCCGCTCGCCGGAACGTCGACGGGCTGCGCGGACCTGGGCCCGGTCACTGTGGTCACTTTGGCCTCCTTCGGGGGATCTTCAACGCCTATAGAGGTGTCGAGATCAGGCGGCGTGTGACATAGCCGGCGGAACTTTTTCCCGCGCGCGGCGCCCTGGGCGCGGCTGTCCTGTGACAGCGAAGCCCGGACGTGCCAACGGGGGAACTGGCCAAGCGACGGCGGACGAGGCAGGGGTACGCCTAGCCTCCGGCCCGCCCTGGACGTGGCACCGCAACGGCTCGCCGCCGCTCCGCCCTGCGGCGTCCCAGGGCCGCTCAGGACCTTGACGAGCTGCATCCGATGATGGTGGAGGCCGTGCACGAGCTACCGGCCGAGTACCCGGGCGGGCGCTGGACGCGACCCTCACCAGCCGCGGGCCCGAGCGCCGATGGCCTGGGAGTGACCGGCCGTCGGCGAGGCGGGACCCGACGGGTCCCGCCTCGCCGACGGCGGCGGTTCACTGCGAGTTGTCGCTCTGCGGCAGCCGACGGGTCTGCAGTAGCAGCAGTTCCACCTGCTACGCCAGTTCCCGCGGCACAGTGGGAAGGAGGTACGGGTTCAGACTCTGGTCCCGCTGCGCCCGCATGGCGTCGACGACCCGCTCCTTGTACCGCAAGGTCCGGTGTGCCTCCATCGCCCTGTGCGTCTCGGCCATCAGTTCGGTGAGCGGCTCTCCCAGGTCGACCGGCAGTACCCGGTGGCCTTGCTGGGCGGCCAGGGCGCCAGCGTCGGTCACGACCACGGTCTTGTCCAGGCCTCCGCGGACCAGCCCGAGCGTCACTGCTGAGGGCTGCGTGTCGGCGGACGGGCTGGTCGCCACGGCGACCGGGGCAGGCTGGGTGTGGTTCTCGGTGAGCGTACGCACGGCTTCTTCGCGGCCGGCTTGGTCGAGCTTGGCGGGCAGCTGCCCTGCGGCGGCCGCGGCCTTCACGCGCTGGAGGGCCTTCTGGTAGCCGCAGCCGGTCGTGCGGTTCAGCGCGCGGGCGATCCGCTCCTGGTTGGTGGTGTTGTGGGAGGACGGGGCCATCGCTTCTCCTTCGTCGCGTCCTGGCGTTGCGGTTCGTCCCACCACGAGCTTGGCCAGGGTGCGCGGTTCGGAAGAGGGCACCGGTCGTCGTTCGCACCCGCGCGGCAGCACGGTTCACCGGGATCCCGGGGGTGGGCCCGGGCCGGCGCGCACAAGCGAGGTGCGCTGTGCCGAGCATAGCGGCCGGTACCGACAACGCCCCCGGCCAGTTCCCAACTTCGTTGTCACAGAACAGCGATGTCCCGTCTCAGCCGGGCGCCGCCGGTCCGGGCGTCAACGTCACAGCGGGTGAACCGGTGGTCCTGCGCCGAGCATCGCCCACCTTCCCCTAGGCTGTCCCGCGTGCCCGATTTGACTGAACAGCAGGCGAGTGAACTGGCCGTTGCCGCTGCTGCTGCCGCCGCATTTCCCGCGCAGCGTGCCGTGAGTCCGCTGCTGTGCCGTATGGCTTCCGTGGACCCGGTGACGGGACGCGCCGCCAACACCGCGGTGCTGCTGGACCTGGTGCGCGGCGACGAGGCCCACCTGCGTGCCGCGTTCGAGGTCGCCGGCCGCATGCTGGCCGGCGACGTCCGACCCGACGGCCAGGTCGTCTCGGTGGGCAACGCCGCCGATGATCCGATGATGCTGTTGGCCAGCGACATCATCCAACTGTCCATGCGCGGAGAGCCAGATCAGGCCTGGGCCCGGGTCGAACCACTCCATCCCGCCAAGCGTGCCGCTGTCCTGTCCATCCTGGCCGCCTTCCTCAACTACCAGTTCGCTGGCCTCGACCCGCTCGTCCTGGCAGCCGGAGAGTAGAACCGCGACCACCCCGTGCTTAGGCCACCGCGCCGCACGTGGGTCGAGTTCCGCCGGTGTGCCCGGACAGGCTCGAAGGCGTCCCTGGGTGATTCCGGTCCGTGACAATGCCCAGCGGGCCACGAGGTCCTGGATGATCTCTCACCCGCGCTGCAACTCGCCCACCCCTTGCTGGTCCTGCGCACCCTGAAGCTGACCGCGGCGGCCGTCGACGAGGCTCTCCATGAGGTTCTCGGATTCGGGGCGGAGGATGTCCTCGAGCTGGTGCTGCGCCTGACCGACCGGAGCCTCGCCGCGCTCTCCGCGGCCTGGCCGGAGCCCGAGACCGCGCCGGACGGCGAGGAGGGGCGCGAGGTCTCCTGCCGGGTCACGCCCGCCGAGGTCCGCGCGGCCGCCGCGATCGCCTGCGCGGATCCCGCGGAACTCGTGCAGGCCGCTCGGTGCCCGGAGCGCGCCGAGCGGGCACGGTGCCGGCCCGGCCGATCGCCTCGACGATCCGTCCGCCGCGACCGCAACCCAGCGCGGTGGTCTTGCCGGCGGCGATCTGCCGTTGAAGGGTCTCGTGGGCGAACCCGTTGACGGGGAAGGGGTACAGCCGCATTCGCTCGAACAGCGCGGCGTTCACCGTCCCGGTGGTCTCCGGGGCGGTGTCGAGCAGGGTGACCGGCTTGACCGCGACGCTGGCGCCGGCTTTCGCCAGCACGACATCGCTGTCCAGCGCGCGCCGCACCACGGCCACCACGGCCGTGCGGACCGCGGACTCGGAGGGCTTCGTTGTCGAGGCCTGCGCCCAGCTCGCGGAGCCGACGGTGACGGTGACCTGGGCGGAGGCCTGGATGCGCTTGTGCGGTGCGGGGTTCACTTCTCCATGATCAGCTGTCCCGCTGACATTGTGACGACCGGGCGCCTCTTCGTACGCCCCCTGGCCCGGGATCCGTTCGGCGGGGCGGGGAGCCAGGGCTGCCGGCCGGGTGTGGTGATCACTTCAGGGTTCCCTCGAACATGAGCTGGGACCCGCCCCGCTGTTCTGCCTGGACGGTCACGGGGCCCGGGACGGCGCGGGAGGGAACCGAGACGCGAACGGTGTCGGTAGCGGTCCGGTGCGGCGCGATGGGCGCGTCCTGGTACCCGAGGCCCGCGGAAACGGTGTCAGCGGTGGTGAGGTCTGCGCCGACGAGTACGCGCAAGGTCACGCCCATGCCGGAGCGGGGATCGTCATCGGTGTTGCGTACGGACAGCTCGAGGGTGGCGTCGCGTCGGCCGCCCTTGTTTTCGGCCAGCTGCAGCGGGGAGACCCGGACGCCAGCGGATGACCACTGGCCCAGTGCGATCGCCGAGCCGGTGGCCGCGGTGCCCGCCGGCGTGGGGGTGGCACGGGTGGGGGAGCCGGGCAGCGTGCCCTCGAAGAACACGGTGTCGGCCTCGGCCAGTCCGGCCTGGGTCGCTTCCAGGGTGACGGTGGCCCGCTGGCCTGCGGTCTGCGGCGGAACGGCCACGCCGAGGTTGGCGGTGAAGGTGGCGCCTGGCTTGACCTTGGTGCCGGCGTCCGGCTTGGGGAAGCCGGCCAGGTTCTGATCGGTGAACGGCTTCGTCTCGAGGCCGAGCTCGCCGACTCGGACGGTCACCGCGGTCTCGGGCAGCAGCGCGATGTCGGATCCGGTGTTGGTCAGGTCCACCTGTACGCGAGCGGGGGACCAGCCGGCGGGCAGCGAGCCGTCCGCCGGGGGAGTCGCCGTGTTCAGAGGGTGCACGGTTGCCTTCCACGCCTCGTCTCCGAGCTGCTGCTGGGAGCCGAGGGCGGCGATCCCGTCGGGCAGTCCGGCCGGGCTGGCCGCGGCGGGCCGGGAGGATCCTGCGTGCTCGCCGGCTGTTGCTGTGCCGTCCTGGCTGCATCCAGTGAGGACGAGGGCCAGGAGCGCCGCGGCGCATGTGCCGGCCAGGGTGGCGGTCTTCATTGCGAGCTCCGTTGATGTGGGCGGGGTTGGGGCTGTGGAAGGGATCATGCCAAAGCACGGGATCCGCTCGACAGGCCGTCCGCCCTGCATCAGTGCCGCACCGGCGAATGTGGCCGGAATCGGCCTACGGGGTGCGGGGCGGGACGGAGACGTCGGGTGGAGTGCCGGAGGACTTGCTGGAGATGGTGGCTCCTGTGGTGCGTGTGGTCCGGTTTTCCGTGAACGAGCGGCCGTGGGGGAGGTTGGGTGCCGTCTGCTTCCTCCCCCGCTCGGCCGGTGGCCTGAAGGGTCAGGGGGTGGCCGGGATGGCGACCAGGTAGTACTCGTTGCCGTCGTCGTCCGATACGAGCACGGGGTGCCCTTGGTCGACGGCGGCGAATACGCGGTCCTTGACGACGTCGGCGTGGTCGGCGGTCGTGAGGGGAGCCTTGAGACCGGACCGGACCGCCTCGTAGGTGGCGGGCTGGGGCCGGTATCGGTATCGCCCGCCCTTCACCTCGGTGATGGTCGCGATGATCTCTTCGTCGCTGATCGTGTCGTCGTAGCCGTGGAACCGGGCGAGCTGGCACGTGTTGACGGCGAGGATCTGGCGGTTATGGTTGTTGCACAGCCTCCCGGGGGTCCCCGGGGGGTGGAAGTGAACAGCGGTGTCGATCGACGTGGGCAACGCAATCCTCCGTTGTCGGCGGCCAGTTGGGCGGAGCGAGCGACGGTCGCGCTCTGGCCGGGCTGATGACATACAGCCTACATGAGTAAATCCAATTACGCAATATAGACTTGTTGTGCCGGCCCCTCCGCACTACCCGTGGGACTCGATCATCTTCAATCCCGGCGGGCGCCGGCGAAAAGCCCTGCAAGCGGACGACGTGCCCTAGCTCGGAGTCTGTCCTCTTGCTGCCGAGGGCTCGTCCTCGGCGACTTCCCACCGCGGGGTGAGCCCGACGACCTTCGCCCATCGGGTGACCTGCTCGTTGGTCACCAGACAGGTGTTGAGCTCCCAGCTCCGGTGCCCCTGCGGCTGGATGTGGGTCAGGACTTCCTTCAGGGTTTGTTCGAGCTCCTTGATCCGGTGCTGTCCGGGCTCGCTGGCCGTCATGGTGTGTACCTCCAGGAACAGGTCCGTCGACCGTATCGAGTGTGGTCGGCGTGGTGGGCAGGGTTTCGCTGGCGCCCTCCTCGCAGGCCGCCGGGGCGTCGCAGACCGAGCTGTTCGGCCCGGGCCGCGACGAGTGCACCGAGGTGGGATGCGGCTCCGGCAAGGTGGCGGGTGGATTGGCGGCCTGAGGCAATGCCTCGAAGGCGGGCTTGCGACGGGCCCCACGGTGCTGTTCGCCGACCACGGCGAGGAATCCAGCGCAGCACCGCATGGCGTGAGCCGCTGCGCAGGGCTGGTCGCGGGGAAAGGCGCCGATGGGCGCTCCGCCGGCGCCTGTCCCCGGAGCGCCCGTTGACCCGCCAGAGCAACTCCATGTCCTCGTCACTGAACCCCGTAAGGTCGGCGCGGGTCAGCCGGGGGTACTTCCTACCGGGACGCCTCCGCTGGCCACGCGCAAGGCCGGGACCCAAGGCGCGTGCACCCTCGGTGGGTGCAACTATGCACCTCGGCACGGATCATTTACCGATTTCGGCACGCCTCGGCCCACGCTCTCGTGCACGGACCGCACCGGCAGCCCCAGTTGTTGTAAGTCGATGCTCTGCCATGCTTCGACTCGGGAAGCGTGGAGGGATCGCGTTCACGTCGGCGTTGCCGGCTCTTCTCCGCGTTAGCCTTCCTGCACTTGTCGCACCGGCAAGCGTGGTTCCCGTAGCAGGAAGCGTTGTGCGGATGGTCGGGCGGACAGTAACTCATCATGGCCATTTCGGGCTCGTCGGACGACACCATTTCGAAGCGCGCCGTGGTGGATCCTTTGGGGCGGGGCTGCCGCCGGGGTGCTCACTGTCCCGTGTTGATCCGGGCGGCGAGGGCAGCGCGGCCGATCTGGCCCTGACTGACTTCGGGGACGCCGCCGAAGGCCCCGGCGAGGTAGCTGTCGGCCAGGTTCTCATCCCTGCCCGGCTTCGCGTCGGTGAGGGGGTAGACCTCGGTCGAGCCGTCCCGGCCCCGCTCGGCGAGCCACACGTGGTGGGGCTCCAGGCTCTGACCGTGCCGTGCACCGCCGAGAAGGGCGACCGCGTGGGACGTGCACAGCAGCTGAGCATGCCGGAGGTTGGACCACGAGGCGACGAAGAGCGTAGTGATCTCGGCGGTGAGCAGCGGGTGAAGCGGGCTTCCGAGGCCGTCGATGAGGATGACGCTGCCGTGCTCCAGTGCCCATAGAACGCGTTCCAGGACGAGTACCAGGGCGCGGGTGCCGGAGGACTCCATCTCCCAGTCCAGCAGTACCGATCGGCCTCCGGCGGCGTTGTGGGCGAGCTTGACCTCGCCGTCGGCCGGGTCTATCTCCACGGCGTCGACGCCGAGGTCGGCAGCCGTGAGCAACGGGCCGATGCGGCGGCGCAGTTCGGCCGACTTCGCGAGCCGGGCCCGGGCCCGCTCCTGCTGCTGCGCATCGCGGGGGGCGATGAGCAGCAGTTCGGTGCGGAAGAAGTCGTAGACCGTCCGGAAGGGGCCGACCTGGAGCATCCCGCCCAGGGACAGAGCCAGGGTACGGTCGCTGCCGAGGTGTTCCAGCCGCGCAGTGTCCGGCGTGAGGCCGTGCCACCGATAGGCGCAGCCGCCCCGTTCGGTCCGCGCGGCGTTCCGGTCGATCCAGGTCCGCAGTCCGTCGGCGGCCGTGATGCTGTGCAGCCACTCCCGCTCGATACCCCGGGCGCTGACGGCGAAGCCGTACGTCCACTGTTCGCCGTCGCGGACGAGCTCAATCTCGTACGTGCTGGGCTCCGCAGCGTCGTCCGGGTTCAGGGCGAAGGGCCGGTGAGCCGGTGAGGCGGGGGCTGTCTGACGGGTGTAGGAGGTCAGTACGGCCTCACGCATGTTCGCCAGCGCGCCGATGACGGTCGAGGTCCCGGACGCGTTGGCCCCGAACAGTGCGGCGACAGCGGTAACGGCAAGCGGGCCGTGCGGGGCGTTCATGGGGAAGGTGCCCGTCTCCTCCGTCTTGCCGACGGTCAGGTCCAGTTCCTCGGTGTGCCGCGCCGAGCCGACGTTGGTGATCCTGAAGGCCACCAGGTGCGTCCCGGGGCGGGGGAGGCCGAAGTCCGTGGTGCTTGCTGCTGTGGAGACGGTCATCTCGGGCCTTCCGTAATGGGGGCGGGCTCACACCCCGGGAGATGCCACAACCTTACGGACATAAATCCAATTACGCAATATCCCTGGAAGGGTAAGTGCGCGGCAGCGGTGCGGGTTCTCCCGGGAGCGGGAAACGCATGCTCTCCACGTCGGCCACGGGCGGTTCGTCCTCCATGGGTTCGTGCTCCCAGTAGTGGAAGGCGTACCGGGTCGGGGTGTCGTCGGCGTGGGCCGGCACCGGGATGATTAGGCCGTGGCACCGGACGAAGCGCCGCCCGTCCCGGTAGCCGAAGTGGCCCCGCTCACCGCCGCTGACAGTGAAGAGTCCTGGGTGGGTCTTCCCGTTCTCCAGGACGAGCAGGCTCGTCGGCGGCACGCGGCGCCACCTGCTGTAGCTCGACTCGCGCGCCCAGTGGTCGCAGAACCAGCGCAGATCGCGGAGGGCAACGGCCTCCGCCGTCACGTGGAGGAACTCCACACTCCCGTTCGTGCGCCGGTCGGCGCGGCTCATCGTCATGCCGCTCCCATCTCCTCGAATCGGCGGGTTTCGCGCGGGGGCATCAGGCGGCCGGGCCTCGCCAGTCGGCTCGCATCTCGTCCCATACGTGCCCGAGCCACCACAGCCGGGCCGGGTTCTTTCGCCAGTACTTCACGGCCAGGAGCCGGTACCGCCCAGGACGCAACTGCCCCATCCGTGCTGGGAGCGGCAGCGGAATGATCCTGCTCAGGGGGCGCTCGGCGTACTCGCGCGACGCGTTCTGGGCGTCCAGGTACGCGTCGCCGGTAGCGAACTTCGGGAAGGGGGTGATTCCACGCCGGGAGCAGAAGCTCCTCCAGGCGTCCATGAAGGCCTGCTCATAGTCGTCGAAGTCCTCACCATCGTGACGGGGGCGGAAGCGGAAGCGCAGCACGGCGTTCTCCAGGAAGTGATCATGAGGGTCGCGGGTGTGCCGAGCCTTCTTCGGCGCCGGGCCATGGGTGCCTGAACGGCTGGCCGCACCAGCAGAGGTGATGGCTGCCGAGGGGACTGGTGCGAGTCTCGGGGGCGCGGTTGTCGGGGTGCCGGATCCGGCGGTACTTGGCGGCGCGCGACTGCTCGGTGGCGGAGGCCGCGCGGGCCCGCTTCGGGAGCACTATCCGAAGTGCTTCCGTACGGCGTCGGGGTGCTCGTGTTCGACCAGCCAGGCGCGCGCGGTCTCGGGGTCCATGGCCTCGTATACGAGCTGTGCGGGCGTGCAGTTGTTGTGCGCCAGAAGCCACATCTGCTCCTGGGGGGCCCAGTAGAGGTACGGAGTCAGCTCCAGGCCGTCGGGGTTCTTCAGAACCCCTTCGAACTCCACTGCTTCACTGGACGAGAAGACGCCGTGCAGGAGACCGCCGGTGGCGGCATCC
The DNA here is from genome assembly GCF_036345155.1 of Streptomyces sp. NBC_00582. Taxonomy (GTDB): domain Bacteria; phylum Actinomycetota; class Actinomycetes; order Streptomycetales; family Streptomycetaceae; genus Streptomyces. The sequence goes on from NZ_CP107773.1 coordinate 233,679, forward strand.
CGCACGACGTAGGGGATTTGCATGGGTGGTGCGCCTCCGGGGGGTGTGTGGGCGGTCCGACGGTTCGCGGATCGCACAGGAGGTGGGTGGGTCGTAAGTAGCGCTGGCGGGACTCGAACCCAGCGACCCAGGACTTATAAGATCCGCGCTCTACCAACTGAGCTACAGCGCTGTGTGGTTGGACGGGCCGTACCCGACGGGGGGTACCGGGTACGGCCCGTGCGAACGGCCGCTTCTCGCTTGCCGTTGCCACAACTCTACAGCAGGAAATCCAATTAAGCAATAGACGATCCATCAGACGAAGATCACGGGCAGGCCTTCGGCTCCGCACAGGGTCAACAGCGCCACCAGATCCCGGCCAGCTCGCCCGTTGTGGCTGTCGGGGCCCCACAGGAGCCCGTCGACGTCCTCGGCCGCGAGCGCGGTCAGTGCATCGTGCAGCACGGGGGCCAGCTCCCGAGCCTGGTCCGCTGAGATCTCGCCGGAGTCGTCGGGGTGGTTCAGCAGATGCCGCAGCGGGCTGCTTACGCTGGTCCAGGCGGTGTCCCCGCCGAAGCCCTGCATGCGCGGCAGATCGATGCCTACGTGTGCGGCGAGCCCGCGACGGAAGAGACGAAAACCGCCGTACGACCACTGCGGCCACGGGTCGCGGGGAAGTGGACCGGTCGAGCGTCCGGCTCGTAGCGAGAGCCCCATGGGGTTACTCCATTTCCTTCGGTGTGGGAGAGATGTACGGATGCGCGTCGTGCGGCCGGCCGGGCTGCCTGGTCGCTGCTCCGGCCGGCGGTGAAGGACCTCACCGGCCCAACGTCGCCTCTGCCGAACTCCCTTGGGGCTCGTCCGGGGCCAGGGCCTGCGGGCACGCAGCGTCGTCGGCGCTCACCCGGGGAAGGCATTCGTGCCGGTCGGCCATGCGGTCGAGGCGGTCCAGCGTCCACCCCTGCCCGTCGAACCCGGCCTGCGTCGTGATGCCGCCGCACTGCTTGCAGCGGACCTCTTCGGCTACGACGGGAGGGGGGCCGCCGGGGGAGGAGATGACGACCTCGAAGTTGTCACGAGGCAATGCGCGTGGGGGAGCGGCCGCGGCGGTCTCAGCGCCGCCGGTGAGGAACTCCATGATCCCCCACGGCAACGCGATGTCGTGTCCCCGCTGGTGCACGCTGCGAACGGCGGCCCCCACCGGGTGGGTGGCGCCTCGGCGTAGCTCGCCGACCTCGGCGGTCAGACGCTCCACCTCGGCCTCCGCTTCCAGCAGCCGGCGCAGTACGGGCCCCATGCGCTCTCCGCAGAAGGAGCGAAGGTTCTGGCAGTACCAGTCCTCCCGCTGTGAGGCGTGATCGTGCTGAGCGCAGTCACGGACAGAAACGGCGAGTACTTCAACCAGCCTGTCCTGTGCGGGCTTTGCGGCGCCGAGCAGGTCGGCGATCCGGCCACGCTGGTCGGCGTTCAGCGGACTGACGTTCATATGGATGCTCCTGGGCTGGTCAGGGGTACAGGGATGACCAAGTGCGAGGTGAGGGGCGCCCCGTCAGGCAGGGACGCTCTTGGGGTAAGGCTGCGGCTTGAGCCCGATGACGGTCCGCGTCCGCTCGGCACGCGTGCGGCCCACCCGGAGGAGGTAACGATGATTTCCGGGGTGTGGCAGACGCTCGGCACCGATCTGCGCGAGACTCTGGTCCAGCCATACGCCGAGCGGCTGACCGGCAGGCCGGGGCGGTGCGCCCAACCGTTCGAGACGGCGGGCGACACCGAGCGCCCCGGATTCCTGGCGCAGCAGCTTCGAGCGGGCTCGCGCTGAAGCGCGCGGGTTGGCGGATTCCTGGAGGGCTCAACCGTTGAACCCGCGCGTCGCCCCCGGGTTGAAGATCGGAATGAGGGCGGGTTCGCCTGTGCCTGCAGGGGATTTCGCGGTTGTCACTGCCTGGGGCAATGGCGTATGGCGTCGGTGGATGTCCACGGTGCGAGGAGCGCGGCTGCCACGGAAACGGCGGCCAGGAGGAAGAAGAGCGGTCCGTAGCCGCCGAGGGGTACGGCGAGGGCGGCGCCGGCAAACGGTGCGAGTGCTGCTGCTGTGTGGGCGGGTGCGGCCAGGAGTCCGGAAAGTCGGCCGTAGTGGGTAGTGCCCCAACGGTCCGTGATGGCGGTGGCCTGGAGAAGGGTGAGGTTGCCGCGCACCATGCCGGCTACGACCGAAACGGCGATGAGGAGGCCGTACGGGCCAGGGGCGGCGGTGAACGCGGCCGTGGTCAGAGCGCCGAGAGCGATGAGGCTCGTGGTGCGGGCCGTGGTGCTGGTGCGGCGGGCGAGGGTGGCGTACAGGGTGCGGCCGAGGGTCTGTCCGGCGCCGCCGATGCCGAGGGCCCAGGCGGCCTGGCTGGTGGTGTACCCGCGTTCCAGGAGGAGCGGGACGAGAGCCACGACGACGGCGTACATCGCAAAGGCCGACAGGGTGAAGGTGGCTGCGAGCAGCATGAACGGACGGCTGCGCGCAACATCGGCAGCGTCGGCGGCCTGGTGGGCAGGGCTTGTTGAGGCGTCGGGCCAGGGTGCGCGCAGGGCCAGTGCGTGGGCCGGGATGGTGACGGCGGCGAGGACCACGGCGAGCACGAGGTAGGTGTGGCGCCAGGACAGATGGTCGGCGAGCGCCGCGGTGAGGGGTGCGAAGACGGTGGAAGCGAGCCCGCCGGCGAGGGTGACGATGGTCAGGGCGCGCACGTGATCAGGGGCCCACCACCGGGTGAGCGCGGCGAACGCCGGCTGATAGAAGGTGGCCGCCATTGCGAGCCCGGCGAGCGTCCAACCGGTGAAGAAGACCGGCAAGTTGGCAGCCGCGGCCACGATCAGCAGGCTGACCACGCCGAGTACGGATCCGGCGGTCATGACGGTGCGTGGGCCGCGCTGGTCGAGGATGCGGCCGACTCCGATTCCGGCGAGGGCGGAGACGACGAGGCCCAGCGAGAACGCCGCGGTGGTCGCCCCGGCCGGCCAGCCGGTCGCGGCGTTGATCCGGGGGTTGAGGACGGGGAAGGCGTAGTAGATGATGCCCCAGCTCACGATCTGCGTGGCGCAGAGGGCGGGAAGGGCGGCGCGGGGTCGCGACCGGTCCCCCGTTCCGGTCGCGGCCCCGCGCGCAGGAGTGCCCAGGTCTGTCACGAGCCGCAGCAGCCGCCCGCCGGACTCTCCTCAGCAAAGGCCCCGACTGAGACAGGGGTGCCGAGCTGGACGAGCTGTGGCGTCGGCGCGCAGCAGCCGCCGTCGGCCTCAGCGGCGTCGGGGGCGTCGAACAGGCCGGCGCCGCCGCAGACTCCGGTCTCGGGGAGGGTGAGTTCCACGCGGTCCGCGGACTCGAGGTCGCCGGCGATCGCTGCGGCCACCGAGCGGACCTGCTCGTAGCCGGTCATCGCCAGGAACGTCGGGGCGCGGCCGTAGGACTTCATCCCGACCAGGTACACCCCCGGTTCGGGGTGGGAGAGCTCGCGGTGGCCGTGCGGGTAGACGGTGCCGCAGGAGTGCTGGTTGGGGTCGATCAGCGGCGCCAGCTCGACCGGTGCTTGGAGGCGCTCGTCGAGGCCCAGGCGCAGCTCGTCGAGGAAGGACAGGTCGGGGCGGAATCCGGTCAGCACGATTACCTCGTCGACCGCGTCCAGGCGGCGTCCGTCCTCGCCGACCAGGACCAAGCGGCCGTCGGTGTCGCGCTCGACCGCTTCGGTGCGGAAGCCAGTCACGGCGTTCGCATGGCCCTCGTCGACGGCTGCCTTCGCTGCCAGGCCTAGGGCGCCGCGGGCGGGGAGCTGGTCGGCTTCGCCGCCGCCGAAGGTGGAGCCGGAGATGCCCCGGCGGAGGATCCATACGCCCTTCGTGCCCGCGCCGTCCTCGGTCTTGGCGAGGTCGGCCAGGTAGGCGAGGGCGGTGAACGCGGAGGCGCCGGAGCCGATCACGGCTGTGCGTCTGCCCGCGTACCGGGCGCGGACGGCGGGGTCCTTCAGGTCCGGCACGCGGTAGGTGATCCGGTCGGCCGCCGCACGCTCGCCGAGGGCCGCGAGACCGCTGCCGCCGACCGGGCTGGGCGTGGACCAGGTGCCGGAGGCGTCGATGACAGAGCGCGCGAAGACGCGCTCCTCACGGCCGTCGGCGTGGGTGAAGTGCACGACGAACGGCTGCTGGTCACGGTCGGCGTCGACGATGCGGTCGCGGCCGGCGCGGGAGACGCCGGTGACCGTCGCACCGGTGCGGACGCGGTCGCCGAGGACGTCGGCGAGCGGCTGCAGGTACTGCTCGGCCCAGTCGCCGCCGGAGGGGTAGGTGTCCGGGTCGGGCCGTGTCCAGCCGGTGGGCGCGAGGAGCTTCTCGGCGGCCGGGTCGACGACCTCGCCCCAGGTGGAGAACAGGCGCACGTGCGCCCACTCGCGCACCGCGGCACCAGCCTTCTGACCGGCTTCCAGGACCAGGGGTTCGATGCCCTGGTCGAGCAGGTGGGCGGCGGCGGCCAGGCCGGCGGGTCCGGCCCCGATCACGATGACGGGCAGCTCGGTGGTGGCGGGCGCGTTCACGGCGGCTCCTTGCGTGGTTCGACATCTGTCGATGGCTTGCGCGGCCCAGCATGACACCTGCATTGATGAGCGTCAACATAGACAATCATCGAAACTGGGTGGTGTTCGAGCGCTGTGAAGCAGGTCGCCGGTGGCGGTCGGTCCGGCGTTGTCGACACCCGCGGACGGGCTGCTGCACCGCGGGGTGCCCACTGCGGCCAGTGGTCGACATGATGCCGAGGTGGTAGGTCCTGGGCTGCGAGAAACTCACCGAGGTGGACCCGCTGGCCCCTCCGGTCCGGACGCATGCGAACCGCTACGGCCGGTTCCAGCTGGGCCTGACCGCAACCGTGCCCGGCTCGCGCACCCCGGACGGTGCACGAGCCGGGCACGGTCGCGGTCGGGCCCGGTTCGCTGCCCGCTTTCGGGCGGTGCCGAGCAGGTAGTCGCCGCTGATGCGGGTGAAGGCGCCCGTGGCCGCCAGGCCGTGGCGCGGCAGCTCGGCCAGGAACTCCCTGGCGGTGAACCTGTCGTGCTCAGGATGGTCGAAGAGTCTGCGGTAGGTGGGGCGGGCCAGGGCATGTGCGGTGACCTCGTCGAAGACGAAGACCCCGCCCGGCTTCAGGACGCGGGCGATCTCGGCGACGGCGGATCGCCAGTCTGGGATGTGGTGGATGATCGCGAAGTCGAACGCCGCGTCGTACGTGCCGCCCTCGGCGCCGAAGGCCGCCTTCAGGTCGGTGGCGTCCCCCACCTCGAGGCGCACCCGCCCCGGCCGGTCGGACAGGCGGCGCCTCGCCTTGGCCACCATGCCCGGGTCCAGGTCGAGGGCGTCGACCTTCGCGGCGCCGAAGCGGTCGAGGATCATCCGTGTCCCGTACCCGGAGCCGCAGCCGACCTCCACCGCCCTCGCTCCGGGCGCGAGCGGCCCGCCGGCCAGCTTGAGCAGGGCCGGGACCTCGTAGAAGCGTTGCAGGGCCCGGCGGGCGGGATTGTTGACCGCCGCCTTCTCGATCCGGTTCATCAGCATGACACGACCCCCATGGATGTTATCGGTTCCTGTGGCTATCATCGCTCCATGACGATGAATAGCACGGAGGCCGGCAGTACGGCCACCACCTCGTGCGGGGCGCCTTCAGCGGCGGTGGCTCTGTTCCGGTCGCTGGGCGACCCGGCCCGCCTGGCGATCCTCAAGCGGCTCGCGGAGGGCGAGGCCCGGGTCACCGACCTGGTCGCCTGCGTCGGGCTGGCGCAGTCCACGGTCTCGGCGCACCTGTCCTGCCTGCGCGACTGCGGCCTGATCACCTCCCGCCCGCAAGGGCGGGCCACGCTGCACTCGCTGGCCCGCCCGGAACTGCTGGACCTGCTGGCCGCCGCCGAGCAGCTACTCGCCGCGACCGGCGAGGCCGTCGACCTGTGCCCCACCTACGGAACCCACCCCGCCCCCGAGGAGCCCGCCCGATGAGCACCACCCCCGCCCCCGTCCCCGACGTGACCGGGCCGGCTGCGCACCGCGCGGTGCGGTACGCGAAGTTCACCATCGGCTACAACGTGATCGAAGGCGTCATCGCCATCGCGGCCGGCACGGTCGCCGGAGCGGTCTCCCTGATCGGCTTCGGCATCGACTCCGGCATCGAGGTCGCCGCAGCCGTCGTCGTCCTGGTGCGGCTGCTGGCGGAGATCAAGGGCGGTGAGCCGGACGAGGCCAAGGAACGCCGGGCACTGAAGTTCATCGCGATCACGTTCTTCGCGCTCGCCGCATACGTCACCGTCGAAGGCATCCGCGACCTGTTCGGCGGCGAGAAGCCCGACACCTCGATCGTCGGCATCGCCCTGACCGGCCTGTCCATCGTGATCATGCCGTGGCTGGCCCGCGCCAAGCGCAAGGCCGGACTGAAGATGAACTCCCGCCTGGTCGTCGCGGACGCCGCCGAGACCAAGCTGTGCGCCTGGCTGTCGGTGTCCACCTTCGTCGGCCTGCTCGCGTTCGCCGCGTTCGGCTGGACCTGGCTCGACCCGGTCGCCGGCTTCGTCATCGCCGCCTTCGCCATCATGGAGGGCAAGGAAGCCTGGGAAGGCGAACTCGTCTGCGACGACGGCTGCGAGGACGACAACAAGCCCACCACCAAGACCGGCGACTCCTCCTGCTCGGACGGATGCAAGTGACCGCGCCCACCACAGCCGTGGCCCCCTCCGGCGCCCTCAAGCGCCGGACGGGGCTGCTGGCCCTGGCCGCCGCCCTGGCCGGAACGGACCTGGGCATCAAGGCATGGGCCGAGCGCGCCCTGCCGGGCTCCCCGATCGAGGGCGGACCGCTCGATCTGGAACTCGCCTTCAACTCCGGGGTCGCGTTCTCCTTCGCCGCCGGTGCCCCGGCCTGGACCGTCGTCGCGGTCACCGCCCTGATCACGACCGCCGTCGCGGTCGTGCTGTGGCGGACCGCCGCGGCGTCCCGACGGCTGTGGGGCATCGCACTCGCCGCGGTCCTGGGTGGTGCCCTCGCCAACCTCATCGACCGCGCCCCCGACGGGCGGGTCACCGACTACCTGCACACCGGCTGGTGGCCCACCTTCAACCTCGCCGACGTCTTCATCGTCGTCGGCGGCCTGCTGCTCGTCGCCCTGTCCTGGCGCGAGGACCGCCCCGGGCGCGGCACCGAGCAGATTAGCTCAGCACCGCAGTAGCCGAACTCCTGCTGCGGCACCCCGGCCCCGCGTGGCCTTGTTCACGAGAACCGGCTCTGGCCCAACTTCTGACTTCTGTGATGTCGGGTCGAACCGGCCGGGGCCCCGCCACCGCACAAGCCGCTGACCTGCTGGTTCTCTCGCCCGCTGACCCTCGGGTACCGAGCAGCCGTACTGAATCACAGAAGTTGAGCCAGAATCCGAGAATGGACAGCACCGGCCTTGACCGCTAGGTCCTGCGGGCTCCCCGGTAGCGTCACCGAGACACCCGCATCAAAGGAGAACCGCTACTCGTGGACTTGGGCATCATCGGGCAGGCGGCCGGCCTGTTCGCCGTCACCAACATCGACGACATCCTGGTCCTGGCGCTGTTCTTCGCCCAAGGCGCGGGCCGCACAGGCTCCACCCGGCGGATCGTGCTTGGCCAGTACCTCGGCTTCGCCGCGATCCTCGCCGTTGCAGTGGCCGCCGCCTTCGGGGCCACCTTCCTGCCTGAGTCCGCCATCCCGTACCTCGGTCTGTTGCCGCTGGCGCTGGGCCTCAAGGCCGCCTGGCAGGCATGGAAAGGCCGCCGCGACGGCAGCGAGGCCGAGGAGGAACAGGCCGCGGAAGGCGGGCCGGGCCCGCTGGAGGTCGCGGCGGTCACCTTCGCCAACGGCGGCGACAACATCGGCGTCTACGTGCCCGTGTTCGCCACCGCGGGCGTCGGCGGGATGAGCGTGTACGCCGCGGTGTTCCTCGTGCTCGTGGCCGTGTGGTGCTTCGCGGGCAAGTTCCTCGCCACCCGACCCGTCATCGCCAAGGCTCTCGCCCGCTGGGGCCACATCCTGCTGCCCCTGGTCCTGATCACCATCGGCCTGCTCATCCTCATCGAGGGCGGCGCATTCGGCCTGTGACGACAGGCGGGGCATCACCGGACCAGTTCGAATCCCTCACGCTGCCGGGTCTTCCCGTGTCCAGAACCAGGCCCCGCGGCGGCCGGGCGAATCATGCAGCCACGCGCAGCAGGGTGTCCTGGAAGGAGACCGTGCTCTTGGGCGGCCGGTTGTGGGGGAGCTTGGCCAGGGCTGCGGCCATGCCGCAGGTGTTGGTCGCGCCGGAGAAGACGAGTCCGGCGCCAATGGCCCCGGACAGCCAGTGCGCGGGCGTCCAGGCCAGGCCCGCCAGGAAGCCGGTGAGGACCAGGGTGCCGGCGGCGAGGCGGACCTGCCGGTCCATGGGCCAGGTCGCTCGGGCACCCACCGGGCGCTCCGTCTCCTGGCCCCCGGCCACCCAGGCGCTGGTGCCGCCGTCGAGGGTAGTGGCCGCTATGCCTTGGGCGGCCAGCTTCTCGCAGCCCTTGGCGGAGCGGGCTCCGGAGGCGCAGACGATAAGGAGCGGGGCGCGCTGGGCGGCCTTTTTCAGGGCGTCTGCGGCTTCGTCGAGGCGGTCCAGGGGGATGTTGTGGGCGCCGGGCAGGTGGCCGCCTGCGTACTCGCTGGGGGTGCGGACGTCGATCACGGTGAACTCGCCGAAGCGGGCGGCGGCCTGGGCGGGGGCGATCGCGGTGGAGGTGGTCATGGAATGGTTCGCCTTTCTGAGCGGTTCCCCCACGGTAGGATACCCGTGGGGGTATGTGAGGAGGTTGGTGTGCAACTCGACATGAGTGCCGAGGAGCTGAAGTCGGCGCTGAACCGGCTGCGGCGGGCGCAGGGTCAGCTCGCCGGTGTGATCAAGATGATCGAGGAGGGCCGGGACTGTGAGGACGTGGTCACGCAGTTGTCGGCGGTCTCCAAGGCGCTGGACCGGGCCGGGTTTTCGATCATTGCGACGGGTCTGCAGCAGTGCATGACCAGTGAGGATCCCGAGGTGCGGGATTCCGCGCAGATGCGGGCCCGGCTGGAGAAACTGTTCCTCTCGCTGGCCTGAAAAGCTTTCGCCTTCCGTGGGGCCTGCCGCGGACGCACCCGGTTCGCCGGGGTGTCCGCGGCAGGCCCCACGGGTGTGTCACAGCAGGGTGCCCGTCGCCATCACCGCGGCGACCGCCAGCAGCAGGGTGCCGAAGACCCGCTGCAAGGTGGCGGGCCTGACCTTCGCGGCCAGCCGTTTGCCGTCCCAGGCGCCCAGGACCGCCGTCGCGATGAACGGCATGATCAGGGCCCAGTCCAGGCTGACCTCGGTCGTCGCGCGGGCCGCGAGAGCGACCAGCGCGTTGGCGATGATGACCAGCAGGCTCGTACCGACGGCCGCGCTCATCGGCACCGCCAGCGCCGCCACCAGGGCGGGGACGGCCAGGAACCCGCCGCCCACCCCGAGGAACCCGGTCACCGCCCCCAGAGCTGCCCCCGCTCCCGCTGCGCGGGGCGCCGACGCCGTAGCCCCCGCGGACGGTGTCCTGCGGCGCAGCATGCGCAGTCCGGCGAGGACCGCGAGGGCGGCGAAGGCCAGGGTCAGCACGACGGCGGGGATGTGCGCGGACAGCAGGCCGGCCGCCGCGGCGGGGCCCAGCCCGGCCGCGGCGAACAGCAGGCCGGCCCGCCAGCGCACCGTTTTGGCCCGGGCGTGGGCCAGCAGCGCGGTGAGCGAGGTGACGATCACGATGATCAGACTGGCGGTGGTGGCCTCGGCCGGGCTGAAGCCGAGCAGGTAGATCAGGGCGGGGACGGTCAGGATGCTGCCGCCGGCCCCGAGGGATCCCAGGGCGAGGCCGACCAGCGCCCCGGCGAGCAGGGCGAGAACGAGCGCGGTCATATGACGGTGCCCGCCGCCCCGTGTGCGTCGTGCACGGGCAGGCCCTCGGCGGCCCAGGCACGCATGCCGCCGGTGACGTCGACCGCTGTGACACCGCGGTCGGCGAGCAGCCGGGCGGCCTGCTGGGAGCGGTGCCCGGAGCGGCAGATCAGCACCAGGTCGCGGCCGTCCTCCCGGCCGGGCAGGCCCGTGCCTTCGGCCAGCTGCGACAGCGGCAGAAGGATGGCCGCGGGGGCGTGACCGGCCTGGAACTCGTCCTCCTCACGGACGTCGGCGAGCAGTGCGCAGCCGTCCTCGACGGCACGGTGGGCCTGTGCCGGTGTGACGCGGCCCGGGCCGCATTCGGGCAAGAGCATGGTGCTTCCTCTGGTGCCGGTGACCCGGCCGGCGCTCGTGGCCCGGCGGGGGTCGGGTGGTGCGGTCAGTGCTGGACGGGCGAAACGAGGGTGAGACCGGCGTCGGCGGCTGCGGCGTAGCCGTCGTCGACGGCGACGACGTCACGGCCCGAGGCGTCCAGGACGGAGGCGGCGATCGCCGCGCGCATACCGCCCGCGCAGTGCACCCACACCGTCCCGGCGGGCACCTCGTCAAGGCGCTGGTGGACCTGGTGGACCGGGATGTGGACGCTGCCCTCGATCCAGCCACCGGCGCGCTCGCCGTCGCGGCGCACGTCCAGCACCACCGGCTCCTCGCCCCGCTCGCGCGCGGCAGCCAGGTCGGCGAACGTCGCCCGCGGGAACGACGCAATCGGTGCAGCTGTCCAGTCGGACGGGGAGCCCACGGCCGCGGCGGCGGGGCGGTCGATGCCCACCCGGGACAGCTCACGCTGCGCGCGGGCGAGGTCCTCGGCGCTCTGTGCGAGCAGGGTGACCGGCTTGCCCCACGGCATCATCCACGCCAGGTAGGTGGCCAGCTGGCCCTCGACCTCGAAGTTGAACGAGCCCGCCACATGCCCCTGCGAGAACGCCACACGGCTGCGCAGGTCCACCACCCACTCCCCAGCCGCCAGACGGCGCGCGATCTGACCGGCGTCCGCGCGCTCCGGGACGGTCAGGTCCACCGGAGCAGGGCCCGCGGCGTTGGCCGGGCCCATGTGCGCGTAGTAGGCGGGAACGTCGTCCAGGCCGGCCAGCAGCTCCTTGACGAACGTCTCCACGTCCTTCAGGAGCGCCGGGTTGGCCGCCTTCTCCGTGCCGATGGTGCTGTGCTCGCCGCCACTCTGGCCGGCGGAGCAGAAGCTGCCGAACCCGTGCGTCGGCATCACCGCGACCTCGTCGGCCAGCTCGGAGGCCAGCCGGTGCGCGGAATCGTGCTGAGCCCGGGCCAGCTGCTCGGTGAGCCGCGGCTCCACCAGATCGGGGCGCCCCACACTGCCGATCAGCAGCGAACCGCCGGTGAACGCGGCCACCGCCCGCCCGTCCTCCTCCAGCACGTAGGAGGTGTGGTGCGGGGTGTGGCCAGGGGTGGCCACGGCGCGCAGCGCCAGGCCCTCGTCGATCTCCTCGACATCGCCGTCGGCCACCGCGACCCGGGCATACGCCACCGACGCACCGGCGGGCACCAGGTAGCGGGCACCGGTCAGCCGGGCCAGCTCCAGACCTCCGGTGACGTAGTCGTTGTGCACGTGCGTCTCCGCGATGGCCGCGATCTGGACCCCGCGCCGGGCCGCTGCCGCGATCACCCGGTCGATGTCGCGCGGCGGATCCACGACCACCGCCGCCCGGGCCCCGCCGGCCAGATAGCTGCGGTTGCCCAGACCTTCCGTCTCCAGGATGTCGGCAAAGAACACGGCACACTCTCCTCACAGCAAATTTACCCCCCGGGGTATCTGAATCCACCGTAACAGAGATACCTGGGGGGGTATCCAAAGAGGTGTGGGCAGCTGTCGCGCGAGTGGGGTCATCGGCTCGCAGAGGGCGGCTCACGCAAACGGTCCTTTGCCCGAGCGGAATCGGCCAGGGGGGGACCCCCTGGTTCGACGTGTGTCAACATAGATGCATGTCGAATGCCAAGGCGCTGTCGCTGCTCGAGCCCGCCGATGGTCAGGGTGTGGTGCCGTGTTGCCGGCCGCTGACCGAGCGCCCCATGAGTGCCGCGGAAGCTGACACCGCGGCGCGGATGTTCAAGGCCCTCGGCGACCCGGTGCGGCTGCGGCTGTTCTCCGCGGTGGCCTCGCACGAGGGCGGGGAGGCGTGCGTGTGCGACATCTCCGACGTCGGCGTCTCTCAGCCCACCGTCTCCCACCACCTGAAGAAGCTCAAGGAAGCCGGGCTGCTCACTTCCGAGCGGCGCGGCACCTGGGTGTACTACCGCGTCGAGCCGTCCGTGCTCGCCGCCATGGGCGCGCTGCTGACGCAGTGAAGCCCAGCGGCACCGGCGTGCGCGTCGCGTTCATGGGCCCCGTGCACACCACGCAGGTCCTCGCGATCTACTGGGTTGGGCATCGACGAGACAATGCCACCTTCAGGCCGACCTAGGACGCAAAGGCCCTGGGTCAGGCCGACGTCGCGCCGGCCTCTCTCCGGCGCACGTGCGCCGATGTCGTCGAGGCGCTCCGTCTGCGTCCACCGCGATGCCCGCGGCCGCAGCGCCGGTCTCGCGTTATGACCGCCGTGCATCCGGGATTTGGAGGTGCAGTCCGGCACCTTCAGGCAGCGCCCCGTCGGACGCCGACGTCAACCCCGCGGCTTCTCGCGGACCGAGGAGAGGATCGTGCAGATGTCGCTTTCCCTGCACGAGGTGGGATCGGTCAGGGCGGCCCGTCGGGCGAGGCCGTTCAGCGCGTCCCTGGTCTTGGCCAGCTCGGTCAGGCGCCGCTCGATGTCGTTGAGGCGCTGATGTATCAGTGCGGTGACGTGCGCGCATGGTGCCTGGCCGCTGTCGCGCAGCACGAGGATCGAGCGGATCTCCGCCAGGGACAGGCCGGCGCCTTGGCTGTCGCGGATGAAGGCGAGTCGCGCCACCGCCTGCTCGGGGTAGTCGCGGTAGCCGCCGGGTGTGCGGGGAGGCGCGGGAAGCAGAGCACTCTGCTCGTAGAAGCGGATGGTCTTGGTGCTCAGTCCGCTCCTGGCGGCGAGATCGCTGATGCGCACGTGGTCAGCCTACGCCCTTGACCTTCCAGTGCGCTGGAAGGTCTAGCGTGCAGGCGTAGAGGCGAACCATCGGACCAGCGGAAGGGCCGAGCGATGCGGATCACGGTACTGACGGTTCCCGGGTGCCCGAATGCGGCGCCCGCGGCCGAGCGGGTCAGGGCCGTACTGGCCGGGCGGGAAGCGCAGCTGGACCTGGTCGAGGTGCATGACCTGGCCCAGGCCGCGGAGTGCGGGATGACCGGATCGCCGACCATCCTGGTGGACGGCGTCGATCCGTTCGCATCCGAAGGGGTGGAGCCGAGCATGTCCTGCCGCCTGTACCGGGGCGCGGACGGCACGGTCTCGGGCGTCCCCGGCGAAGCGGCGCTGTGTCAGGCGCTCACCGGGCCGCGGCTGGCCGCGTCCGACTGCTGTGAGACGTACGGGCTCGATGCGGTGGGGCGGGCGGGCCGCGGGCGTCGCGCACCGGGCGAGCGAGGACTCAGGGCGGTGCACCAGGCGGTACTGCGGCACTTCGCCGCCACGGGCGGCCCGCCCGATCCTGCTGCACTCGAGCCGCTCGCCGCGGAAGCCGGCCGGACGGCAGGTGAGATTCTTCAAGAGCTGGCCGGCGAGGACTTCCTGACCCTGGACGGCCATGGCCGGATCCATGCGGCCTATCCCTTCTCTGCCGCGCCGACCCGTCACCGGGTCAAGATCAGCGCAGGTGCCGAGGTGTGGTCGATGTGCGCGATCGACGCACTCGGCATTCCGGCGATGCTCGGCCGGGACGTGGTGATCTCGTCCACGGACCCGGTGACCGGCGAGCCGGTCACCCTCACCACCGCCGGCGAGGCAACCGTGTGGAGGCCGGCGAGCGCGGTGGTGTTCATCGGGCAGCGCCCTGGAGGCGGCCCGGCGGCGACGGCCTGCTGCGACGCGCTGAACTTCTTCACCAGCGATCACAACGCCGGCGCCTGGGCAAGAGAACACCCCGAGGTTCCCGGCCACGTCATCAGCCAACAGCGCGCCGCTCAGATCGCGGCACAGACCTTCGCCGGCCTGCTCGATGCCTGAACCGCCGCACCCTGCCCGTCCCGGAACCGAGCCGATCTCAGCCCAGGGACTCGATCAGTTCGTTGCAGGCACTCTCGCAGGAGCGGCAGGCTTCGGCGCAGACGCGGCAGTGCTCGTGCATGCCGGCGTGGGATGCGCACTCGTCGCCGCACGCCTTGCAGACCATGGCGCACGCCTGGAGCATCGCGCGGGTGATGTTGGCGTCGTAGCCGGTGTGGCGGGAGAGCACCGAGGCGGTGGCGGTGCAGATGTCGGCGCAGTCCATGTCGGTACGGATGCACTTGGTCAGGTCGCCCACCATGCCCTCCGACAGGCAGGCGTCCGCGCACGCCGTACACGCCTGCGCGCAGGCGATGCATGCTTCGATGCAGGCGGTGAGCTTGGCCTGGTCGATGTCGCCGAGGTCGGCCGGGTAGGTGGCGAGCATGTCCTTGACGGTGCTGGACATCACGGGTGCCTCCTTCATACCGCGGGCCGGCGGCTCCGGTCGGCCGCCTCGCGAGCCCCGGTACACCTCCAGCTAACCCCCGCCGGCGCGAACGCGCCCGGCGCACCAGGAGGTGCGCCGGGCGGCCGGGCGAGCGGCTGAGTCAGTGGTAGGCGTGGACGACGGCGTGGCCCTTGCCGCGGCCGATCATCCACTTGTTCACAGGCGTGGTGATCACGAACGCGACCGCGAAGCCGCCCAGGAGCGCCGACCAGAACAGCCCGTCCGACAGGTGGGCGTCCATCGCGCCCGGCACGGCCGCGATGATGCCGTTGTCGACGAGTTCCATCACCGCGATCGATACGGTGTCCGCGGCCAGCGCGACCTTGATCGCGCTCTTCCAGTCCAGTCCGGCCCGGCGGACCGCGAACAGGGTGAAGGAGTAGCCGAAGACGAACGCGAGCGCGATCGCCAGGACCATGGTCTCCACGTTGCCCCACATCAGGGCGGTGCCGATGACCATGCCGAGGATCTCGCCGATAGCGCAGCCGGTCAGGCAGTGCAGCGTCGCCTTCGCCGCCGTCGGCCAAGACGCCCCGGCCGCGTGGCCGCCGTGGCCGTGACCGTTGTGTGCCTGGTGGGCGGCGTGGTCGTGCGCGGTGCCGGTGTGGTCCATGACGTTCATCTCCATTCCCGTCCCATGTGGCCCGTTCCCGGATCCCACACCCAGAACAATATACCCCCCAGGGGTATTCCTCTAGTGGTTGTCGATGGCTGCGGAGGGGCGGTGGAGGACGGTCCAGGTGCGGCCGGCGTCGGTGGACTCGTAGACGGTGTCGGTGCTGTCGGCGGCCAGCAGCCGCTGCGCGGTCACCGCGGCGAGCACGGTGGGCTCCCCTCCTTCGGGCAGGCGGCCGTTCTCCGTCCACGTCCGGCCGTCGCGGCTGTTGACGAAGCGGCCGTCCGCGGCCAGCGCGATGAGGAGTCCGGGCTCCGGCTCGTCGACGGCAACCAGGCCCAAGGCTGCGGGGACAGCCCGGAAGGTGCGCCCTGCGTCCGTGCTGCGCTCAAGTCCCTTTCCGGTGGCCGCCCAGACGGTGTCAGGGTTCTGGGCGTGGGCGGCGAGGTCGAGCAGGGGCAGCGCGGCGCGCTGGTCCCAGGTGCGGCCGCCGTCGGTGCTGGCCCACAGCTTCCCGCTCTGGCTGTCGAACCCGTACAGCGTGCTGCCGGCCTGTTCGAGGGCGTGGAAGTCTGCTTCGCCCTCGGCGGAGAGGGTGTTCCAGGTGCGGCCGGCGTCCGTGCTGCGGATCAGGCCCAGGTGCGGTGATCGGGCATCCGGGTCGGTCGGGGAGGGGTGGCCGCTGGCCAGGAAGGTGGACGGGCCGGTGACGGTGAAGCCCATGGTGTCCTGGTAGCGGCCGGCCACGCGGGCCGCCTTCCCGTCGCTGAGGCGGAAGACGCCGTGGTGGCCGGCGGCGTAGACGGTGTTGTCCGACGGGTCGACGCCGAGCCCGTGCAGGTGACCGGTGCCGGGGTCTGCGGCGGTGGTGGTGTTCTGGTCGGGGTCGGAGGTGGAGCAGGCGGCAAGCAGGGCAACGGCTGCTGCCAGGAGGGCGGCCGTCCGGCCACCGCGAGGGAGTATGCGGGCGGGGGTGATCACGGCGGGTCCAAGCTGTCGGTGGGGAAGCGAAGCGGGGGTGTGCCGCGGCGGGCGGGCACCGGCTGGCGCCCGCCCGCTCTCGTCTGCGGCGTCCGGTCAGTTCTTGCCGAGCAGCTTGTTCATCTGGGTGATCTCCGCGGTCTGGGAGGTGATGATCGCTGCGGCCGTGGTCTTGGCGGGCTCGTACGCTCCGTCGGCCTGTTCGGTCTTGGCCATCGTCACGGCACCTTCGTGGTGCTTGATCATCATTTCCATGAAGGCGGTGTCGAACGCCTTGCCCGAGGAGTTCTTGAGCTTGTCCATCTCCTCGGCGCTCATCATGCCGCTCGTGCCGTGCATGGAGTGGTCCATGGCGCCCTCGGCGGGCACCTCCTCGCCCCAGGAGGTCAGCCATCCGGACATCGTCTTGATCTCCGGGTCCTGGGCCTTCTTGATGTCCTCCGCGAGCTTCTTCACCTCCGCCGACCCGGCCCTGGTGGGGGCGAGGTCGGCCATCTCCACGGCCTGGCGGTGGTGGGGGATCATGCCCTTGGCGAAGGCGACGTCGGCGGCGTTGTGCTGGCCTTGGGAGGCCGGCGCCGACGATGACGGGGACTTGGTGGTGTGGCCGTCGTGTCCGGCCGAGCTGTCGCCGTTGCCGCCGCAGGCGGCCAGGACGAGCGCGGCAGCACCCGCGGCAGCCACGACGGCGGTACGACGGACGTGAGAACGCTTGCTGATCATGGTGCAACTCCTTGGGCGCGCAGCCACGTCGGGGCGCGCGCATGTTCATGGGATGAGGGCGTGCCGAAGCGCGGCACCGGCAACCGGGAACAAACCGGTCAGGGTGCCGTGCGGGTCGCTCTAAATCCGAAGAAGTTGCAGTTCAGACAGGTCCGGGGGCGCCCGGCCGGTCTCCGCCGAGGCCACAGCCGGCATGAGCGAGGCAAGGGTGGGGGACCCGTCCGGCAAGGCGCCGGCCAACGCGGGCGGCGCATAGGCGGAACCGATACCGGCCGCTGCGCAGGACCCGTCCGCGTGCTCAAGGTGATCCGGCCCGCCGTCCGTGTGTGAGCATCCCGCACTCGCGTGGGAAGCATCGGCGGACACGGCCATCACCATGTCGTGGTCCGCCTCCGCGCGTGGTGACGGCGCTCCGCCGGGGCCGAGAGCATGCATGCCCAGCAGGCCGGTGAGCACCGCCATCACCAGCAGCGCGAACAGCCGCCCCGCAGGGCGGCGGCTCGACAGCTGCACGGAGGACGTCATGCGCCCATCGTACGGTCCGGCCCCCGCCCCGGCCTTCCCCCCACCCCCAGGGTCAGCCGGTCGGTGGACACGCGTCGTCCACCGCGCAGAAGACCTTGGAGTCAAGGTGGTGGGCGGGTCCCCGGCGCCGTCGGCGGCACCGGCCCCGGCGGCCGGCCCTGTGCCGGGGCCCGTGCGGGTCAGGCGGTCGCGGGGTGTGGCCGGGGTGTGGTGAGGCGGCCGGAGCGGGCCAGCAGCAGGACCGCGCTCGCGCAGACGCCTCCGGTCAGGGCCAGTGCGGTCCACACCAGCCACAGGGCCTGGTGGCGTTGGGCGTAGTCCCACAGGGCGCCGGTGGCGAGGTTGCCCAGGGTGATTCCGAGACCCGAGACGGTGTTGTAGAGGCCGTAGTGGGTGGCAACGAGCCGGTCGCCGGACAG
The DNA here is from genome assembly GCF_036345155.1 of Streptomyces sp. NBC_00582. GTDB lineage: Bacteria > Actinomycetota > Actinomycetes > Streptomycetales > Streptomycetaceae > Streptomyces. Next base: position 251,524 of record NZ_CP107773.1, read on the forward strand.
CGAGACGACGGTGTCCATCTCGAAGGGGTAGACGATCGCGCTGCCGGCGGCCAGGGCGACGACCGCGGCGGCCAGCGCTGCCAGTGCCACCGCCCCGGGCGCGGGTGTGCCCCGCGCGGCGACCAGGGCGAGGGGGAGGAAGGCCGCGCCCATCAGTGAGAGGCCGCGGACCAGGGCGTCCTGGCAGTTCCAGCGGGTCTTCGCCCAGGCGGTCAGCCGCAACTGGCCGGCGACGGCCACCGCGGCGGAGAGCACGAACAGCAGGGTGGTGGCCTGCGTCCCCGCCGCGCCGAGCGTGGCCCCGGCGGCGAGCGGAAGCGCGAGGTAGACCTGGAAGGTCAGCACGTAGGAGCCGATCATCGCGCAGGAGAACAGCAGGAACGGCCGGTTGGCCGCCACCGTCCGCCACTGCGCCAGCACTCCGCTCTCCCGCCCGCCGGCGGCGGCGCCGCGGGCAGGCAGGCAGCGGCTCTGGAGCACGGTCAGGGCGGCGAAGATGCCCGCCGCGACCAGGCACACCGCGCGGAAGTCGGCGGCCAGCAGCGCCAGGCCGACCAGCGGGCCGGCCAGCATCCCGGCCTGGTAGTAGACGTTGAACGTCGCGAACGCCTCCACCCGCCGCTCACCGGCCCCGGCGGCGAGATAGGCGCGCACCGCCGGGTTGAACAGGGCGCCGGCGAACCCGGTGGCCGCCGAGGCGACGATCAGGACCGCAAGGCTGTCCACCACGCCCAGCAGGGCGAACCCGGCCGTACGCAGCAGACACCCCGCCATGATCGGGATCTTGTAGCCGTAGCGGTCGGCGATCGTACCGCCAATCAGGAACATGCCCTGCTGGGAGAAGTTGCGCACGCCCAGCACCAGGCCCACCGCCCAGGCGGCCAGGCCGAGCTCGCCGGCCAGATGGGCGGCGAGGTAGGGCATGAGCATGTAGAAGGCGAGGTTGATGGCGAACTGGTTGGCCATCAACAGCCGCACCGCGGGCGGGAAGCTCAGCGTGGACGTCCACAGGGCTTTCACCGGGCCGCTCCCGCCAGCAGTGCCGCATCCGCACCGCCCGGCCGGGCGGCGGGCGCCGGGTCCACGACGGTTTCGCACTTCGTCCACCGGGTCACTGTCCGCTCGGCGGGATGGCAGATGATCTCCGGAGCATCGGCCGGTTCGCTGCCCAGCAGTTGGCGCTCCCGGCACCAGGTGTCGTCGAAGACGGTGCCGGCGTAGCGGTGCGGGCCGTCGGGGAAGACGGCGGCAATCCTCGCCTCGGCCGGGAGGGTCGCGGTCAGGTGGCGGGCGACCAGGGCGACCGCGCCGACGCTCCACCCACCGGTGGCGTACCGGGAACGGGCCAGCGCCCGGGCGGACCACACGGCTTCACCGGCGGCCACCCAGTGGACCTCGTCGAACAGGGCGTAGTCGACGTTGCGGGGGTAGATGCTGCTGCCCAGCCCGCGCATCAGCCGAGGGGCGGCCTCCTGCCCGAAGATGGTCGAGCCCGTCGTGTCGACGCCCACCACTTTCAGGGCAGGGAAGAAGCCGCGCAGCACCGAGGCGACCCCGGCCGAGTGCCCGCCGGTGCCGACGCTCACCACCAGGGCGTCGATCCGCCCGAGCTGGGCGACCAGTTCGTGGGCCAGGCCCGCGTAGGCGGCCACGTTGTCGGGGTTGTGGTACTGGTCCGGGCACCAGGCGTCCGGATACACCGACAGCAGTTCGGCGACGCGGTCACGGCGGGCCTGCTGCCAGCCCCCCACCGGATGCGGTGCACCGACAGTCTGCACGTCCGCGCCGTAGGCGGTGAGCAGACCCGACACCAGCGGTTCCATCCCGGGGTCGGTGACCACGGTGACCGGGTGGCCGAAGACGATCCCGGCCAGTGCCAGTCCCAGGCCCAGCGTGCCGGAGGTCGACTCCACGATCCTTGCTCCGGGCAGCAGGTCGCCGCGTTCACGGGCGCGTTCGACCATGAACAGCGCGGTACGGTCCTTGATCCCACCGGGGTTGTGGCCTTCGAGCTTGGCCCAGAAGCCGCGTCCGGGCGCGGCGAAGGGCTCCCCGACCCACAGAACCGGGGTGTCGCCCACCAGAGCGGCCGGGCTGTGGGCCCGCAGGGAGGGAGCCGCGGTCAGCAGCTGGGCGGGGGCAGGGGGCATGACAGAGGTGTTCATCGCACGGGTCTCCAGCCGGCCGCCGCAGCGCCACGTCACAGGCGCCGACGGCCGGGGGGTTTTGGGGAAGCATCAGGAGCGACGGCGCCGCTGTCCGCGTGACAGACGCGGCAGCAGGCAAGGCCGCTCAGGCCCGCCAGATTCCCAGCGCGGCCCGCTGACGTCCGTGATCCGCCCGGGTGCCGCCCGGGCTCCTCGCCCGGTGCTCCCGCGCCCTGTGCAACTGCCCGGTAGTGCAGTCGGGCGCAACGAGCGCCCGGCAGGCAACAAAGGTCGGCAGATCCGCCCGAGAGCCGACCACAGCGGGCTCGTCCACCCCTGTGCAGCCCGCCCCCGCGCCGTGATCACACAGAACGTCCGCCACCGGCGCCGCGGGATGGCCGTGCGCCGGAGCAGTCACAACGGCCAAAGTGTCGGTCCGCGGGGCTCCAGCGGCCTGCGGACCGTGTGCGCAGCCAAGCACGTGCAGCAGCCCGGCCAGCACCATGACCAGCACCAGCCGCCACGGTCCGGGCCGGCTCATCCACCTATCCACAGACACCGACACGGCACACACAGTATTGGATTGGTTACATAAAGTGCTTGTTAGGTGGGCGGTCCCGCAGTCCGCCTCTCACACATGGCCAGTGGCGAGAGTTCTGCCAAGCCCCCCGGGTCGATCACATATCCGCAGGTCGCCGTTCGCAGGACCCCTCTCGAAGGGGTGTTGTGCAAGACAGTTCTGACACGCTGCGCCAGTGGAACTGACTCCCAATCACGCCGAAACGCGTCGAGCACCTACCTGTACGCAGTACTTCTCCTCGGTCAGGTCCTCAACGCGACCCTCGGCTGGCCCTGGGCCGACCCCGCCGCTCTCTTTCACCGCAGCAGCCATTGCGGTGAACGAGAGCGGCGAGGCAGGGCAATGCATGAGCTGCCGCGCGGCTCCCGCTCGCGGCGCTACCACCGCGAGCGGGCCCGGAGGATCCCTGCGGCTGCCGCCCGGGGCGTGGCTGCCGCAGCTGGCAACCCCGCCTGGACCGGCCGGCCGCTGCAGCTTCACACGGGCGGCGGGCCGCTCAGAGCAGCCCGGCGATGTGACGGACCGCGTCCCGGGCCGGGCGCCCCACACCGATCAGGGTGGCAGAGGCCGCACCGGTCCAGTCGCCGTAGCCGAGCAGATGCAGCCGCGGCTCGCCAACAGCACATGTGCCGTCGGTGGGGATGTGTCCCCGCGGCCCGCGCAAGTTGAGCGGGGCGAGCTGGGACAGAGCCGGGCGGAAGCCGGTGCACCAGACGATCGCATGCGCATCGCTCTGGCTGCCATCGGGCCACCGGACACCGGTAGCGGTGAACTGGGCGAACATCGGCTTGGCGGTCAGTAGTCCGGCGTCCCGGGCCGCGCGGACAGGCGGCACGGCCACGATGTCGCCCAGTGAGGCCACCCCACCGGTGTCGGTGCGGCCGGCTTCGAGCGCACGGCGGCGGGCGGTGGCGACATCGAACAGGGCCCGGCCGTCGATGTCGTCGGCCAGGAAGCGCGGTGGGCGCTGGGTCACCCACGTGACGTGGACGTTGCCGTCCAGAGCGAGGTCAGCGGCGATCTGCGCGCCGGAGTTCCCGCCGCCGACCACGATCACGTGCTGGCCGGCGAAGTCGGCCGGAGAGCGGTAGCTCACCGTGTGCAGCTGCCGTCCGGTGAAAACGTCGCGGCCGGGGACGGCGGGAAGGAAGGGGCGCGTCCAGGTGCCGGTGGCACTGATGGCCGCGCGGGCCCGCCACGTGCCCGAGTCGGCCTCGACCAAGAGCCTCTCGCCGTCGCGGCGCACGGCGTCCACGCGGGTGCCGTGCTGGACGGGCAGGTCGTAGCGCTTCTCGTAGTCGGTGAGGTAGTCGACGACGTGCCCTGCGTCCGGGTACGTCTCGCCGGGCTGAGCGGGCATGAGCCGGCCCGGCAACGAGGAGTGATCCGCCGGGGAGAACAGGTGGAGCGAGTCCCACATGTGCTGCCAGGACCCACCCGGCGCCGGATCGGCGTCCAGAATCACGAAGTCGAGGCCCCGGCGACGCAGGTGGTAGCCGGCGGCGAGTCCTGCTTGGCCGCCACCGACCACCACCACATCCGTGTGCCGTGTCACGGGGCCGTCGTCACCGCGTCGGGGCCGAACTTCTTGCGCCAGGCGAGCGCGACGTAGACCAGCCCGATCAGCACCGGGACCTCGATGAGCGGTCCGACCACGCCCGAGAGGGCCTGTCCGGAGGTGACGCCGAAGGTGGCGATGGCGACCGCGATGGCCAGCTCGAAGTTGTTGCCTGCCGCCGTGAACGCCAGGGTCGTGGTGCGGTCGTAGGCCAGGCCGAGGCCCTTGCCGAGGAGGAAGGTCCCGAAGAACATGATCGCGAAGTAGACCAGGAGCGGCAGCGCGATCCGGGCGACGTCCAGCGGCTGCGAAGTGATGGTCTTGCCCTGGAGGGCGAAGAGGATGACGATCGTGAACAGCAGTCCGTACAGGGCCCAGGGGCCGATCTTCGGCAGGAACTTTGCCTCGTACTTCTCGCGGCCCATCTTCTGCTCGCCGATGCGGCGGGTGAGGAAGCCGGCCAGCAGGGGGATGCCGAGGAAGATGACGACGTTCAGCGCGATGTGCCACACGGACACGTCCAGGCCCTGGCCGTCACCGAGGTTCATCCAGCGCGGCAGCAGGTCGAGGTAGAACCAGCCCAGCAGGCCGAACGCGAGGACCTGGAACACCGAGTTCAGTGCGACCAGGACGGCGGCGGCCTCCCGGTCGCCGCAGGCGAGGTCGTTCCAGATGATGACCATGGCGATGCAGCGGGCGAGACCGACGATGATCAGGCCGGTGCGGTACTCGGGCAGGTCCGGCAGGAAGATCCACGCCAGCGCGAACATGACGGCGGGCCCGATGATCCAGTTGATGACCAGCGAGGACACCATCAGCTTCTTGTCGCCGGTCACGCGGTCGAGTCGGTCGTAGCGGACCTTGGCGAGCACCGGGTACATCATCACCAGCAGGCCGAGCGCGATCGGCAGGGAGATACCGCCGATCTCGATCTTGGCGAGCGCGTCGTTCATGCCCGGGATGAGGCGGCCCAGGCCCAGGCCGACGGCCATGGCGAGCAGGATCCACACCGCGAGGTAGCGGTCGAGGGTGGAGAGCTTCTTGACGATCGAGTCGTCCCCACCGCCGGCCGGAGCGGGGGCGGTGGTGGGCTCTGTGGAGGTCACGGGCAGGCCCTCTTGTTCTCGGAAGCGGTGCGGGCGGAGTCGGCCAGCGCGGCGAACTGCTCGGACAGTCCGGCCAGGACCTCGGGCTTGAGCTTGTAGTAGGTGAAGCGGCCGCACGGCTCGGTCTCCACGATCCCGGCCTCGCGCAGCACCTTCATGTGGTTGGACAGGTTGGTCTGCTTGGCTCCGGTCTCCTCGACCAGGTGCGTCGTGCAGAGCGTCTCGCGCGCCAGCAGGGTCACGATCTGAAGGCGGAGCGGATCGCCCAGCACCCGGATCACATCAGGATCGACTGAAGTCAGCATGCACTGATACTCTCACATCACCGCCCGCTGATACCAGCGGGGGCTGAAGTCATTGGCGGCCGGGTTCCGCCATGCGACGAGAGAGAACGATCACCATGGCCGACAAGCCGTCCGTCCTGTTCGTCTGCGTCCACAACGCCGGCCGCTCCCAGATGGCCGCAGCCTGGCTGACCCGCCTGGCCGGAGACCGCGTCGAGGTCCGCTCCGCCGGCTCCAACCCCGGCACGGCCGTGAACCCGGCCGCCGTGGAGGCCATGGCCGAGGTTGGCATCGACATCTCCGCCGAGACCCCCAAGGTCCTCACCATCGACGCGGTCCGCGAGTCCGATGTCTGCATCACGATGGGCTGCGGCGACACCTGCCCCGTCTTCCCCGGCAAGCGCTACCTGGACTGGAAGCTCGAGGACCCCGCCGGCCAGGGCGTGGCCGCCGTCCGCCCGATCCGCGACGAGATCAAGACCCTCGTCGAGGGCCTGATCGCCGAGATCGCCCCGGCCAAGCCGGAGGCGACGGCGTGAGCGAGATACGCGAGGTCGCCATCATCGGCTCCGGCCCCGCCGGATACACCGCCGCCCTCTACACCGCCCGCGCCCAGCTGAGGCCCCTGCTGTTCGGCAGCTCCATCTTCGTCGGCGGCTCGCTGACGACCACGACAGAGGTCGAGAACTTCCCCGGCTTCCCCGACGGCGTCGACGGCCCGGTCCTGATGGAGAACATGCGAGCCCAGGCCGAAAGGTTCGGCGCCGAGATGATCGACGACGACATCGTGTCCGTTGACCTGACCGGCGACGTCAAGCTCCTCACCGACTCCGCCGGCACCGTCCACCGCGCCAGGACGGTGATCATCGCGACCGGCTCCGGCTACCGCAAACTCGGCCTGCCCAAGGAGGACGAGCTGTCCGGCCGGGGCGTCTCGTGGTGCGCGACCTGCGACGGGTTCTTCTTCAAGGGCCGAGACATCGTCGTGGTCGGCGGCGGCGACACCGCCATGGAGGAAGCCACCTTCCTCACCCGCTTCGCGAAGTCGGTCACCGTCGTCCACCGCCGCTCCACCCTGCGCGCCTCGAAGGTCATGCAGGACCGGGCGTTCGCCGACGACAAGATCTCCTTCGCGTTCGACAGCGAGATCGCCGAGATCAAGGAGACAGGCGGCATGCTCGCCGGCGTCGTCCTGCGTGACGTCTTCACCGGCGCCACCCGCGGTCTGGACGTGACGGGGCTGTTCATCGCCATCGGGCACGACCCGCGCACCGAACTCTTCGCCGACCAACTGACGCTGGACGGCGAGGGCTACATCGAGGTCGTCTCCCCGACGACCCGCACCAGCCTTCCCGGCGTGTTCGCGGCCGGCGACGTCGTCGACCACACCTACCGCCAGGCCATCACCGCCGCCGGCACCGGTGCCGCCGCAGCCCTGGACGCCGAGCGCTACCTCGCCGCCCGTGGCGCTGCTGAAACCGTGCCCGAAGCCGCTGCCGTACCGGCCTGAACGGCACTCGCAGGCGGGGCCGCCCGGGAAGCTCCGGGCGGCCCCGACGCGGTCGTTCTCACCGGTCGTCACCGGGGAAGCTGGGAGGTCTTCTCCGGGTGGGCGACGGTGACGTAGTGCATGGCGGTCTTCTCCGTGATGCCGAACAGGCGCATGAGCTTCAGAGGGTCGCCGGTCTCGAACGCCTCGTTGAGGATCCGGTCCTGTCGCAGGCCGTCCAGCGTGAACCCCTTGGGCAAGTGCCTGTGGAGCATGGTCATGCTCACCGGGGGGTGGTCGGGGTCGAGCGCGGTGCGCTGGCTGACGAGCAGGTGGGGGTTGGTCGAGGCGGGCCAGCGGTGGTGGCGGTAGGTCAGCCACTCGGCGGCGAGGGTGTGGGTGAACTCCTCGGTGTAGAGGGTGTGGCGCAGCAGGCCGCGGCGGGCTTCGAGGGTGCCGTGGGCGAGATTGAGGTCGCAGGTCAGCAGGGTGGGGATCTCGTGGCCGGGCAGGGCGTGAACGGCGGTCAGGGCGATGACAAGCCGGCCGAGCGGGGTCGTGGCGCGGTCGAGGAGTCCAGCGAGGAGGTCGGCGGGCACGGACTTTGGGATGCCCTTGAGGTCGCCGACGGGGAGGTTGCGGGTGGGGTCGCGGAAGACGACGCGTTCCTGGCGCAGGGCCTTGAACAGGCTGCGCAGGCTGATGGCGAGTTGTCGGCGGGCGCTCCCGGTGAGGCCGTCGATGGCGGTGGTGGCGTGGTCGCTGGTGATCTGCCGCAAAGTGGTGATGCCGCTGCTGGTCCAGGCGGTGAGGGTCGGCTCGAGGGCGAAGAGGTAGCGGCGGATGCCGTCGTAGCCGCGGGCCTCGTGCTCGCGCCGGCCTTGGCCGCGCAGGACCTGTACCCACAGCCGGACCTCGTCGGCGACGGTCGGGGGCAGCGTGCTGATGGTGGCTTCGATCCAGACCTGGTCCGCGTCCCGGTGTAGTTCGGGGTCTTCGGCCAGCAGGCCGCGGGCGGCGAGGAACTGGCAGACCCGCTTGGCCCCGAGGTTGGGGTCGAGCAGGGCGAGGTCGTGGACGTCCCGCTCCTGGAAGACCGTCTCGGCGCCGAGCCGGTACACCAGGATCGTCAGGGTGCGGATGTCCTTGCGGTACGCGGGGTCCTGCCGGCCGCGGCGCAGCCGGTCCAGTTCCTCAGTCAGTGCACGGGCCGCGGTGGTCAGCGGCAGGTTCCTGTAGCTGCGGCGGCGCAGGCGGGCCATGACCGGCGACCAGTCGCGCCGCATTCCGAAGAGCGGCTCCTGCCCGCGGGCGGCATGGAGGGCGGACACTGCCTCGTCCTCGTCTTCCGCCGGCGCGGGTTCGTCGGCCGGGATCAACTGGGCCTGACCGGGAGCCCCGTGCGGAAGGTCGATGACCAGCTGGGTGGCGCGCACTGTGGCAGGGCCTGAGTCGTCCAGGTGCTGGTAGAGGCGGCAGGTGCGGCATCGACTGCCACGCAGCGGCAGCTCGTCCCTCAGGCACCGCACGCACCGGCCCGCAGGGCGGAGCTCGCGCCAGTGACGGCACGGATTGCAGCGGGAGCCTCGTTTTCCGCTGGCCATCCAGGCATCGCAGTCGCGGCATGACCGCGCCACGGACGGCGGCAGGGGCGCCGGGGCGGTGATGTAGGTCGTGGTGGGCTGGTTGGTGGTGGAGAACCGCATCGGCTCCGGCGCCTGGTCGAGCAACCCGGCCCGCAGCAGGACCAGGCGCACCGCGTCCCCGTTGGACGGCAGGTCCCGAAGCATCGGCTCGGGTAGCCGTGCGGCGCCCTCGGCCTCTCGTACGGCCAGCGCGAGGCGGACCATCTCTGCGATTGCGCGCTGCCAGCCCACGGACAGGCCGTGCTCGGCCGCCATCACCTCGATCACTAGGCGGCATTCCTCCCACCCGGCGACCGGTCGGCCGACGATCGCGCTGACCGTGGCGTCGGTCAGCACTCTGGGCACTGTGAACAGGGCAAGCTGGCCGCACACCTGCGCCTGAAGCACCGGTGGCCCGGCCGGGGCGGCGCGCTGCTTCCGTAGCTTGATCCACCACTGCTGCCCCACCTTGAGCCCGTTCTTCGCGGGCCGGCGCAGTGGCCGGGCGTCCGCCGACCGGTCGCCGTACATCCCGCCGACGATCAGCTGGACCGGCCGCGGCCGCGCCTCCGGCAGACCCAGGGCCCATTCGGCGTCGTCCTCGGTCCGGATCGCCATGAGGCACGGCTTGCACAGCCCGTCCGTGTTCAGGTGCGCCTCGTGCCGGCACCGCGGGCACACCCCGCGCTCGGGGTACTTCCCCGCCCAGGGCCGGCAACCGGCGCACACCCGATACCAGTGCACCACCAGCCAGCCCAGGCACACCGGACAGCTCCGCGCCAGCCCTTGACCACGATCCTTCGTCACCGCGGGCCCCTCAATTCGGCGGGAGCGAGCGCGGCCCGGCGCCACGGCGGCTGCGCGGCACAGGCCGGACCGGGCCCGCGGTCGGCCCTTCCTCGGCGCCGACCGCCCGTTGGCCGGACTCCGGCACCCCCTGGGCATCGGCGAGCGGCTCGGCCTGGAGCAGGTCGGCGACCGTGCAGTTCAGCGCGGCGCACATCTTGTCCAGGTCCTCCAGGCGCACGGTGACCGGCGTGCCGCCCCACAGGGCCGCGACCTTGCTCAATGAGGGGTTGAACCCCACCTGCTGGAAGGCGGCCAGCACCTCGGTCGGCCGCCACAGGTCCCGTTGGGCGGCCACCATCCGAAGGTTCCACTTCACCGTAGGTTCCCCTTGTCCATCACCAGTCGTTGGGCCGCCCGGGAGCTCGCGGTCAGGTTCGCGTGCTCAGGGTCGGAGTGAGCGGTCGCCATGTACCGAAGTGTCGTAGTTGCCCAGTCATGTCCGAGGACTTTCTGCACTTCCCACAACGTCATCCCGCGCTCGTAGTTGTGGGTCGCGCAGGCGTGACGCAGCAGGTGCGGGAAAAGATCGGTGACTGGCCCATTCAGGTAGGTCGCGGCCGCCGTATGCAACGCCTTGCGGAACGTGGACGGCACGATCGCCGGCGCGATCGGCAGGTTCAATGAGGCGATCGCGGTCGGCTTGCGCTCCGAGGGCCACAGCGGTGCCCGCGGGTGCTCGACGTCGTCGCCGAACTCGCCCCGGATCTCCTCGATGTACCACCACAAGAGGGCGCGGCCCTCCTGGAACATGTAGGCCTCACGCGGCCTCGGCCCCGAACCGTGAGCGCCCTTGCCCAGCACGACGAAGCGGCCCCACTGGCCGTGCTCCCAGTGCAGATCGCCCATGCACACCCCGCACAACTCTGCGGCCCGGACGCCGGAGAGGTAAGCGACCTTGGTCATCACGTAGTCGCGGCACGCGACCAGGTACTTCCGCGCGTTGGGCAGGTCCTCGCGCCACCGGCCCAGGAAGTCCCGCATCGCCGTCTGCGACGGCGGGATCCGGAGGCCGAAGTCTCCGCGATGACGCGGCCGGTTGAACGGGTCGATCGGCGACTCCACGGCCGCCCCGAAGCGCCGCATGATGTCGCCGGCGTATCGCTGCTCGAGGAACGCGAAGTAGGCGTCGATCTTGTTGATCTTCCCGCGCAATGTCGATGGCGCCCGCTTGCCCGGTCCGGCGAAGTAGCGGTCCACCTCACGCGGGGAGAGCTGCCACGGCACGGTGCCGTAGTACTCGCAGACTTCCACCACGGGCTTGAGCAGGCCGTCGAGCGTCGTTGGCGCCAGGCCGGCAGCGTCCCGGGCCCACTGGTACTCCGAGAGCGTGTCGAGGAAGAAGCTCTCCTCGTCGACGGCGGAGATGCGGGCCTGGCGGCGGCGCTGCAGGGTGACGACGTCCGCCAACCCCGATTCCACCGACACCGCCGCCGGGTCCACCACCGCGCTGGCATCGGCGCCTGGGCGCACCAGCGTCAGCACGCGACTTTCGGAATCTGACACGAACCGTGAAATTACAGGGACTACGCGCAGAATCTGCGAGTTACTGCTGAGATCCCACACCAACGAGTGAACGCCACCAGAGGAGCGTTCTGCCTGCTGAAATGCAGCTTCACTGGGTCAGGCAGCGGCAGACGAACCCGCCCGTACTCCACTAGTCAACGTGGTCCCGTCCGGGAGGACGGTGAGCGTGCGCGCGGTGCCTCTTCCCGTGTACACGGCGGACAACGACTGATACACGATGCCCAAATGACCCCGCGTTTGGATGATTTTTCCGTTTTCGGTCAGGCGCCAGCGAGGAACCGGATCACTGAACATTACGGCGCCCTTCAACCCGTCGGCGGCAACACGACGCAACGCGGCGGCGGTGAAGAAGCTCTCCCCGTTGCTGGGGACGGCCTCCGTCAGGACCAGGCGGGCGATCTCGGCGCTCTCGCGCAGCGGGACCAGGTGCGGGAAGGGGTTGGTGAGCACGCGCATGTTCATGGGGACGGCGAGCACCAGGACGCCGACCAGCGGTGAGCCGTCGACGGCGATGTCGTCGTCGCGGAGCTCGGCTTCCCGGTCCAGGAGGCCAAGACGGTGCAAAACGGCAGGCCATCCGGACAGGTAATGATGTCGTTGGACGAACGCCTTCGCGTCCGCCTCATCGATCTCGGTCACCTCGTACCGGTCGGCACGGAACCCGCCCTCGGAGACATGTCGCCATGTGGGCGTGCCGTACCGCCAGCGTTGGGTGAAGCCGCGGGAGTCGCCCGTCTGCATGGCGCTCCGGTCGGCCGCGGTCGGCATGATGGGGCCCGTCATCGCTGCCGCCGCTGGTCGTCGGCGATGTGGTCGAGCAGGTCCCGCCGCCACCACAGCGCGTGCCGCATGCAGTTGTTCTCGTGCTGGTGGGTGTCGCTGCACCCCGGCTCGTGGCGGCCTCCGTAGGACCAGGCGAGGCTGTCGGCCGAGGCCACGTTCTTGTACGCGATCCTCAGGCCCGCCTTCTTGAAGCCGAAGGCGTGGATCCGGATGCCGGCCTGCGCGAGGTCCGCCAGCAGCATCGTCGGAAGGTGCAGGCTCGGACGCCGGCAGATACTGCCCACACCGACCAGGGGTTCTTGGGTGAGGTCCACGCCCGCCTTCTCGTACATGTCGATGCACCGGAAGTAGCTTGGATAGGTCCACCCCTGGATCACGGGAATGATCGGCAGGTCGGGGGCGATCGACCTCAGCTCGACGAAGTTCGCCACGGTCAGCGCGAGATGTTCCTTGAGCGTCTTGCCCGTCTTGCGGAGGACCTCCCATTCGCACATCCAGTCCTGCTGGGCTGCTGCGCGGAGTTGGCCCACCTCGTCGTGGTACCGGCGCACCGCGGCGGCGTAGTCGCGGGCTGACTGGCGCCATCCGCCGTGGAGCGACAGTTCGCTGAATCCGCCGCTGTCGAGGAACCAGCCGTGCCGGGCACGGGGCAGGGACCGCCGGCCTGAGAGACGGGCGTGGGAGACGCACAGCGGGACGTCGGCGGTCTCCAGCCATCCCGGGTGGTGAGCGCCCAAGAAGAAGTCGAAGGGTGGCGCGGTTTCTGGTGCGGTGGTGGTCACGTGCGGTCTTTCGGGAGGATCTGGTCGGTGGGGTCGTGGTCGGGCCACGGCGCGGGCAGCGTGGGATCGCCGTCGCGCTCACGGGCCTTGTCCAGTGAGCCGGCGGCCCGCAGGCGGGGGACATGCGTCTCGGCGGCCTGGTGGCCGCTGGGCCTGCGGCACGGCCGGCCCGCGGGCTCGGCGCAGCTGGGGCATCTGAGGGACAGAGGGCAGGTGTAGCCGTCGGTCAGGCCACCGCACCCGCACGGTGCCCCCAGCGGCGCCCCGGCCCGGTCGGTGAGGACGCCGCTGGTCAGGAGCGCTCGGAATTCGGCCATGAGCGCGGGACGGGGCACGGGCTGGACCCGGGGGGCGGCGGGCTGGTTCACGAGATACGGCCTCGACTGTCGCGGAAGCCTGCGGGCGTGGGCCAGGTGACGGTGATGCCCAGGCTCTTCAGCAGAGGGTTCAGGTCGGGATCGGGGAGTTGGGGCAGGAGGAGGGTCTTGGCGAAAGCGCCGAGGAAGAGGCCGCTCAGGTCGAGGAGCTCGCCGATGGCCTCGTGGATCGCCGGGCGCTCGGCGGTGCCCCGGCCGACGATGAGCCGATGCGTCGTGAGGTCGAGAAGGTCGACGGCGAGAGGATGCGGCTCGCCGGGCAACTCCAGTTGGCAGCGGACCAGTTCGTGCCCGAGACCGGCGAAGCGATCGTGGAAGAGGTGCAGCAGCCGCTCCGCCTCGGTGTCCTGCGGCGCGCCCTTGAAGCCGGGGTGGGGGCGGAAGGGACGGGTGAAGGGAACGGGGACGGACCGCGCGTGCCGCGCGAGCGGCCCGATCCGCGGGTCGCGGGTGACCTTGGGAGAAGCGAGTGGGGCGAGCATGGAAAGCCAATCGGAGCGGTGACGGTGGGCGGGACGCCCGGCCACGCGGAGGCCGGGCGCCCGGTGGGGTCAGCTGTCGGGGAGGATCATGCGCTGGGTACGTACGTCCCAGCGGCACTCGGAGTAGAGCCGGTTGAGGTCGGGCATGGCGTCGGAGGCGTCGGCCGAGCAGCTCTCCCATCCGTTCGGGCCGATCCGGGAGTAGAACCCGTACTCGATGCACTCGGCATCGCCGGGCCACTGGCCCGACCAGGTAGTCCTGCACCGGTCGCCTTCGTGGCCGCAGCCGAAGCGCTGGAGGCCTGTGAAGGCGCACCGTGCGACGGTGCAGTGGTCCATGTGCAAGGACCCGACGGAGACGAGGCAGCGCGGACAGGGCCCGTTGGCGAAGCGGTTTTGTGCGGCGACGACCGTCAGATGCTGGAGGCGGGCGCCGATCCACCCGGCCTTGTGGTCGACCAGAGTCTTGGCCAGGACATGGGACAGGTTCCGCGGCCCGGTGACGACGATGTCGCCCGTCTCGGTGACGGCCAGTTCGACGGTGGTGTAGCTGGTGCCGGTGATCAGGTTGAACGTGTAGGGGCCGCTGGTGAGTTCGGCCCGGCTGGTGGTCACGAGGGGGGGTCTTTCTGGGACGGGGAAGCGGCCGGGATGACCGGCCGGATCAGGCGAGCGGAGGAGTGGGCATGGGCCCGAGGAGCGTGCCGTAGGTGTTCTCGAACGCCTCGGCGGTCCCGTCACAGCCGGTGCAGGAGTCACGGCCCGTGACGCATCCGTGCGCGCATGGGGTTCCGTACAGGCTGCTGCACATGGCCTTCACCGCGACGTCGGCGCGGTGGCCCGTCCAGGAGCGTCCGAGATCGGGACCGTTGGTGATCTCGGCGCGCGGACGGCCGTGTTCGTCCCGGCTCAACAGCACGTGACGGCTCTCGTAGTGGAAGAGCAGCCCGGTGGGTGCGGTGTAGACGCTGCTGGGCGAGTGGATGCCGTGAACGCGATGGTCACGGCACAGGTCGTTCCACACGGCGTCCGCGTGCTCGGCAGAGCGGGACGCTCGGGATGTGGAGGCGTAACCGAGGTAGATCCGGGCTCCTTCGTGCTCTGCGTGGATGTCGAGGCGGACGCGCAGCTGGAATCGGAGGCCGTACCAGGTGCCCCGGGTGACCAGGTCGTCGAAGGTCTCGGGGGTGGTGTGGGGCAGCCGGACCATTTCGACATAGGCGCGGCGGGACGACGTGGCGCCGGCGATCCATCCGGTCGCCTTGCCGTGTGCGCGGCCGTTGCCGATGACCTTCAATGCTGCGTCGGAGATCAGCAGACGCTCGCGCTGGCGAAGGCCCTGGGCGGCGGCATGGCCGTCCTCAGTGAGGAAGTAGTGGCCCTTGTCGTTCACGGTGGCGAGGCCGATGGACACCAGGCGCGCGCCGTCGGGGGCGTGGACGTTTCCGC
Source organism: Streptomyces sp. NBC_00582 (assembly GCF_036345155.1). Classification (GTDB taxonomy): domain Bacteria; phylum Actinomycetota; class Actinomycetes; order Streptomycetales; family Streptomycetaceae; genus Streptomyces. Next base: position 266,559 of record NZ_CP107773.1, read on the forward strand.
TGGAATTGCCGAGCGCGGCAAGTAGTGCGGAGTCCTCCAGGGCGTTGACGTCGGTAAACGGCGCGGTGGGGGAGAGGGGCATGGTCTTCCTCGCGGTGGTGAAGGCCGCCGCCTTGCTCGGCATCCGGGCGGTCCCGGTGGCCAGGGGCGGCGGCCAGCGCTGACGCGCAGCGCGGTCAGGGTGGAGCCGGAGGCGCAACATGCGCGCCCAACTCCCCTAATAATACTGCTGTAAATCCAATTACACAATCTCGGCTGAGGTTTCCTCGGCCACGGTCTTCCCGAGTTCGGTCCGGAACGGGATTCCGTCGCCCGGCGTCGGGTTGCCCTGCTCGTCGCGGAGCTCCACGAGGAGCAGGCGGGCCAGGGCGTGCGCCGTCGGCCATGCCACCGTCCGCGCCAGCCGGCCGTCGGGACCGACTCCCTCGGTCAGGGCACGGAGTTGTCCGTCGTTGAGGGCAACACGGCGCCCCGCCGCGGTGATGATGAACGGACGCGCCTCGGAGTCGGGGGCCTTCAGGTCCTGCAGTGCGTCGTCGCCCTCGAGCACGTAGCCGTCGGCATCGTCGCGGTACACGTACTTGTTCTCGACGAACAGGGCCAACAGCTTCCTGCCGACGCTGGCCGGCAGATGCCCGTCAGGATGCACGGACGCCTTCCTCAAGTGGGCGAAAGCGGCGGCGGAGAGGGGCGCGGACGTCATCAGGGAATCTCCAGAGGGGAGCGGGAAGTGTTGGAGGAGGTCGAGGTGGAGGCGGCGATCGCGGCGGCGACCGCGGCGCGGGCGGCTTCGGCCGACAGGTTCCGCATCTCGAGCATGACCGTCTCGGCGTCGCCGTTGGCGTCGGCGGTGACGCGGATCGTCGGCACGCAGTGGCTGGTCGGGCGGCGGGTGTGGTTGGGCAGCCGGTCCTTTCCGTCCCAGGCGAGCAGCAGCGCGCGGGGGTGATTGCGAGCCGACGGGTGATTGCGGGTCGGGCCGGTGATGCCGTCGACGGTGGCGATCAGGGCTGCTGCTGCCTGACGGCGCTTCTCCTTGCCGCGGGCCTCGGCAACCCGGGCGATCCACATCTCGTGCGCCGCGCGCAGGGTGGGGAGCAGCCGGCGCTGGATCTCGCCCGCGACCTGCTGGGGCTTGCCGAGCTTGCCGGGGGCCATGCCGATGCAGCCAGTCGTGATGGACGAGGTGCTGACCTCGTCACGGTTGACGTCGTTGGGCGCGTCGGGCAGCCGTCCTTCGGCGATCAGGCGTCCTTCGCGGGTGTCATAGGTGGAGATGTGCAGGGCGACGGCCTGGCCCTTGGGGTTGCCGATCAGGACAACGCCGGGGTCTTCTGCATCGGCCGTCACGGTCAGGACGCCCCAGTCGACGCCGAGGTGGGAGGCGATGAGGGGGGCGGCGTTCTTCAATCGGGTGGTGTGGTCGGTCATGGAGGTTGTCTCCTGTGTTGTTGACCGGGCGGTCGGCGGAGGGTGAGGCGCGGCAGGTAGCGCCGCCCTGCCTCGACATAGGGAATTACGCCGCCAGCTCGCCGGGCCTGCCTCAGAAGGTCGTTGAGGGTCCGCGTTCGGAAGACCGTGTGCTTTTTCAGGTGGGGGGCGTGTGATGCGCCTGGACAGCCGGCCCAGGGGCCAGTGGCCTATGAACGGAACCGGGAGTAGAGCATGGGCATGCGGAGTTCTTCAAAGATGATGCGGGGCGGGAGACGCCATCTGCCGACGACCCTACATCTATATTTCCATTTACGCAATTACCGATAGTGGGAGGTGAGGACGCGTTCGGCGAGGACGCGCGGCTCGTCGCCGAACGACAGCAGGGTCTGCCCGTCGACGGCCGAGTCGACAACGGACAGGTCGCTCCCAAGGGTGCGCGCGGTTCGCTCGACGGCTCTGCGGAGCACGGGCTCGTTGGCCAGCAGAAGCCGTCCCGGTCCTCCGGGGGCCGAGGCGAGCGCCGCGAGAGACATGGTGCCGGGGCCCTGGTGGCCGGCGGAGCGGGCGTAGTCGAGACAGGCGTAGGTCAGGATGGCCGCGGGGGCGCCGTCGGGGCGGTTGCGCTGCAGGCGGATCTGCCGGCCCCGCACGGCCGCCGCGCGGAAGGCGGGGACACCCGGTGCGTCGTCGAAGGTGAGGATGTTCAGCTGCCGGAACGGACTGGACAGGATCTCCTCAATGCTTGCCCGTGGCGCGTCCTCGGTCGTGGGCGGCGCGTACATGGCGAGCAGCGCGGTCAGGTCCCGGTCCACGACGTTGTCGCTGGGGACTCGCCAGCCGCTGCGGTCCGCCGCCCGCTGCACGGAAGCCCGCAGCTCCGCACGGCTGAAGAGACTCATCCCCCATCCCGCGAACAGGTGCCAGAACGTGGGGACATGGCAGGGGCGCGCGCTCAGCAGCCACCAGTGCAGCAGCCAGAGTGTCCCCGGCTCCTCAAGCCACGGGTCGGCGCCGTCCTCGTCCAGCAGCCACCGGCCGCGCTCGGTGGCCGTATAGCGGGTGGGGGCGCGGCCGCCGTCCACCGGCTCGATGAGACCGAAGGCCTGCGCCCAGAAGCGCATCGCGGGCACCATCGAGGAACCGACGGCGAACAGAACGGGCGCCTCGGGCCGCGAGAAGGCCTGCGGGTCCTGGCCGACCGCGGCGTGGACCTTGGGCAGCCAGCCCCACTTCGGCGGGTAAGAGCCGTGCCGGGCGAAGCGTGGCAGGCAGGTGTCCAGCGGGCCCTCGCTCATCGTCCGGCCTCCGCCCGTGCAGCAGCCTCGGACCCCCGGCCGGATTTCCACGAGAGGTGAACGACCGTGGGGCGCTCGCCGGGTGAGTACACGAAGTGCCACTTCAGCCCTTCTCCGTCCGTCATGCGTCGCCGTCCCGCGCCATTCGACGGGCGGTCGGGCTGTACCTGCATGCCGCGGGCGTGTGCGGCCTCGACCACTTTCCGGCCGGTCGATCGCGTGAACTCCGTGCCGAGCACCTCGCGGGCGAAGCGGCGCAGCACCAGGTTGGTGTAGCGGATGGGCAGTTCGGTCTGCAGTTCTCGGACCCAGCCCTTCTCCTTGCGTCGACTCCGGCTGGGGACCCCAGACTTGACCTGGGCGTACGTCCTCTCGCCGTGGGGGGTGCTGTAGCTGATGACGCGGGTGGCATCGGCGGAGAGCAGGACGGCGAATCGCTCGTCGGCCAGCAGCCGCCAGGTGCCGTTCTCGAAGCGTTGATGCTTGCCGGTGGAGATGAGGTTCTTCAGCAGGCGGCGGATCTCGGTCTCCGCCGTCGACGTGTCGCCGCCGTGCTTTGTGCGGTACTGGTCGATCGCCGAGCGCGTGACCTGGATCTTCGGGTCGTAAGCCTTCTCCGGGGTCAGCGGCAGTGTCTCGGTGGTGAGGGGAAGACACTGATGGGGGGGACGGGCCGGCTGCGGTGCATCTGTTCGCTCGTGCCGGTGCGGGCGGAGGAAGCCTGCACAGGCGCCGCACCACTCATTGCGCCGGGTCGGCCGGTGGCAGCGGCTGCCGTTGCGCTCGTATCGGGTGCAGTGCCCGCTCCTGGCCAGAGCGGCCGGGGACGGAGGGGTCGGTGGGGTGTGCATGCGTGGGTCCTTGCAGAGGCGAGAAACGGGTCACGGGCGCGGGCGGGGCCCCGCCCGCCCGGGCGGATGCCGGGCGGGCGGGGCGGGCTACCCCGCGAGACGGCAGTCGAGGCCGAGGACGAGGTGGTCGGGCGGGAGTTCATCCAGGTAGGTGTTGGCCAGCTCCAGGTAGCGCGTGCTGCCGGTCTCGGCATCGTCGTCGGCGTTCACGAAGGCCGGATTGGTGTGGAGGGTGCCGTCGAGCGTGAGCAGCAAGTCCCCGGGGACGGCGCGCTGCTGGGCGCGTGCGATGAAGCTGTCGCGGTCCAGTGCGACCAGTGCGACCGCCTCGGCATCCTTGGGCCGTGAGCGGAGCATGTCGAGTTCTTCCAGGACCTGGATCTGAGGCTGCGCGCGAAACTTGGCCTGCGGCAGGTAGGGGGCCTGAGGGTGTAGTGCACGGAAGTCGCTGAGGGGGACGGCCGGGGCCATGTACCTGGTCGCCCTCTTCCACGCGTCGAAGAGGTCGGTCGCCTGACCGGCGCGCCATTCGCGCATCGCGTCGAAGTCGAGGAAGGCCCTGCGTCCGCCGCTGCACCGGAGAGTGCCGTACGCGCGTGGGCTCTGGACGGCGTCGCCGGTCAGCAGCTGCATGTTCGGCTGGATGATGAAATGGGTGTCGTACCGCTCGAAGGCGGTCCAGGAGTAAATGTCGTCGCCGTACGGCTCGATCGCCTCGTCGATGGCCGCCGCCCACTCCTTGGGGTCGTCGAGGGGCGGAAGGCAGACGAGGGTGTGACGGGTGCTCATGTGATCCTGCGCAGTGGAGTGACGGGGAGGGACCGGCCACGCGGGGGCGGCCGGTCCGTGGGGCTGCCGGGCGACGCGGGCGTCAAGGAAGCTGGAGGTAGAGGTCGTGGCCGGGTGTGAGGCCGCTCGCCAGGTTGGTGAGGGCCTGGAGGATCTGTTCCGCCTGCCTGGTGAGGCCTTCCGGCACCGTCAGCTTCTCCTGCCGCTCCATGCCGGTGAGGGGCGCGATGGGCAGATACAGCGAGTCCACGCTGTAGCGGACCGGAAGCGGCTGGGACCGTGTCGGTTCGAAGGCCATGGCGCGGACCACGAGGTGACGGGCAGTGGCCCCGGCCTCCTGGGCCAGCGCGCTGGCGATGACCGGCATCAGCAGCCGGGCAAGCTGTGAGAGGTGCCTCCCGGTGAGCCGCTCGCGAGCCGCGAAATGGATCTCATACAGGGCATCACCGTCGAGCTTCGCGATCTGGTCGAGTATCGCGCGGGTGTCGGTGCTGTTCTGGGTGGTCATCGGCGGGCCTTCCTCGGAGCAAGACGGTCGCGGCAGTGCCAGCGGCGTTGGCCGGAGTCGCGGCTTCGCTCCGGTGTACTTCAAATGCTACCTCCGTAAAACCAATTAAGCAATGTTCATGGGTGCGGGTCGGCTACGAACGCGTCCCGGCGCGCCGTGGCGCCCGCGCGCTCCAGCTGCGCCTGCGCCATACCGCTGTCGCCGGCGAGTGCATCCGCGCAGGCGATCACCACGTCCGAGCCGAGCCGCCACAGGAGGCTGTTGGCTCCGAGCACGGCCACCGTGAGCGGATCGATTTCGGCGGCGACCCAACGGTATTGAGCCGGGTCCCGGCCCGTGTCGTGCAGCAGGCGGGCCTGCGCCCGCCACATGGCGCCCGAGCCGGCCGCTGCCTCGCCGATGACCGTGCCCGGCGGAAGGTCATCGGCGAAGTACTCGACCATGTGATCGGTGACGACGTCGGGCGTGTGGAACGCGCCGCGGCCGCTCTTCTCCCTGCGGTCGCTCAGCTGCTGCAGCAGCCGCCCCAACAGGTCGGTGGCCAGATAGCGCTCGGGGTTCGCGCCGAACTCAAGGACCCCGCCCTTGAACAGGTGGTGGGTCAGCTCGGTGACGGTGTCGGCAGTCTGCTGCGACGGGTCGGCCAGCCACCGCCACAGCAGATGTGCTCGCTCGACGAGATACGGCTGGCTGAGCCACAAGTGTGCCCACATCTGCCGGAGCACGGTCACGAGGCCGGCAGGCTCCAGCGCGGCGATGTCGTGGGCAAGTTCGGGGCTTTCGGCGTCGGCGAGCGGCAGCAGCGCGAGCGCCGCCGTCGTACCCAGGGGAACCTCCAGCGACGAGCCGGAAGGCCACAGCGCCGTGACCGTGCCGATCAGGCGCCGAGCGTGCTCCTGCGGGTCGGGCAGAAACGCCCGCCGGGCATGCGCCGAGGGGAGCCAGGTCAGATCCCGCAGGAGTGCCCGGTCGGGTTGTCCACTGCTCATGGTGCTCCTGTTCACGCGGCGTGGTCGGCGGTGACGGCGTCGAGCATCCGAACCGCGTCCCGGGTGGCCAGGGCGAATGCGGTGGCTTGGCGGATCGTGTCCCGGTGGGCCTGCATCGCGCGCTGGTGAGCGAAGGCCTCGCGGCTCAGGTCGCCCTGGGCCAGCGTGTCGCCCACGACCACGACCGCTCCCGGGCCGAGGTCCCACACGACGGCATTGACCGCCGCACCGGCGGCCGCGAGCGGGTTGAGTTCCTGCATGACCCACGTACGCTCGTGCGGATTCAGCCCGCGCTCGCGCATGCCCTGGACCGCGGATCGGAACATGCCGCCGGTGCCGGCGGTCGGCTCATTAAACGACTCCCCAGCACCCTTGACGACGTGGGGACTCTCGGTGGTGCCCATGAGCATGCGCGCCATCAGATCGGTGATCTCGGGAGGGGTGTGGTATTCCCCCAGGCCCTTGCGTGAGCTGTTGTGCCGAAGGTTGGTGATGGTCCACGACATCAGGTCGATGTCGCAGCGGAAGTACGGGTCGCTGTCTCCGGTGTAGTGGAGCACGCCTGCGCGCAGCGCGGCCCGGGTGACGGCCGCGATCCCGCGCAGTTCCTGTTCGCCGAGGTCTTCCTCCGTCCAGCGGAAGATCGGTGCGGCGACGTCCATGAGGTCGGGCCGCAGCATCCAGGTCGCGGCGTACACCTCGGCGTATCCCTTGACCAGGACCCGCGGGGGCTGGGCGGCGATGTAACTGGAGAGAGCGCCTGCATGCATCGCGCCCTCGGACTTGCTGGGCCACAGTGCCAGGGCCGCGACGACGCCCATCGGGATGTCCATGCGGCTGCTGCCGCAACTCCCGTACCAGGCATCGGCGATCGATTCCCCGAGGTCGGCGCCGCTGCGCCGGGTGATGGGGAAGTGGGGCGGGTTGCTGACTCCGGCGTGCCGGGCGCACCCGGGATCGGCACAGTCGGGGCTGTCGGCGGCCGGCGCCTCAGGAACGAGGGCGAGGGCGGGGGTGGGGGCGGGCTGCCGGACGGAGGACAGGGCCTCCGTGAGACGGGCAGCGAAATCAGGGTGGGCCATGAGAGAGCTGACTTTCGTGCTGTGCTGGTGAATTGCGTCGGGATCAGAGGGCGCGGCAGGTGTCTGCGGCGACCGCGTTGTCAGCAGGGACCTGCTGTGATCCGTGTCGCGGGGGCGACCGTGGGCCATACGACGGTGCCGGGCGTGACGTGTGCGCGCTCCCGGCTGAAGTGCCGCCGTGCCGCGAGCTCGGCGGCGTCGGCGCGGGCCTGCGTGGTCTCGTAGGACGACAGGCCGCCGGCGTAGAGGGCGTTGTAGAGCGCGTCGTAGGCGGCGGCGTTCTCGTCGGGGGAGCGGTAGACCGCGAGGAGAGCCATGCGGTGGCCGTGATCGACGAACGCGATGGTCCATGTGTCGAGGGCTGCCGGCGGGTATCCGGCGGCTTGCGCGTCGTCGAGGGCGTGAGTGAAGGCCGCAGTGTCGACCGATGTGTACTCGTGCCAGGGCAAGGTGCCGTGTCCGAGGGCGAACCGGCCGGCTGCGTCGGGTGTGCAGCGCTCGACGACCCCCGGCGGGCGGCCGCGGTCGAGGATCTCGGCGATCCCGTCGGCGAGCCGGATCCTTGGGGTGTCCGGTGTGACGGTTCGGGCCTCATCGGCGATCTGGCGCATCACCTGAGCCGTGAAGCGGGGCAGGACCATTCCGTCGCGCCGGTGGCCGAGGACCTCGGCGTCGTAGGGCCCGAGCTCGTTGTAGGTGACCGAGGAGGGAAACCACTCGGCCACAGGGCCGGAGGACTGAGGGCTCATGCTGGTAGGTCTCTGTCGAGGAGAATCCGCGGGCCTGGGCGCCGCGGCGTGATGTTCGTAGACGAAGGGCGCGATCCGGCGACACGTCGGCCGGATGCCCTTTCCACGGTGCACTAACAGTACGTACATATTTCCAATTATGCAATCTATCTGGTGTCGCCGATCCAGAGAAGCCGGAACGCGGCCTTGAACTGCTCGTGGCGGGCCGGCGCATCGGGAAGCGCACGCCGTAGCCGGACCCGGAATTCCGGCCCGTGGGACCGGCCGCGCGGACGGGTTCCGTGCACCAGCTCGTGCACCAGGACGTACTCCAGGAGGAGCGGCGGGAGCTGGAAGACGGCCCAGTGCAGCGTCAGCTCGTGGGCTTGCTCCTGGTAGATGCCGCCGTGCCGGCGGCCGATGTCCCGAACCGCGAGCTGCGGCAGCGGGCGCCGGGTCCGCAGGCGGGACCAGCGGGCCGGCGCCGCCGTCTCCAGCCAGGCGCGGCCGGCCCGTGCGTACCAGTCGATGATCGGCCGTGCGCCCTGCCGCGTGATGTCGCCGCGGTAGGCCACAAGCAGACCTGCGCCCGCTCCCTGCCGGAGGTGAACCGGGACGGGGGTGTCGACCAGGTAGAGGCGGACAGGAGTGCCCAGCCAGGTGAGCTTGCATCCATCCGCGAGGTGCTTGTCAGGGTGCAGTGGGGCGCGTTCGGCCATGCGCTGGGCGTGGAGTTCGAGGAGCGAGGCGTTCTGCCGGACGAACCGCATGATCTCGCTCGGGGTCGACGTCGGCAGGACGCGGACAACACGTCGGCCGTCCAGTCGTGTCGTGAGCGCGTGCTGCGTTCGCCGGTGCGACATCACGACGTCGAAGGTGCCGGCGTCGAGGGTGCCGTCGGCCTCCAGAGCCGCGGTGATGTCATGGATGAGGGTGTCGGCCTCGGAGCCGTCCGGGGCGGCGGTCGGTGTCACGGAGAAATTTCTTTCGTCAGGGTTGGTGGTGGACGCCGGCGCCCGCCGGCACGTCCTGCAGTTGCGCACCGGCGGGCAACGCGTACGGCGGCGGCCCTGGCGGGAGTCTTCGACTCCCGCCAGGGCCGTACGGCCGGGTGGTTATCGGGGATTGGGGATCTTGCCCCAGACGTGAACAGGACCCTTGGCGGGCCGTACAGGCATGCCCTTGGGGCCGTTGTGGTGACCGGCGATGATGCGTTCGGCATGGGCACAGCCGTCGGGGTGGGCGCGCGTGTTCAGGCACCGGTTGGGGCTGCGGTAGGGAGCAACCTCCCAGCGGAAGGCCGTACTCGGCGCCCGGCGCGGCTCGCTCGCCTGCTGGTCTTTCTGAACGGCATCCGGCGAGGGCCGGTGGCGAGGCAGCAGCCGGACGACGTTGACGTCACCTTCACTCAGCCCTTCTCGGCGATCGCGCTTGCGCCCGGCCCGGTCGCGGTGGACCACCTCCTTCTCGGTCCACGCGTGCTTGCCCTCCTGGGCCATCAGCTGCCAAGCGGTGTACACGATCTGTGCCCAGGCGCCCGTCGTGCCGAGCGGCGTGCTGGAATCGGGGAAGCGGTCGCCCTTGAGCAGCACCGTTTCGTTGTCCCACATGAGCTCCGGCTGCCGACGGTAGAACTCGGCTATGTCGCCCGCCCGTACGGCGCTGTGCTCGTCCAGGGGCAGCAGTGCGTCGGGGTCGAGCGTGTCGTAGATCCGCCCGGCCGTGTAAAACGTCAGCCAGATGCCCTGGCGGCCGGGTGCGATCAGCCTCCTGCCGTGCACCGAGTTGGCGAACCACCGAGCGGCTCCCCCCAAGACCTGATCCGGGCTCCACAGGGACCAGGAGACGCCGACGATCGGAGTCGGCACGCTCATCTCGCAGAGGTGCTCGGGAGCATCCGGTCCGCCGGCCTTGCGGTCGTACGAGCCGATGGGATCGGCGAAGACCATCAGGCCGCTGGGGGAGGGCAGACGGTCCGTGGTGATCTCTTCCGTCGGTGCCGTCCGCCCTGCGGCGACGGCCAGCCCGGTCATGTCCCCGTCGGCGAAGTAGAGGCGGGCATCACGGAGCCGCTGCGACTCCTGCCCGCACAGGACCAGCGCGGCGGCGGAGTGAGGGTCCGGGGCTCCTGGGAGGTACGGGTACAGCGAGGAACTGCCGCGCCGCAGCGACTCAGCCATGTTCAGCAGCCCGAAGCGCGTGCGCTGGTGCTCCTCCATGGCCTGGCGCAGCTCGGGAAGGCGCTTGGGCTCAGGAGGAGTCCAGGTGTGAACGACGGGAGACGGCAGTGAGCCGAGGGTGCGCATGATGCCTCGTCAGTAGCTTGTGCGTGTGCGAGAAGGCGGGGGCGAGTAAGCCGCACCGGCTCTAATAAACTACATCTATAAATCCAATTACGCAATATGTTGGTGGGACTCCTCGCCCACGGAACGCGCGTATCCGTGAGCTGCCTTGGTGTCCTTGGGATTGCCTAGCACGGTGGCGAGCGCGTACACGAGCCCCCGGAGCTGGTGGTGGATGCTGTCACGGGTGATCCAGTCCCGTGCCGCATCGCATCGCTGCCGCGCTTCGGCGATCTGCAGGGCCAGATCCCGTGCGACGTGCGCGAGCGCGGCCCCGCATAGGGCGTCGACGTCTGCGGCGGCTTGCTCTTGCGGCACGCCAGCGTCGGCGAGCCTGCTGATCATGTCGCGGCGCCGGCTCATCAGGTCGGTCGCGGAGGGCTCTCGGCCGCCGCGGGCGGTGACGGTCATTCTGCTGGCTTTCTGGACGGCGGCGGCGGAGGCTTGTTCGGCTCTCCGCCGCCGGAGGCAGGGGCGTAGGTCGGCTGCGGCGACTCAGAACACCGGGATGATCACTCCCTGCGCCTCGTCGCCGAAGGCGGCCGCGTTGACGAGCGTGGGGGCCACCCAGCGGACCTTCTTCCAGATCCGGCCGGGCCCGTGGAGGAACGTGTGCGGATGACCGCGTCGGATGTGAGGCAGGACGGAGCCGCCCAGTGCGACCGCGTGCTCACGAAGTCGCGCGACTTTGCTGTTGAACGCCGCGATGGCTGGCCCCAGCCTCCAGCCCACCTGGTAGACCGTCGCGGGGCGTCCGCCCTTGGCGTTGTGGCGGCCGCGCATCGGGGCGGCCGACGGCGTCGGCATCACATCGGGCCGGTCGCTGCACATATAGAGCATGTGCGAGATGACGAGCACCGCCAGGCGCCGCACGTAGCCGAGGGTGGCTGTGTCCGCCGACCGGGGCCCGTCCTCGGCCAGTTCGGTCAGGCTCACGCTGTCGTCGACCATCTTGCTGACCGTCGTGGTCCCGGTGGCCGCATTGGCGAACAGCAGCACTGAGCCCAGTCGGCCGTGGGCGGGGCGCACCAGAGCGCTCACCAGGTACACGGGGGTGTCGTCCGTGATCTCGGAGGTGCTGCATACGCCGCGCAGAGCCGGGCGGCCGACCACGAGGAAGCCCAGGACTTCGGATGGCGCGCCCTCGCTGTCGGCGACCACGGCCGGTTTCCTGAGCATGAACAGCGGGTCGGGGTGGGGGAGATGCCGCAGAACCTCGCCGGGGAACTCCGTGTCGACCTCCATGTCGACCAGGCTCTCCGACAGATCGGGATCAAGGTCGTAGGCGACTTTCGTCCTGCGCCACTGCCGCACGGCGGCCACCATCTCTGCTCGCCCGATGAACATCTCGTCCCCGAGACCGCCGCGCGGACGCGGCATGCGGGAGGTGTCGATGTCCTCGCCGAGTGCCATCGGCACCAGGCCCATCAGTCCGGCCGCGCGCAGCACTTCGCTGTGGGCCGACTCGATCTCTGTCGTGATCCGGTCCGCCAGGGAGGAGGCCGACCGGAAGTCGGTACGCGTGTAGTGCGTCCGTGGAGCCTCGGGGCCGCTGCGGGCGCGCGCCAGGAGCGGGATCAGTTCCGTCTTGGTGTAGTCGCTGGGCGGGGGGAGCAGCCGGGATGAGACGCCGGGGAGGGTGAAGGTCGGCTCAGGGGCCGGGCCGGGAGACGAAAACGTGCCTCGGTCGGGGCGTGGGGATGGGGGAGTCACAGGACAACCTCGTCAGGATGGAACGCAAAGGGGGGCGCTGGATCACCCAGCGATCCCCCAAAGCTACCGCGTTATATCCAATTACGCAATTTACTAGTTCCGCCCGCGGTCTTGCGGCTCTCCTGGGTGACGGGCGCGGTCACCTTCGCGATGTCTACGCACGCAGGCGTCTCCTCGCGAATGTCGGGGCCTCCGTTGCGGCGGCCGGTGCCGGCCACCAGGCCGCACTTCCTGTGCTCGGACCCGTTGTCGAGCACCTTGAGGTAGAGGTGAACGCACTCTGCGCAGCGCATCCCGGCCGCGAGCGGGCGCAGCGTCGCCGGATGGATGCCGGCATCCAGGAACTTGCGTATGGAGCCGCGGCCTGCATGGCCGGGAGCCGGAACCGTGGTCCGGGCCTGAGTGTTCGGGGCCGTGGGTGTGCTGGTCATTTCATTTCCTTGCTTCTGCTGTGCGATGTCGTGAGCGGCCTTCCCTGGCTTTCGCCGCGGCCGCGAAGGTGATGAGTGATGCCGTGGCGGCGACGGCGATGCCGTATGCCGAATACGTGGCCATCCGGGCCAGGGAGTCGATCGCGAAGGCGACGCCGGGAGCCTGCGGCGGCACTATGCCCGTCGCGGCCTGGGCGGTGATGCCGAGACCGGCGGAGGCGGTTGCCGTCAGGGCGAGTCCGGGGATGAAGTGCCGGTGTGGCCCGATACGGCGTGACCTGCTGTTGGCCGTGCCCTTCTCGGTGATGGTCACAGGAGCCCGAGGGTGGGGTAGAGGGTGACCGTCCAGAGGTCGACGACGCCGTCGGGCCACCTCTCGTCGCGGTGTGCCTCGTCGAGGCGGACGGTCATCTTGGGGCGGAAGGACATCCGGGGGAGGGGGTCGGGATCGAGGACCGTCCCCTGCCAGTTCCGGAGGTAGTCGATCACGCGGTCCCCTGCCCGGACTTGGGCGATCAGCGCGAAATGGAGACTGCTCTGGGCCTTGGTGTAGCGGGTGACGCGATTGCGCAACGCGCGGTAGCGGTTCGTCTCGGCTGGAGAGGTGTTGCCGCGCAAAACGGCTATCTCAAGGCGGCCGACTTCATCGGTCTGCTGGGGGTAGTCGGCGAAGGCTGCCTTCTCGCCGTCGCGGGCGAGCAGATCGAGGGGCTCGTCCCAGATCGGGCACGTGTCCGGGTCCGGGACGGCAGCGGTGAGGATCGCCACGTGGACGGCGTCGACCTCGTAGACGCGGCGCACCACGCCCTGGCGGTCTGCCAGGTCCGTCACCGTTTGGCCCAGCCAGTCGGACTCGGTGAGGGGGACGGGGTCAGGAACGGAGTCGTTGTTCACGAGTTACTCCTCGGAGGAGGCGGCGGAGGGTGCCGGGGCCTGCCGATCGACGACCCGATGCCGCTCGAGGTGAGTTTCCTCGAGGCGGGACGGAGGCCGGCGGTGTCGGTACGTCACTCGGCGCGGGAACGACTTCGGTGCGCGGGCTTCGCTGTAGCCGCTGCGCTCCGCCGTTGTCGGCGCCCTTCCGCAAAGACTACGCGAGTAAAACCAATTATGCAATATCCGAATATCTTGCGAGAGCGTCTCTCAGCCGGTCCTCCGCGAGCCGGCGGCGGACCGAGTCGGCGATGGCAGACCAGACCTTGCCCCGGGCCGGGTCATCGGGAATCGACGGTTCACCCTGCACCCCCCGAACGGTGATCACGCTGTCTCCCTGGGGCGGCCTGATGCGGTGGACCAGGATCACGGTCGGAGTGCCGTGTCCCGGGATGTAGGCGCCCGAGGTGTCGATCACCCACCTCATGTCGAAGGCCGGGAGGTACTGCTCGATGAACTTGCGGCCGAACTCCCTCTTCATGAACGAGTTCGAGGTGAGCTGGGCTACATGGCCGCCGGGGACCGCAAGCGAGAACATCAACTCGCAAAACGGCAGCGCCAGAGGGAACTTGCCAGCCGCGACCCGCGGGTACGCCTTGCGGATCAGATCACGCTGCCGCGCATCGGCAACCACGATGTAGGGCGGATTGCTGACGACCGCGTGGTAGCGGCCGCGCTCGAGAAGTGGTTCCTCACGATCCAGCAGAGAGTTCGCGCAGGCGACCTGGGCCTGCCACGCGCGCGGCAGCTGATCGATGCGGACTTTCAGAATGGAGGCGCTCGTGGCCAGCAGTCGGTATCGGGCGAGCAGCACCGCGTAGGCGTCCAGGTCGACGCCATGAACGGATTGAAGGGCACGCTCGATCGTCGCCTCACTGCCGAGGTGCGCCCCGTACGCGCGGCCACGGCGGCGGTAGACGCGGGCGGAGTGGAAGGCACCCAGAAGGATGTGACCGGTACCGCAGGCAGGATCGATCATGCGGACGTCGTGCGGTCCGATCTCGTTGGTGGCCGGCTCCAGTGAGAGCTCCAGAAGGAGTTCCGCGATCCACGGCGGCGTCTGGCACAGGGCTCTCGACCTGCGCGCGTCGGCCGACAGCGCCTGGTAGGCGTCACCGAGGCGGTAGCCGTCGACGCGGTGCGGCCCGTCGTCCATTACCTCTCCGCCGCCCCAGAAGTCCGAAAGGACTGTCCACGCGGCCGGAGTGAGGGGCGCCGTCCAGAACGGGACCACCTGCGGGTCGAGGAAGCCGGCCAGGCCGGGGTGGGCGGACGCCAGCTCCGTGATCACCCGGCGTACGGCGTCCGGCGAGCCGGGCGGCTCGGTTGCGGGCACCAGGGCATTGCGGACGCAGTGGTGGGCCACGGCGGTCACGTGGGCCCATGACACCGCCGCAGGGGTGTCGATACCGGTAGCCAGGTTCTGGATAAGGCGCTCGTGGGCGCGGGCAGAGGGCAGGGGCGCGTTCATGGAGATCGTTGTCCAGCAGTCGATGTGACGTGTTGTCAGAGGAATAGGTCGAGGATGAATTCGCCCAGCCACACAGGACGAGGACGGTCACGCCAAGCTCGATTGCGAGCTGGGGATCGTCGGTGAGGGCCCTGGTGATGAACGCGACGACCGCGCCCAGGGCAAGGCCGAGCAGAAACGATGCGAAAGGCGCAGGCGGTCGGGGTTCGGCCCGGTGGCCCGAAGATGACGCGGGGCCCCGGCGTCACCGTGAGACGAGGAGCGCCCCGTTGGACTGGGAGATTGTCATGCCTTCGCTGCGAAGGAGCGTGGAGCACAGGGACCGTAGCCCACCGGCCGACCATGGCTCAGCGTGTCCGAGGCCGGTTTCCGAAGCCAGGTCCGGGGACCACCACGCGACGGTGACGGCCTCGCGCCGTGACTCGACCAGGACTCCACTCCCCTCGCACGACCGCCGGTCGGCGAGTCGTACGTGGGGAGCCAGGATCGCCAGCACCTCTCGTCCGAGGTTCTCGTGGCTCTGGCCGGGGGGCCCGGAGCGTACCAGTGCACCGAGCGGCCGGTAGACGGTGTGGTCGTGAGGGTGATGGACGATCACGACGGCGCGTCCGGGGCCTGCCAGGCTCCGGCTGTGTCCGACAGCCACGCAGAGCTTGCGTACGTCCCGCCCACGGACGGGAGGTGCGCCGCGGTGGGCAGAGCGAGGGCTGGGGTCCGCCGCGTAGTGATCATCCCGGATGAGGGTGAGTGCATGCGTGACGTCGCTCATGCGCTGGGAGATCTCGCCGGCCCCCGGGTCGCCGCTGGCGGCGTAGCGCCACAGCGTGGCGACCGCCCGTGCGGCCGGTGCCAAGTCGGCTTCGTCCACCGTGGGTTGCGCCGAGCTGTTCCTGATGAGCCAGTCGATGACTTCTCCCGCGTACGGCGCGGAAAACGGGGCGCCTTTGAGGAGTTCCAGGAACTCCAGTGCTTCGGGTTCGGGCAGGCGAGGTTCCGTCTGCATCACGGATCTCCTCGGAGGTTGGGGCCAAGGCGGTGCGGGGGGCTTCCCTGATGTTCCGGGGAGCCCGGCGGCGCGACCTTGACGGTGGCCAATGGGGAGCGGGCTGCCTTCCGCCCGCCCACACGTCCGAGAGTACAGCAATATTTCCAATTAAGCAATGTTCAGCAGAATTGTTGGGAACTCCCGTAGTCGCCTTCAGCGGGACACGGAATTGCGGCAAATCTTTCAGAAGAGCGCGTTTGTTATCCCTGTGGAGGCTTTCCCTCCGCCTCCGGTGCTCCTCGTGAGAGGCGTCGGCGGATCTCCGAGTAGATCGTCTCCCGATACCACATAGGCTCGAACACCTCAGGGCGCTTCCGGTCCTTTGGAACGCGGTCTGGGGCCGCAATCTGTTCGCGCAGCAGATACGCCTGCATTGTGCGCCGCTGTGCAGGTTTTCCGCTGAGCGCGTTGCCGCGGATGACGCCGTATTCGCTGATGCCCAGCAGGTCCTTGGGATGCCCTTCGGGGAGGGGCTTCACGAACTGGGGTTCACTGCCGGCGTAGGCCGTCCACACCCGGGTCCTGTTCGCACGCACCCACGCGTCCACCGCCGCCTTGTCCCAGCGACCCTTCGACACAGGAGGAGGGAAGGCGGTCGCCACGACTTTGCCCTTGGCGTCGCGCCGCTCCTTGGCCTTGGTCCACACATCCACGGCCTGATAGCTCATGTTGAATCGCTTGGCCATCTCGGAGCGGCTCTCGGTGGCCGGCGCAGGACGGGCAGCAGCCGCCGGCTTGACCGCCTTTGCGCTGGGAATCCTGACGGCTGAGACCGCCTCCGACTTGGGCGGCCAGTACTGCGGCCGCATCGCCTGCACCCAGGAGTCGACACGGTCGACGTCCCGCAGCCCATCGTCGTCTGCGGCCGGAAAGGTGATCAGCTTGATCCAGGCGGCGATGTCCTTCGGTGATGCGCCGTACCGGGCACTGATTCCCGCGTCGTCGATGCGGCGACTTGTCATGGACGGTCCTTGAGGAGAGGGCTGGTGGTCGTCGAACTTACTGGTCGTCGTCCTGCGGGCCGCTGTCGGCCGCGGCCTTCGCTGCAGAGCTGCGGCGGCCGAGCGGCCGGAGCAGGTACGGCAGGGCGGTCTTGGACGTCCACATCGGCTCGTCGACCGCAGGCGTCTTGCCGTCGTTCGGGAGCCGATCGGGCCGCGCCAGTACGCCGCGTGAGATGTACGCCCTGAGAGTGGACTCAGCGGTGGGCTTTTTGCGGCCCTGCTCGCGCGCGTCGAGTTCGGCGATCACCTTGAGGCTGAGGGGGCCTGGGTTCTTCTTGAGGTACCGCTCCAGGAACTCGCTCGGCTCGCGGAGCTCGTGTGCGGCCGGCGTAGCGGGAGCCGCCTTCCCTCGCGACGCCTGCCGCGGTGTGGCGAGGAAGGGCAGGGCGGCCTCCGGGGTCCACATCGGCTCGTTGACCGCGGGCTCCTTGCCATCGCCCGGAACGCGGTCGGGCCGTGCCAGCTTGCCCTGCGAGATGTAGACACGCAGGGTCGACAGCGCCGTCGCCTTCGGCCGGCCCTGTTCCCGGCCGTCCAGCTCGGCGATCTTTTCGAGAGTGAGCAGGCCCGGGTTCTCCTCGAAATACTGCTTCAAGGACTCGCTCGGCTGCACCTCAGCGGACTCGTCCTCGGCGGCCTTCGCCGGGCTGCGCCTGCTCGCGGGTCGGCAGAGGTACGGCAGGGCAGTCTCGGGCTCCCACATCCGTTCCTCGACCGCGGGCTCCTTGCCGTCGCCCGGAACGCGGTCGGGGTGCGCCAGCTTGCCCTGCGAGATGTAGATCTTGAGAGTGGTGAGCGCGGTCGGCTTACGCCCGTGCTCCTGGCCGTCGAGTTCGGCGATCTTTTCAAGGGTGAGCAGGCCAGGGTTCTCCGCGAAGTACCGCTGCAGGAACTCGCTCGGCTCCCGCTGTTCGTCGCCACCGCTCTTCCGCCGGACGTTGCGCCGACGGGTGATGTAGGTGTAGGCCGTCTCCCGGAACCACATGTCCTCCTTCACTTCCGGCTTGCCCCCATCGTCGGGGCGCCGATCGGGCCGGGCGAGGTCGCCCTTGGAGATGTAGGTGCGCAGGGTCGCGATCGGCGTGGCCTCGCGGGAGAGGAAGTTGCCCTCAAGCTGTCCGATCAGTTTGAGCGGCAGGAGGTCCGTCGCATCGCCGGCAGGCAGCGCGGTGGCCTTCTGCTTCTGCTTGGGGTGAGCCGCGACCCAAGCCTCCGGCTTGTGCTCCAGGACCCACTCGTCGACGGCTGTCTCGTCGTACAGCTGGGTCTTGCCCCAGCCCTTGTCGAGGAAGCCGGGAAACGTCGGCTCGAGCGACCAGGAGGCCGCGGTCGAACCGCCCACCTTGTATCGCTTAGCGATCTTCTCGAGAGTGGTCTGCTTGATCTTTGAGTTTGCGGGAATCATCGTCTGCTCCAGGGCCTGCGTGGCCTGATCGTCTCCTGCCGGCGGAGTTGAGGTGCCGGCGAGTGATGCTGTTGTACGTGGCCAGCGGCCCCTTCCCACGATTCCGCCAGTAGGCCGGAATGACGCAGGGAGAGACCAGGCTCACAACGTACAGCGATACATGCAATTAAGCAATTCACGGGCGTGTCGGGGTTGACTCGTCCATGGGACGGCGTACGAGCGGGCCCGGGAGCATGTGCTCCGGGGCCCGCCCCAGGTGTCGTGCCGACGCAGTGCGGTCCTGTGCCGGCGCGTGCGGTCGTTTGAAGTGGAAGGTCAGGAAGCGAGGTCAAGGGCGGCTTCGGCGGCGCGCTGCCGCTTCTCCGCGAGCTTCTTGTCCAGCGCTCGCTGCAAGCTGGAGAAGGTCTCGCTGCCCTGCCGTTTGAGCAGCATCGGGATCCGGTTGGCTGGGATTCCGACCATGTGCGAGTCGCTCAGCACGGACAGAAGGTCTGATTCCGTCTGATCGGTATAACCTGCTTCCTCCAGCTCCGCGACACTGGGAAATACGTCGGCGTGGCGATCGGTTTCCAGATCGAGCAGCTTGTCCTCCTTTCCACCCAGGCTGTAGCACCACAGAAAATTCTTTGGCGGATTCGGCTCGACCAGCCGCCGGAATCTGGATACGGACTTCGTGTAGCAGTAGAACCAGGTGTCCTCAGGCGCATTCCGCATGATTCGCAGCCACGCCTCAAGATATTCGTCGGAGAAAAAATCACCGGAATCGTGCAGCCTGATCCATTTTCCCCGGTACCGCTTGTGGCGGAGCTCCTCCGCCATCTGGACTTCCCAGTCGGCGAGAGCGTGCTTCACCATCCACATGTTGCGCTCGTGCGCCGCCAGCACGACCGGCCACCGGTAAGTGCCGACCCGGGCGTAGCACAGCTTCGCGCAGGCCCCGGCCTCCGGGCAGGCGTTGTATGTCGTGCCGTCCTGGAAATGACCTCCCCACGCCGGCAGCGGCCAATTGAAGATCCCTTCGGCTCGCAGCTGCCGGTTCTGGGTCAGGAGCCACCGGCGCGGCTTCGGCGGCGTGGTGCGGGATTCGTCGGTCGTTGTGTCGGTGCTCATGTCGTGCTTTCCGTCTGGTCACAATCCCCGGCATCGGCCGGGCAGTTGGCGTGGGGCGCGGCACAGGCGTGCACCCCGAACTTGGTGATGCCGCCCGGCGTCATCAGCGCCAGGTACGCGAGACCGAGGTCCAGTTGGGTGCCGGCCTCGGCGGTGTGCTTCGTCTTCTGGAACTGGAGGGCATCGCCGCGGCTGCCGATGGCGGTGGCCGCTTTCGCCCGGAGCGGATCCAAGGCGTGGGCCGGCATGCGGCACACCTCGAGCATGGCGATCGGTAGCGCGAACAGCAGGTGCTCGGCGAGCCCGTCGTGGAAGACCTGTTCCTTCTCGGTGAGCCGGCGGGGAGCCGGCACCGTGACGACGGTGATGTGTTGTTCGGCCTGCGGGAACGGGGAGGACGAGCGGGTCATCGGTGCTGCTTCTATCTGGTTCAGTGCGTGGTCTACGGGTCGCCGTACACCGCGGGTCGGGTTGCTGTTCGTGGGTCTGGCTACTCGCGCGAGATCGGACAACCGTCGCGGTGGGCGGGTGACGTGCGGTAGTGCGGGGATTCAGCGAGGTTCGGCGCGTTGTTGAGCCAGTCGCCGTAATCGGCCAGACTGCCGATGCGCACCGTGGGCACGGGCGCCGCGCACTGCGGGCACGGAGCGATGACGCTCAGGGTGAAGCACCGGTCGCTGTCGTACGCCGCGAGGAACTCGCGGGGGTCCGACCCTTCCGAAATCCGAAGCCGAACGGCCTGGCCAATGGAGCCTTCACCCAGGTGGTGGAGATCGTCCGCCCTGCTGGTGACCGCGACCCACTGTTTCAACCGGAGCACCTGGCGCAGCATGCTCCTCGCGCGCTCAGCGGTTGCGAAGGTGGCGTATAGAGACGACCCGCTGCCGGCATGGCCTGCTTGACCACTTCTCGACCGCTGACTGGCAGCGCGGATCGCTGCTTGGTCGAGCCGAGCGAGGCTGCGCGTGCTCATGATGAACTGCAAGGTCAACTCCGTTTGGCATGAGGCTGGTTGAGAGGGCGGGCCCGGACGGCCAGGGGGAGGCGCGCCCGGGCCCGGAGCCTCCGCCGCGCTGGGAGGGGGAGGCGGAGGCTGAGCCGCACGAGGCGGCTCCTTCACGGTGGTACGCGGGGCGACGGTCGAACACGATCCGCCGCGACATCTCGACTCTACAGTAGTAAATCCATTTAAGCAATAATGGGCGACTGTGGGGTGAGGGGTGCAGTCGAAGGCGAGAGTCGGCAAGCCCTCCGGCCTGCGCGTTATCGGTTCAGCCGTTTGAGCCAGCGGGCGCTTCGGGTCATCGAAAAAAGAAGCGGATGGCAGATCCGGGACTCCAAGGCGGGGTGCGAGCGCGAGACGCTCACCTCACCGACCTGCGCACCCGTCGGCAATCCCTCGCGTTTCAGGTTCACGCACTCATCGTCGGCGGCGCCTCATTCGGCACCCGTCTATTGCGTAATTGGATTTACTAACGTAGTGTTAGTGATCTCCGGGGGTGCTCAGCCTCCAAGCGGCAGTCACCTACAGACGGCAAGGGAAACCATGAGTGAACAGCACAAGATCGCCACGGTCTTCGGCACGGTCACGATCCGACGCGCTTCGACAGAGGAGATCACCGAGCACAGGCTGCGCTTCTGGCGGTGGCGCACGACGTACGCACTGAGCGGCCACGGTGTCGAAGGGCACGTGAATATCGATCCGCTGTTCGCTGACACGAAGTGCGCGGATCTGTTTCTGCCCACCGAGACCGTGCGGGAACTCGTGCCCTCCCGATTCGCCGTCCACTTCGGGCAGCACGGTTCCAAGCAGGCGAACGGTTCCCCGGTCAGAACGGACGGCGTCCTGATCATCGATGGGGTCGAGACGCTGTGCACCGGGTTGGAACTTGACCGGGGCGGGGACGCACGCGAGTTCACGGTCCAGCGAAGGACAGGGCCTTGGACGCACGCGGAGGCATCAGCCCTCGTAGCAGCGAAGACGCAGCACGTCATTCGCGCGGTGATCCAGGTGCATGAGGCGGATGAGGCGCTCGTGGGCCGGATGGACCGCCTGTACGCGCGTGGCGCGAAGTGGCGCCGGAAGGGGGCGCTCCAGGACCTACGCCAGACAGAGCAGCTGTCAGCGACGCTCCAGCAGCGGGCCGAGCGATTGCGGTCGTACCTGGCTGAATCCGACGCCATGGCGCACTCGACCGACGCGGATTCTGATGCCAGGAAGGCGTGATGAGCACGGGCTTCAGCTCCACCGTGACGGGATAGTCGGGCAGGCTCAGCGGCGCGGCCGCCGCTCCAGCCCCGCCCTGTCCAGCACACCCGCCGCGCGACCCGTAGCAGCCCCAACACCCGGGCTGCCAGGGCGGCCCCCTTCGGGATGCAGGTGGGCGAGGCCGGCCCGTCCGCTGCACCCGGAGCCGCCAGGGTCCCGGCCAGCACCTCTTCGATCTCGGCCAGCAGCAGTCGGGGAGAGCGGTGGCCGACGAGCCGACGTTCGTTGCTGGCCCTCCCGCGCAATCGGCTCACGGCAAATACAACGCGGACCCCAACAAATCAACGGTCGCGCCCGCCGCCCAGCGGGATCTTCGCACAGGATCGGTGCCTCCTCGACGGGTACGCCGACTTGGAGGGATTGCCCGGCGGGCCGCGTGAGCGGCTCATCCGCGCCGCGGTTCGGCACGAGCCCGCCCCGGTATTTTCAGGTGCTTGAATGCACTGCTCGACTCGGTAGAGGCCCGGAGTATGCCCCGTCCAATCAACCATCTGTGCCGCGTGCGCGACAACCGAAGGAAGTGCTGGTGAGTTACCTCCGAGGCTGCGACTCGTGCGGACAGGACTCTGCTGGTGAGCGCCGGGTGCGGTGCCGCCGCTGTGAGGGCTTTGTGCACCGCGACTGCCGTGACCTCACCGGCGTCTGTTACGGCTGCCGATGGCGCCAGGCCCGTGCAGGCGGCATCGCCGGCGACATGCTGCCGCCTCAGGCCGCCGGACCGGCCCCGTTCGCGGCCAATCTGCCCGCCACCGTCGCCCAGGGTCTGGCGCTACCGACTGTCGCCAGTCCGGAGAACCGCGAGGGGCGCAGCGACAACGAGGTCCTCGTCCTTACGGCGGCGGTGTTCGCCGGGTGGCGCATCGAGAAGCGCGAGGAGTACGGCACGATCCTGCTGAAGAAGCGAGGACGGGGCTACCTCCGGCTGACCTTCTCGATCTTCGGCCGAATCCTTCATGCTGCGACGCAGCGCCAATACCTCGACCCGACCGCCGCCCGCATCACCGCATATCTGGAGGAGAGGTGAGCAGGGCCCGCAAGAATTCGCCTGCGCCCGGCGCATACTCCTACGTGCTCGCACCCATCAGCTCATCATGGGCGAGCTGATCGTCCGGCCTCACTTTGTCGTCGGCACCGACGCCCTGCGCGGCCAGGGCCTGGGCGGCATCGTGGCGCAGGGCGGTCACGATCTCGTCCACCACCTCGACTGCTGAGAAACGTCAGCAGAAGTGAGAGTTGACAGCGCGTCTGGCCTGCGCGTTGTGACTTTGAGAGCCGTCGAACCAGTCGAAAGCCGGGGCGTCGAAGAGGTGAACGGTCGAGCCTCCCGGCATCCCCACGAGCCTGCGGACCTCCGAGCGGCACGGTCTCCGTGCGGTGAGCTTGCGGTCCCTCTCCCCCAGGGGTTCACAACCTCAAGTGCAATCTCGTGTTGAGCGGCGCACGATCATTTCCCGATAGTAGTTGCATAATTGGAAATGATGCTGTAGAGTTGAGTTATCAACGCCGGAGAAGGTCACCGGCGAGCAGTACAGAAGGGTGGCGAACGAGTTGTTCACCACTGAGCACAAGCCCGTCTTCGTCTATGGCACGCTCCGTGCCGGACAGGGCAACTACCTGGGCATCCTCCAGGGGACCACGGTTCAGGAGCGCCCGGCGACTCTGAACGACTACACGCTCTTCGGTGCGGGCGTCCCTTTCGCCGTCAAGCGAGAGGGCCGCATCGTCGTCGGTGAGGTCATGGACGTGGACGCCGAGCTGTGGCCCACGGTGCTCCGTCGCCTGGACCGGCTCGAAGGCTACCGGGGTGAGGGACGCGAGAACATGTACGACCGCAAGGTTCGTACCGTCACTCTCGCCGATGGCAGCACGGTCGAGGCGTACGTCTACCTCGCGGGCGAGTCGTCCCGCCGCTGGTTCACCGACGCTGACGAGATCCCCGGCGGGGACTTCGTCAAGGCGGAATCCCGGAACTCCCGGTAGTCCGCATCGCCACCGTACGAACCCCTGTCCGGGGCGGCGGATGGCACAACCCATCTTGAAACACCCGTCAGGCCGCGCGCGGCGCGGCCTGACGGCTTGAGCAGTACACCTCGGACCCTTCTGGGTGCCCGAGGCGAAGTAAGGAACAACCATGTGCGGTCTGTTCGGAGTTATCCGCAACCAGACCTGTGACCCCACTCGCGCGACCATCATGTGCGTTGCCCTGGGCCAGCTGGCCGAGGAGAGGGGTAAGGACTCGGCAGGGCTGGCATTCGCCACCTCCGCGACCAAGAAGCTGGACCGGCGCCCGGTCACCAACCGTCGCGACGTGACGGCGGGCGGCTGGCGGATCATCAAGGGAGCGGGCCGGTTCCGCGACGTGTGGAAGCCCGCCTACAACAGCGCGCTCGACGCGGCTCCGGTCGCTCTCGGACACACCCGCTGGGCGACCCAGGGCGGGACGACCCTGGTCAATTCCAGCCCGTTGCAGGTGGGTCAGCTCATCGGCACGCACAACGGAGACGTGGACACCTGGCCGCTCCGGTCGGACTTCGGTCTCCCGCGTCCGACCGGGGGTACCGACACTGAGGTCCTGTACCAGGCTCTCGATCAGGCGGGCGGGGTCATCCTGCCCACCCTCGACGTCCTGGAGTCCACCGTGGGCCGGGCTGCGCTGGTGTGGACCGACCGGCGTTGGCCGCAGCTGGTCATGCTGGCGCGCACGGCGGTGAGCCCGCTCTCTGTCGCTGTCGACACGGACGGAAACCTCTATTGGGCGTCCAACCCCGGGTGGTTCGACAAGGCCGCCCGTGCGGCGGACGTCTCCATCACGGAAGTCCTGATGGTTCCGGAGGGAACGCTGATGATGGTGGACTACTCCTCGGGGGCTCCGGTCCCGATCGACCAGCGGAAGTTCACCGCGACGGCCCGTGCCAAGGACGACCGTCTGGCGCACATCGTCGCCTACCGGGGCTTCAGCCTGGATGACCAGCTGGCCGACGAGGAGGTGTGTGGCCACCGGACGCTCCGGGAGCCCCAGCGGTCGCGGTCCGTGCCGCCGACGCTCTGGCTCTCGCCCAAGTAAGTCCACCGGAAAGGGGCTGGGGCACCGCATGTTGCGGTGCCCCAGCCCCTTTTCCCGTTGAGCACTCAGTACTGGCCGTTGTGCCAGCGGGTGCCGGCGAACAGCGCGGTGACCTGCGCTCGGTTCTCCTCCCGGCTGAAGATCCGGTCCACCATGCTGCGGAACGACCGCGTGGTGTTGGACCACGCCTCGCCGGTCAGCCGCCCACGGTGGCCGGCCGCAGCCGCGGCCTGGCGGTGGTGCCCGACGCGTTGCCGCGGCGGCGGCGCCGTGGTCCCAGCCTCCCGCAGGGCGGCGTTCGTCAGGCCGAGCGACACGTTGACCTGCGCCTGGATGGTCCCCGGATCCAGCGATCCGTCCCACATCCGGAACTCGGCGTGGTCGCTCTCCCTCCCGTTGACGGACTGGAAGTTCAGTCCGATGTGGTGACTGTTGTTGTACCGCTGGACGGCCGAGACCGAGGTGTAGGGGCTCGACGGCTGGTTGTTGGGAGTGCACCACTCCAGGCCGCGGTGATTGTCGCTGGCCGGGTTCTGGGCGATCCGGTAGATGACGTCCTCGTACCCGGCCACGGTGTTAATCAGCTGGTTGTGATTGGCGACGGTGTGGTCGTAGTCGGGGACGGCGACGTGGACATGGCCGCCGGTGCGGGCGCTGGCGATGCCTCCGTTGCGCTGGACGATCTCGCACACCTGGGCCAGGTTGTTCCACGTCTGCGGCTCGTCGTAGAGAATCGGCGAGACGATCTCGCCGGCGACGGTACCGTCTCTCTCCAGCCGCCAGGCGTTCGGGGCGTCGGTGTATCCCGCGTGCTGTGATGCGTGCCATCCATGCATGTGCGGGTCTGGCGCGATGCCGGCTGCGTGCAGTTCGCGGGCGATCCGCTGGTTGGCTTCCTGCCGCGCGGAGTGAGACATCGACGAGGGGTAGTCGAACTCGATCTCGACTCCGAAGGCACGCCCGCCTTCGCGCGCGCCCAGGCCGCCGGTGGCATTCTCCGTCAGGTACGGCACCAGCGCCTCGCCTGCCGCCCTGCGCTCGCGGGCCTGGTCATACGCCTCCTGGAAGGCGTCCATGTCTTCTGAGTAGGAGCGCACCGCGGGTTGGGCCGCCCGCTCGGCACGGGCCTGGTCCTGGGCGGCGATCGAGGCGGCATGTTCGGCCGCCACCTCGTCCAGGACCTCCTGAGCGGCGGCCCGGTCGATCGCCGAGCGGCCGCTCGCGCCGAATTGCTCCTGCACCAGGTTGGCCACCGCGGCCTGGTGGGAGCAGGTGCCGTCCTCGTCACCGGCGTGCATGTCGCCGCCAGTGCACCGCAGGCTCTCCGGGCTCACCTGGATCTGGCCGTCCGGGCCGCGGGTGACCCGAACGTCGCCCTCGATGAAGTGGCGCCCGTCCTCGTCGGAAACGCTGGCACCGAGGTTGACCAGGGCATCTTGCTCGTCGGTCACCTGTCCTTGGATGGTGTCCGGGTTGCGCGGCAAAAACAGCAGGTGGTCATCACCGCTGACCACGTAGTTCTGCAGAATCGGCTCGTCGACCCGACTGGTGTCGACGAAGCGCACCTCAGCGCGCTCCGGCCGCTCCTCAATGGTCAGCGGCGCAGCCTCAGCGACGAGCGTGTCCGTGCCCCGCGTCGGCGCGACACTGTGGTGCTGATGATCTATTCGGCTTCCCGACCCCACGTTCATTCCCCCCGCACGTTCGGCGGCAGCGCACCCTGCTCGGCCGCCAGGTGGATCACACCGGCCTGGTGGAGCGAAACCAGCAGGCTCCACTCGTCATCGGGCTCGATCCAGATCAGCGCCTCATCCGGCCCCTCGGGACGAGGCAGCCGACCGGCCGGCTTGTAGAACGTGGTCACCAGGACCAGCGGGACGGGGGCATCCCAGCGGCTGACCACCGGGGGCGTGTCCCGCGGGGCGAGAATCGCCTGCTGCTGCTCGGGGCTGCACTGCGCGAACTCTTCCGACGCCGCGAGCGCGGCCTGCAGCTGCACCTGGAGGCGCAGGGCCAGCCGGATGCGTGCGGCAGCCTTCTCCTTCGGGCTGATGAGTTCGGGGTATTCCGGGATCAGGCCTTCCATGAGCTCGGTCGGGGTGTCGGAGTAGCCGCGCCAGCTACCGCCGTCGTAGATCATCTCGAAGACGTAGTTGCTGCCGTTGTCCTTCTTCGGAGGGTCCAGCGGAGTGGCGGCGGAAGAGGCGTTGCGGGTGCGGATGAAGGTCATGGCATCTCCAGGGGGATTAGTGCCGCTGCCAGCGGGTCTGTTGGAACAGAGCGGTTGCCTGCGCCTTATCCTCAGGGCGCTGGAAGAGCGAATCGACCATCCGCCGGAAGTCCGCGGTGGTCGTGCGCCAATCGTCACCGGACAGCCGCCTACGTTGTCCGACGCCGGCCTGGCGCCGCTGCTCGAGATGGCTGCCCAGCTGCATGCGCGTGCCCGGGACGGTGGTGTCGCCCCGAACGGCCGCGGCCGCCATGCCCAGGGAGAGCTTGACCTGCGTCTGGATCACAGAAGGGTTGAGCGATCCGTCCCACAGCCGGAACTCGCCGTGCGCGCTCTGCCCGCCGCGCCGCGCGCCGCTCAGGTTCACGGCCATGCCGTGGTACGACTCGATCTGCGAGATTGCCGTATACCCCTGCGACGGGACCGGGTTGGGACGGCACCAGCGTGTACCGCGGTGTTGATTGCCCTCGGAAGCGGGGTTCTGGGCGAGCCGATACAGCACGTCCTCGTGGGCGGCGTACGTCTGCATGAGCCGGGTGTGGTTGGCAACGTCGTGGTCGTAGTCGTGCATACCCACGTGGACATGGCCGCCTGTGCCGAACGAGGCTCGGCCGCCGTTTCGCTCGATGATCTCGCAAGCAGTCGCAAGGTTCTGCCAGGACTGGGGCTCGTCGTACAGGATCGGCGAGACCAACTCGCCGGCTACCGTGCAGTCCTGCTCCAGCCGCCATGCGTTCGGCTCGTCGGTGTAGCCCGCCTCCAACTGGGAGTGGTAGCCGTGCTGCCGTGCCGTGCGGGACAGGCCCGCATCGCGCAGTTCACGGCCGATGTTCTGGATGGCCTGTCGGCGGTCGACGCCGGGGTCGATGTCGAACTCGATCTCGACACCAAACCCACGTCCGCCCTCACGCGCCCCAAGTCCGCCGGTGGCGTTCTCCGTCATGTACGGAACGACCTGCTCCCCGCGCTCCGCTCGCTCCCGCGCGGCCTCGTAGTCTCGCTGGAAGGCATCGAAGTCGTCGGTGTAGCTGACAGATTCGTTGGCCGGCCATTGCTCGCGAGCCTGCTCCTGGAGCGCCGCGGCCGCCTGATGCTCGGCCGCGACCTCGTCCAGGACCTGCTGAGCGGCCGCCCGCTGGACCGCACGGTCATCGGGGGAGAGACCCGCATCGGGCGGAACTTCACGCTGAGCGGGGACTCCGTTGCTGAGCGCTGAACGGAGAGCGTCAATCGCTTCGGGGGTGGCCAGAGTCGAGTCGGAGCTGGCCTGACGTATTCCTCCCTCGTCGTCTTCGGGCTCGGCGTCCGTGATGAGCCCGTGCCCGTTCCACAGGTCGTACTCGCTGCGAAGCCGCTCGCGCAGACCCCAGTACTCCAAGGCCTCTTCCGAGGTGGCGGCTCCGTTGTTGGCCTCCCAATCGGCCTGGATCTGCAGGGCACGGTCGATCAGTTCGCGCTGTCCCTCGGGCATGAGGTCGACCCCAGTGGCAGGGGCCTCGACGGTGAGCCCTGCCGCGGTGGTGGCGACGAGGTGGTGCTGGTGGTCGATTCTGCTGCCGGATCCCATGTGTCAGGCCCTCCTCACGGTCCGTCGGGTGGTGAGCCGCACAGAGCGGCCGGGGTCGGCGGAGCTTCTGCCGAGGTGATGCTGGTGGTCGATCCTGCTGCCGGACGCCATCGGTAAGGCCCCCTTTCGGGTCTTTGTTCGTCCGTCGTCCCCTTAGCGGGTCGGCGGTGTGGCTTGTGGCGACGAGTGCGAGCGCTACCAGCCCTGGGAGTCGGGCTGTTGCCAGCGGGTGACGGCGTAGAGCGCGGCTGCCTGAGCTCTCTCTTGCCTGCGGTGGAAGATCTCGTCGGTGAATCGACGGAAGCTGAGGCTGTTGGCCTCCAGGTCTCCGACGGTGAGCCGCTGATCGGGCCCCCATTCCTGGCGGTGTCGGCCCAGCGACATCGGCTCGCTCCGCCTGGATGCCTGTGGTCCCCCGCGGACTGCTGCGGCCACCATGCCGAGGGAGACGTTGACCTGCGTCTGGATGACGGCGGGATCGACCGAGCCGTCCCAAAGCCGGAACTCGCCGTGGTCGCTCCGTTGGCCTCGCGCTGCCGTGAGGTTGACGGCCATGCCGTGCCGGGCACGGCTGTGGACGTCCGGCAGGGACCGGTAGCCGCCCGAAGGCACGTGGTTGGGCTCGCACCAATCGGTTCCGCGGTGTGCGGAGTCGGGGGCGTTCCGGTTCGCCGCGAGCCGAAACAGGACGTCCTCGTAGTCGCCGTACATCTGCATCAGACGGTGGTGGTTGGCGACCTCGTGGTCGTAGTCGTGGAGGCCGACATGGACGTGGCCGCCGGTGCGCTCGCTGGCGCCGCCGCCGTGCCGTCGGACGATCTCGCAGACGGTGGCGAGGTTCTGCCAGGTCTGCGGCTCGTCGTACATGATCGGCGATACGATCTCGCCCGCGACGGTGCAGTCGTCCTCCAGGCGCCACGCGTTGGGGGCGTCGGTGTATCCGGCGTACTGCTGGGAGTGGTAACTGTGCATGCGCCTGTCCCGGGCCAGGCCGGCCTCGTGCAGGTCACGGCCGATGGCACGCAGCGCCTCGTGCTGATCGTCCCAGTCGCCGTCGGTGTCGAACTCGATCTCCACGCCGAAGCCGCGCCCGCCCTCGCGGGCCCCCAGTCCTCCGGTCGCGTCTTCCAGGAGGTAGGGCACCGCTTGCTCACCCTGGATCTCCCGGTTCCACGCCGCATCGTGGATCTCGCGGAAGGCCTCGAAGTCCTCCACGAAGCCGGCCTCAGGCTCAGTCGGCCATCGGTCACGGGCCTGCACGGCGAGCGCGGCCGATGCCTGGTGTTCCTCCAGTACTTCATCCAGGACCTGCTGAGCCGCGGTGCGCTGCAGGGGGATGCCCGCTGGCGGTTCACTGGCCCGGGGCGGGAAGCTGGGGCTCTCTTCCTCGGCCTCTTCGCGCTCGGCATCCTCAATGAGGCCGTGGCCGTTCCACAGGTCGTGCTCATGTCGGAGCCGATCACGCAGGCCCCAGTACTCCATGGACTCCTCGAGCGTGGCCTGCCCGTTGTTCGCCTCCCAGCTGGCCTGGATCTGCAGGGCCTGGTCGATGAGCTCACGCTGCGCCTCGGGCATGAGGTCGACCTCGTTGGCTGGGGCCTCGATGGTCAGCCCCGCCGTGGTGGCGACGAGGTGGTGCTGGTGATCGATCCGGCTGCCCGAGCCCATTGTTAGGCCCCGTTCCGTGCGGTGATCGTGCCGTCGGCGAGACCGGCGTAGAAGCGGACGTTGGCGGTGAACAGGTCCTCGGTGCGCGCCTGGGTGTCGACGCGGCCCTCCTCCGTCATGACCGCGCCGTGACGGGCGTACTGCAGCGGGTTCTGGCTGATCAGGTACAGCCGTCCGGGGAACAGCGCCTTGAGAGTGGCAATGCGGTCAGCGCGGCTCGCCCCGGTGAGGACCATGGGCAGGTCGGGCGGAAGCGTGGCGGCCAGGTAGGTCAGCCCGGGCACCGCCATTTCCTCCCAGTCGGCCTGGGTGCGGAAGGTCTGCAGGTTCATGGCGAGGGCGGGCGGGAGGGTGGGGGACTCGTCGAGCCAGTCCAGGTAGCGGTCGAGGTCCTCCAGCCGCAGCCAGTAGATGTTGGGGACTGCGGTGACCCCTGCGGAGGAGAGCTCGGCGGCGAGCATCAGGTTGCGCCGCATGTTGATCAGGTTCTCGGCGCGGGGCTGATTGAAGTACATCGACGCGTTCGGGGTGAGGACGAGGTCCCACTCCTGGGCGGCGAGCATGTCGGCGAAGCCGTCGGCCTTGCGCCGCGTCCAGTAGGCCTCCACGAGCGGGTCCTCCGCGTAACCGCTGAGGATCGCCTTCTGATCGGGGCGCAGGTCCAGGAACTGGTGGGCGGTCTTGCCCTCCCACCGCGGGAACAACTTGTGCGTCTTGGGGCTGATGACACGGCGCAGCCCGAGAGCGTAGGCGGGCCACTTCAGCTGGGCGTCGAGCGTACGTACGTCGTGCCCGTCGACCTGCGGGGTGAACAGGGGCAGGTCGGGAAGGGCTCCCGGTACGCGGAGCCCGGTGAAGTGCATGGTGCCGCCGATGTCCTTCATCCAGGCTTCGCGATCGGGGCGGGTGCCGCAGCGGATGGGGCAGCGGGTGCAGGCCAGGCCCGGCTCGCTCCCGGGGGCCGGGTCTTCGGCACGGGCACAGCCGCAGTACTCGCAGCTGGAGGTGCAACCCGAGCAGACGGGCTCGACCGCACGGGGGTTGTCCATGAAGAAGGGGCAGTTGTTGCAGTCGCAGCCGGACGCGGGGGCCGGAACCGGCTGCCCGATTCCGGGCATGGGCAGGGAGACAGTCATGCGACAGTCCTTTCAGCGCCGGCGCTGGTGTGGCGCTGGAGGTCGGTCAGGAGCATGCGGAGTGAGCCCGCGTCGAATCGGTGCAGGGTGCGGCCCTCGGCCAGCTGAGAGTTGAGGGCCCGCAGCCCTTCGAGGGCGGAGGCGAGGACGGGCGGGTCGACGGGGTCGGCCGTGTCTTCCGGCTCATCGCCGACCGGCGCCTCTTTGCCCAGCTCCGTTCCGGCCGCCTGCGCGGAGGGATCCTGCTGGCCGGGCTGCCCGGGTGAGTCGGCAGGGTCCAAGGCCTCGCGCGTACCGTTCCGTTCGGACGGGATCCACTGACCGGCTTCCTCGATCGCCGCGGAATTGATCTCGCCCTCACCGTTCTCGGGCGTCGGCCGGGTCAGCGCTGCGGCCCGCTCGGCGTTGGCCTGTTCGTACGAGGTGACCGCAGCAGTGGCAGCGGCCTCGGCTGGCATCTCCGGATTCGTGGCCTGAGTCCGGGTGGCGGCGGACAGCAGGTCGGTGCGGCCCAGACGCTTGACGGCTTGCCACAACTCGTTGGCGGCTTCGCGGCGGCCGCGGCTGAGTCGGGCCAGGTTCGTGCGCGCGGCGAGCGCGACCTGGTGCTGGTCCATGTCCGCGGACAGCTCCCGCGGCAGAGTCCGGAAGGCGGCCACGACCTCGCGTGCGCGCCGCGGGGTGATCTGCAGGCCGAGCCGGCGCAGCACGAGGTTCCACGGAGCGGCGAGGTTGGCGTCGCTGCCGCGCAACTTTTCCAAGGCTTCGAAACGGGCCACCGGGTCTTCCAGCCGCTGGATCTCCTCGCTCACCTCGATGCCGGCGTTGTCGAGCTGGGTGCGCAGGATCGCGCTGCGTTCGAGCAGCAGGGCGCCGGCGAGTTCGCCGGGCTGAAGGTCCTCGCGCGCGAGGTTTTCCACCAGTTGCCAGGTACGGCGGTCCTCATCGCTGATGGGACCCGGGCAGATGACAGCGGGCAGTTTCTCGAAATGCGGGTTGTCCGGCTGGTTCACAGCGCCCCAGCGGCAGGCGCGGTAGCGGCGCTCGCCGATCACCAGGCGCCGCTGGACACGGTCGTCGGGGCCGGGCAGCTCCTCCACCAGGACGGGATGGAGAACGCCGACGGCTGAGATCGAGGTGATCAGGTCGGCGAGCCCCTCGGGGCTGGTGCTCGGGCCGGGGCCACGCCCCTGCACGTCGGTGTAGACGGAGCCACGCATCGGCAGCATCTCGAAGCGACGCTGGCGCAGTTGATCCGAGCTGTCCAGCGCCTCGGCCAGGCCCAGAACGGCGGGCGTGGGGGCCGACATTTCCTCAACGGCGGTGCTCATCGGCGGAGCCTCCTTTCACAGCTAGTCGTCAGGCGGGGTGCGCCTGGCCCCGAGGGATGGCGAGTGACAGATCAGCGCGGTTGAGGCCGGGCCGGCGGAGGTCGAGCGGGCCCCGCGGCGCCCGGATGACGCAGGAGCATGTCGGTCGAGGGGTGCCGCTCCTCGGGCGTGCCACGCAGCAGCGGGGTGAAGATCCGGCCGAAGGGGCCCTGCTCACGCAGCTGCTGGAGGGTGGTGACCCCGACCGAAAGATGCCGGGCGAGCCGCGCCAGGCGCGGGTCCACGCGCGTGAGCGTGTACAGGTCCTCGGTGCGGTCGGCGAGCCGTTTGGCCAGGGTGGGGCTGGCCGCGCCGTCGAGGATGATCAGCAGGCGCGGGAACGCCGGATAGGTGTGCTGCCACGCCGGCCGGGTCGACGCCGCGGAGCGCCGCGCACGGTCGGGGTGCTGAGGTACGAACTCATAGAGCCGTCCGTACGCGGACACCTTCTTGGCGAGGTCGGCCGTGGTCATGGTGGCCCGGTCGAGCTCGATGAACAGGTTGAGCATCGTGCGCGCCCCGCGGTGGATGTGCACGTAGTGCAGGACCGAGTCGGAGATGACGTGGTCGTCTTCGAACCGCCGCATCCCGTCACGGATGCGGTGGGCGACCTCCGGAGTCCAGGACAAGGGCGTGCAGTCATGGCCGAGCCGGCGGGCATGCGTGACGAACGCGATCCCCACCTCGTTGACCGCCAGGGTGTGGGCCTGGCGTGTGCTGGCCGCCGAATCGGGCGTGACCCGGTAGCGGCGGGAGAACACTTCCGCGGCCTGTTCCACGGCGTCGGCGCCCTCTTCGGTCAAGAACCAGACGTACGGCTGGTTGAGACGGTTGCTGCCGCTGGACTCGCCCTGGGCACGCAGGCGTTGGACCAGGCCGGCTTCTTCGAGAGTCGCGAGCTGCCGACGCAGGTAGGACGAGCCACGGGCGCCCGGAGTGAGCAGCCGGTGCAGCTGGTCCGTGGTCATGAGGCGGTGCTGGTAGAGAAGCTCCAGAGCCGACTTGGCGAGCGCCTGGAAGGACTGGACGCGCTGCGGCTGAGACAGGGGTTCATGATCGGTCAGCGTGCTCATCCCACTCGTGATCCCTTGTTCTTGACGAGGAAGGTGACGTTGTCGGGAACCGGCGCCTCCTGGGGCGGCGGGCCCGGGTCGTCGTCCGGCGGCTCCGGGCCGTCGTTGACCGGCGGCTCATCAGGCCCCTGGTCGTCGTCCGGCGGCGGGGGCGGCAGCGTGGCCAGGAACAGGCGCAGGCGGGTATCGAGCTTGCCGAGGTCGTCGAGGATGTCCCTCACCCGGCGACGACGCAGGTTCGCGTCGACCGCGGTGTCCAGGCGGTGCACGTCGTCCTCGCGCAGGTAGTCGCCGTACAGCTCCTCGACGCTCGCGCCACGCACCTGGAAGGGATCGGACTGCCCGCCGTCGAGCGTGACGGACATGACGTAGTGGTAGCGCTGCAACTGCGAGATCGTGTCCGGCGCGACCTTCTTGCCCCACCTGCGCGTGACCAGCTGCGCCTCGTCGATGTCGCTGGCCGTCGTCGACAGGATCGACAGGTTCTGCAAGAGACCCTGTCGGGTCGTCGGCGAAAGGCGCTGCGACATCTGGGTCATCGCGAGGAGCTTGACCTTGTACTTACGGAGCTGTTCGGCGATCGCGGCGAGGGTGCCCTTGCTGGCGCCGTCCACCGCGGTGAGCTCGTCGATGAACGCGTAGAAGTCCTTGCGGTCGGCAACGGGCATGGTGCGCCGAGACAGGCCGGCCCGGAACAGGTCGTAGATCAGCAGGCACGAGACAATGCGGTCGGTGTCGCCGGTGCCCGACGGGCACACGAACACAATCCGCCCGGTGTCCATGGCATGCCGGATGTCGTACGTGCTCAGCGACGAACCGAGGAAGCCCTTCAAGCTGTTGGAGCTGTCGAGTCGCTCGATGATGTTTGTGACGACAGGGGTGGCCTCGTTCGAGTATTTCGGGTAGGTATGCACCCAGAAGTCGCGCAGCGTCTTGGGCAGGTACGGCACGATCGCGTCGCGCCACACCTCGTCATTGAGCAGGGTGCGGATCTGGAAGATCGTCGGTGCCAGATCGGGCCGGCCGGCCTGCGAGAGGATCCACGACAGACGGGCGAGCGTCTCGACCGAACGCGTGAGGATCGTCTTGGCGCGGCCCGCGCTGTCGGACCAGTTCAGCGCACTCGCGAAGCCAGTGACGATCGCATTGACGATGTCGGGGATCTCCGACTCCCCGCGGTTCTCCATGGACAGCGGATTCCACGAACCGACCATCGCGTCGAGGTCCGGCGAGGTCAGGTCGATCTCCCACAGCCGCGGGGCGATCTGCGGATGCGCAAGGTACGGACGTGCGCGTTGCCAGCCGTCGCCGTGCGGGTCCAGGAACAGGATTCCGTGGCCGTTGTGGGCGAGCGCGATCGCCTGCACCAAGCTCATCTCGGTCTTGCCGTAACCGGCCTTTCCGAGGAAGAGCCCGAACAGGAGGTAGATCAAGGGCAGACCGGCCAGCCGTTCGCCGCCACCCGGCTTGGCCACCCATCCCAGCGGCAACAGGTCCGGCTGCCCAGTCCAGGTCGGCAGACTCGGGGGCGGCGGGGGGACCACGCCACCGGATCGGGCAACATTCGCCGCCATGTTGTGCTTCGTGGCGGGCTTGAGCAGGCCGGCGAGCTCCGCGCCCGTCACCCAGCTGGCTCGCCGCGGGGCGAACTCGCCCGTGGCGAAACGGCGGTCGAAACTGCGCCGGTACAGCCGCGAGTCCGCGCGGAGCCGCGTGACGAGCAGGTTCAGCCCGACCGGGCGCAGGTGGTTGTCGCCGGCCCAACCTTCGAGCGTCGCCATGATCTGTTCGAGCAGCATGCGCGGTCGCGTCGGGTCGGAGGAGCAGGTCCGGATCAGCAGCTGCAGAGCGAACACCGGATCGGCGCCGGGTCCGAACTTGCCCATGGCCGCCTTGACGTCGGAGATGCTGGGCATGCGCTGCCTCTGCGCCGGCCGTTGGCCGCCGCGACCCTGCTGGCCGCGCATCTCCGCGGCGATCTCGTTGCCCAGGAAGGCCAGGCCGCCGAAGTTGGGGCCGCCCGTGGCCTGCCTCGGAAGACCGGGGATCGCCGGCATGCTGCTCGGGTTGCGACGCGCCTGCGCCAGCAGGCGGCTGCGCCGG
This sequence comes from Streptomyces sp. NBC_00582, assembly GCF_036345155.1. Taxonomy (GTDB): domain Bacteria; phylum Actinomycetota; class Actinomycetes; order Streptomycetales; family Streptomycetaceae; genus Streptomyces. The sequence goes on from NZ_CP107773.1 coordinate 302,169, forward strand.
CGACTGACCTTGGACGGTGGTATCGGCACCAGATCCAGCACGATGTCCGCCCGCTCGCCCAGGTCCTCGCGCACGTCGGCGACGGCGGCCGCGAGCGCCTCCAACGGGTCGGGCTTGAGCGGCACCTCTCGCAAAGACAGGTAGTCGGGCAGGGCCAGAGCCAGTTCGGCGCGGGCGACGTGCTGCGTCGGCTTGTCCTTGCGGGGCTTGGGCCTGCTCGGGCCGCGCCGCTTCGCGCCGGGGGACATCGAGTTCTTGCTCACCACTGCCTCCTTTCGTTTCGTCACGCCGCGAGCGCGGTGTGGGAGTTGCTGTCGAGGTCGGCGCCGAGCCGGATCTCAGGACGGTCGGCGTCTATCGCGGCGGCGCCGACCGCGCGCATCTCGCACTGGCTGTAGCCCTGGTGGCGCAGGATCGCCGCCGCCCGAGCCGGACCCTCGACGCGCATCGTCAGAAGCCCGCCTTGGGACAGCAGCCGTACGCGCACCGCGGTCCCGCGCACCGGGGTAAAGGCCCAGCGCGACACGCTTCGCTGCGCCTGAGCCAGTTGCTTGGCGAAGCGCAGAACGTCCTCGAGTACGGGGTCGAAGCCGGTGGTCGGCAGGACCTCGAAGGCCTGCCGGTCCTTCAGTCGGCGCCGGCCGAAGCGCCGGCGTGCCACGGACACGGCCAGAACGAGGGGGGCGACCGCCACGGGTACGACGGCCAGCAGCCACACGTTGTCGGCCACCCAGGCGTAGACGGCCTCGCCGTACGCCGGCAGGTTCTGTCCGACGTCGATCAGACGGTCGATGACATCGTTCGTGGTCATCGGGTGGCTCCGGGGGGCGAAGCGGCGGGGAACAAGGTGAGGGAAGGCATGTCGGAACTCCGGGGGGCGAGGGGGAGTGCGGATGCCCATAGAGGTGTCGAAAGCGGTGACCGTGTGACATGGCTGGGCGGACTTTTTGATCGCGGAGCGGGAGCCGCTGACCTCCGATGTGCGCGGAAACGCAACTCAGCCCGCGTGCGTCCTGGCCATCCAGCCCAGTCTCCGCAGGTCAGCGCACCTAAGGCCCGACGCGCGGCCGCTGCCGGCCCTGGAACGTTGCCCAGCGGCGAACGGCGGTCGTTCCGCTCCATGGCGGCCGGGATGTCTCACCGGCGTTGCGCTTCCTACAGCGCCTCGGCCTGCCAGAACGGGGTGCGGGCCCCTGAACGGTAGACATGGAGTGTGAGCGGAATCGACGGGGAGGGCGAGGCCGAGGCCCTGCCGGAGCTGTGCGACCTGTGCGGTGTCACAGTCGACGACGACAGCGAGTGGTACGCGTCGGTCCGAGACTCGTCGGTGGTCCACGCTTTCGACCCGAAAGGCGACGGCAGGCGCCTGCTGGTGGGATGCACCAGCGAGCACCTCGAGCAGCTGATCGAGCAGTACAAACGTCGGCCGTTCATCGACGCTGAGTTGTGGGCAGGCCAGATCGGCCGGGCGATCGGGCATCATCCCCAGGGGATCAGCGCCGACGAGCTGGCGGAGGAGACTGGTCTGAACCCGGCCCAAATCGAACTCGGTGTGCTGTGGCAGAACTTCGGCGCCCTGCGCTGGCATCAACAGTTCGGAACTGGTGAAGGACCGGCCCCCGACGCGACCGACGAATGAGCGAACCGGGGCTATCCCACCGGCCTTGCGCTGTCGGGCAACATGAGCCCAAGGCCAGCGGGCGTCGCGAAGCGCAACGAGGAACGACAAAGACGCAGGTCAGCCAACACGCTTCATGACCAGAATCTGGGGCTTCCAGTACGAGAGCGGCTTCAGGCGCACCTTGAGGCCGGTCCTGGGGGCTTCGATGACCTGGCCGTTGCCCACGAACATGCCGACATGCTCGGGGCGAGAGGCGCTGCCGCGGGCGAAGAGCAGATCGCCAGGCTGGAGATCGTCAGTGGATCGCACCACGGTCCCTTGATTCACCTGGTCATACGTGGTCCGCGGCAGGTTCACACCTACGCTGGCCCACGCCATTTTCACGAGGCTTGAGCAGTCACAGCCGTTCCCCCCGGTGTACGGCGCGCGGCAGTCCCCACCGAACACGTAGGCGGTGTCCAGCGCCTTCTGCGCCGCGGCGACGGCTTGTCCGGTCCGCCCGCTACCCGCAGGCACCGGGCCGCTCTGGGTCAGGGCGTCGGTCCACTTCTTGGCGAGGCTACGGATGATCTTGACGTAGTTCTGGGTCTCCGGATACGGGGGGATCCCCCCGTACTTCTTCACCGCGTACGGCCCGGCGTTGTAGGCGGCCAACATGTTGTCTGCCTTGTCACCGGGGACACTGCGGACGTCCTTGGCGATGTCGCAGTCGTAGTCGACGGCGGCCGGCACCGCGTCGGCAGGGTCGAAGACGTCCTTGTCGCCGTCACCATCGCCGTCCTTGCCGTGCGTCGTCCATGTCCCGGGGATGAACTGCGCGATGCCACTGGCGACCGGCACCTTGACCTTCTTCCCGTCCTTCTCGACGGTCTTGAACGACTGGATCTTCGGGTCGAATCCGCTCTCCTGATACAGCTGAGCCGCCAGCAGGGCGGGTGTGACCTCGGGACACCCGTACTGGTTGATGGCCTTGTCGATCAGCGTCCGCAGCCAATCCGGAACGTCAGCGCCTTGGGATATCCCACCGCCGAAGCCGGCGTTCTCGATGCCGTTGCCCATGTTGTCGCTTCCGATCTTCGTTGCGACAGCCATCACGGTGGCGACGAGGAGGGCGCAGCAGCACAACCAGGTGATGCCGAGGCCGATGAGGATCTTCTTCACCGTGGTCTCCTCACGCGTTCACGAGCGCGCCGACTCGCCACGCGTCTGCGGAAGCGAGGTGCACCTCGAGCGCGAGCTGATCGGGGGAGTGGGTGGGCTGGTGGCCGGCTGAGTAGGTCGTGCAGGTGTAGAGGACTCGTACGAAGGCGCGGGTCATGGTCGGCGCCGGCGCTCCGTCGGGTGCGGCTACGCGGTCGATGGCGCAGGTGACGCGGGTCTTGTCGGCAACCCACTGCTGCCACAGCCGCGTGGATCGGTCGCCCGGCTCCCGCAGTTGAGTAGCGAGGTCCGCGGTGGCGTAGGCCGCGGCACGTCGCCCGGCGTCGCTGAAGGAGGTGTCGTGTCCCGGGCTCGCATCGTGCGAGGCCCAGGCGATGGCGAACTGGCGAGCCGTCTCCGCAGCCTTCGGCGGCACGGACGCCGGGGCGGGCGCCTCGTCCGGCGCTGTGGTGCCCTGTATGGAGAGAGCCGCAGAGCCGGCCGGCTCGGGCTGAGTCGGCTGCGCTTCGGAGGTGTGTGTCGAAGAGGCCGCCGGCGCGGGCGAAGCCGCGCGCGAGGCCGGACGGCCGCGGTCGACGACGAGAAGCAGGATCCCGCTGATCGCCAGGAGGGCGGCCGCGGCGAAGAGCGCGACAACCTTCACGGTGCTGGTGTTCACGGGCTCGGGCATGGGGCACCTCCTGCGGGCATGGCCGGTAAGACGGGTCAGGGATGCGCGGGGGTGAGCAGCAGGTGTCGCTCACCCCCGCGGCCAGTCAGGGGCGCCGGGGCGGGCCCGCCGGCCGCGTCGCCCGGCGGATGGGCCGGGGAGGCGGTGGTGATGCAGGCGGGGCGCCGCCGCTGGGCGAAGGCACGGGCAGCACCGGTGCGGGGATGGAGGCCGGTCCCGCCGCCGAGCGGCCGGACGGAGCGGTAGCCCCCGAGGACGGCGCAGGCCCGGGCACAGGCGGCGAGCTGGCGGCCGCGCGCACACCAGGAGGACTCGACGGGCGCGTTGGTCCGGAGATCGGTTGGGCCATGCCGAGCTGGGCGTTGGCCGCGTGACGTCCCACGAACCGCCCTGCGGTCTGCATGTTGCGCCGGTACTCGTTGCCGAAGGCGCGGGCGCCGTCGACCTTTGCCGTGACCCGCGCGCCGGCCCGGTTCTTCGCTGCTGTCAGCTGCCCCTTGACGGCGTTGGCCCGGGCGGCTGCGGCCGTCCCGCCCCGCTTGGCAGCTGCGATGCCTCGGGGGACGCCTACCGGGGCACCCACTGTCGCGAGGGTGGCGAACTTCGTGGCCTTCCAGCCGAACCGCGCTGTCGCGGCGGCGCCCTTGCCGGCCGCCAGGGTGGCCCGGCCTCCGCGGGACTGCGCCATCTTGTTCGAAGCGGCAGTGGCGAGTCGGCGGCGCAGTGCCTGCTTGGCGGCTCCTTGCGCGGCGACCTTCGCGGCTGTCGCGGCGCCACCGGTGCCCACGGCGGCCGCGGCGTTGGTGGCGAGGCGTGCGGCCGAGCGCAGGCGGCCACCGCGTTTGCCGCGCTGGGGCGTTCCCATCCACATCTGCTTGGCCGTGCGCCCAGCCTTGCCGATCGGCCTGCTGACCTTGCGGGCTTCACCGCGGGCCTCGCCGAACAGCTGCTTGATGCCCGGGGCGGTCTCGGCGTATCGGCCGAAGGAGTTGAAGACGCTCTGACGGCTGCCGCCGACGCGGGCGTTGGCCAGGCGCCGGTTCAAGTTGACGCTGACCTGCCGCGCGGTCTCCTTGATCTTCTTCTGGCCGACGATTCCCGCGACGGCAGCGAGGTCCAGGCAGATGAACTTGACGGCGAGGATCTCACCGGTGTCCGCGTCGATCAGCGCGACGATGATCACGATGAAGACCGCGAGGAACAAGATCGCGAGGATGACGCCGAGGACGGCCTTGATGATGGCCGAGACCCAGCGCCACAGAACTCCGCGGCCGCCGCCGGGCAGGATGCCCGCGGCCAGGGCCCAGTGCCCCTTGATGCCTTCGAAGGCGAGCCAGCCCTGCGCGACCAGGAAGGTGCCGGTGACCAGGACCATGAGCACGGAGACGATGATCGCCGCGAGCGCGACGAAGGCCGCCGAGAACGTCATGTCGGCCGACGCCTTCTTTGCGTCGCCCTCCTTGACCTTGCACACCTTGGTGAAATGCTCGCCCGCGTTGGTGAGTTGTGCCGCGTAGGTGGCCTCACCGGTGGGGTTGATCCTGTTGGCCTCGAAGAAGTCGATGCCCATTTGCTCGAAGTTGTACTTGACCAGCGACGCCTCGGCGAAAGCCTTTGAGCACGCAGGGTCCTTGAACGTCTTGCCGTAGAGCATCAACTGGGTCGGCTTCACGATGAACGCGTCGACCAGAGCGTCGGTGATCGGCTTGGAGACGTTCTCCGGCTTGGCGTCACCCTCCGGGTTCTGGGACAGGACGACCGCACTGACCTCCAACGAGAGGTCCTTTGCCTTCCCGATCAGGCCGTCGTCGCTCAGCAGCATCGTCGAACCGCCCGGTGAGGGCTGGTCGTGTGTGCCCAGCAGCACCTGCGCCGGTGAGAGCAGAACCGTGGTGGCGATGGCGGCGACGACCAGGGACGTGCCGGCTTCGGCGAAGCCCTTGCTGCGGTTCTTGAAGAGGATCTGCCAAGCCGCGTACAGGCCTGCGAACAGAAGGAACAGCCCGGGCAGCCCGAGGCGGTTGATGACTTGATCGCGCAAACTGGTGGCGATGTTGTCGGCGGGCTTGACCAGGATCTTCGCGAGCCCGAAGTTGAGCGCCCAGTCGATCAGCCAGCACGCGAACCCCACGAACCACTTCGCGATCCCGAAGAAGAACTGCGCCAGCAGATTCCAAATTGTCAAGTCGATGTCGGTCCAGCCGCCCGTGTCTGAGTCGACGCTGTACGCCGAGATCGGGACGCCGTCCTTGTCCTTGACGTTGAACGGCTGCAGCAGGCCGTTGGAGCCGTCCTTGGGCGATTTGCTCAGGTCCTCGACCGGCTTGTCCTCGTCACCCGGCTGAGGCGCAGGCGGTGTTACCCCGGGGCGGGGCTCCATCGGGTTGTAGGTATCTTCCGGCTTGGGCTTCGTCGTCGGCTTGTCGTCCTTGCCGTCGGCACCCCCGCCACTGCCGCCCTCCTTGCAGTACTTGTACTGAGCACTGTCGTGGGGCAGTTGGTCACACGGGTCGGGCGTGTCCTTGTCGCCGCCCGGCTTCGGAGTGGGCTTGGCGTCCGGAGCGGTGGGGGCCGGCCCGGGGCTCGGGGTGGGGACCGTGTCCGCGAAGGCGACCGCGGCGCTCAGACCCAGCAGCAGTGCCAGGGGCACGGCGATGAGCCAGATACGCAGGGCTCGCCGGCGGGGCGCGGCACGGGATGCGGATTTCATGCCAGAGCCCCTTCGAGGGGCACCGCGACGGCCGGCTCGTCCTCACCCATCTGGCCCGGCGTCGTGTGAATGGCGTCCGCAGCACCGTCGTCGGCCGGAATGAGGACCTTCATTCCCGCGATCCGCTTGCGCAGGTCCCGGTAGAGGCATTCGCCGGCGCGCAGGCCGCGCTCGGCGTCGGAGACGTTGAGCGGGCTCAGGTTCTCCGTGATCAGCTTGATCATTTCCTCGTCGTGGGGATCAAGGTCGATGAACTCGAGGCACCGGGCGGCGAGGGTCTTGGAACGGTGGCGGAAAACGAAGATGTGGGAGAGCAGCGCCCTGATCTTGTCGCCAAGCTCGTTCTTAGGCCCGATGTCGTACGGGTCGTGGCTGCCCGCGAAGGCACCCGCACCGTGTTTGCGCCCGTCGGCGATGATCTCGAGCAGCAAGTTGGAACCCTCGGCGGACGAGGTCAGCCACCAGCACTCGTCCAGGAAAACGCCGGTGAACTCCGAGGAGTTGGCGAACGCGACCTCCCGGCACAGCGCGGTGATGAGGTACATCAGGCGCCAGCCGAACCTCTTCTCAACCTCCAGGCTGCGCAGGCGGTGCTCGCTGAGCTCCTCCTTGGTCGGCAGGCCGAGCCGGTCGACGGCGAAGACGATGGAGTCGGCGTTCGTGATGCGGACGACCGGCAGGGTCGGGTCGAAAATCGTGCGGCCGAGGTCCTTCTTCGACAAGGCCCGCATCTTGCGGACGAGCTCGGAGGCCGCAGCGCGCACGGCAGCGTCGTTCGGCTCCTCCGCGTCCGGCGTCTTCGCGCGTGCAGCGAGGTTGGCGATGAGCGCGGTCATGGACGGGGCCGGGCCACGCCGGGTGGCCTCGATGCTCTCGGCGAGCGTGACGCCCTCGATCGACATGCTGGCGATGTCCAGCAGGGGCGTGAGGAACGACTCGCAGTACCGCGCCGCGCGAGGTCCGCGGAAGATCCGCAGCGGGTCGAGTGAAACGCCGGCGGTCTCATCGACCCGGATGATCTGCGTCTCGCCCGGGCAGGCCAGGGCGAACCTGGTCCATTCCTGCTGCGGCGTACGGTCAATGACCAGGGCGCGGCCGCGGCTGCGGGACTCACCGTAGCGGTGGCCGGTGGACAGAATTGAGTACATCGCCGTCTTGAGTGCGACGCTCTTGCCGGAGCCGAGCTCCCCCACGAAGGCCGCGCTCGCCGAGGCGTTGACGCGGGGCCCGTGACTGAAGTCGATCAGGACGGGACGGACACCGCCGCCGGACAACTGCAGGCCGTACAGGGAGCCGGTGTCGTCTCCGAGACTGGCGCCGCTGAACGGCATCGCCATGGCGAAGTCGCGGGCGAGCAGGTACTGGTTGAAGTCGAGAAGGGGCCGCGGGGTCTTGGTGCCGGGCAGCATGGCGTGGAAGAGGGGGACCTGGTCGCCGACCGGCCTCACCAGGGTGTAGTCGTTGCCGCCGAAGTGGTGCTTGAGGGAGTTGGCCCGCTCGTTGGCCTCTTCCGAGGTGGCGCCCCACACGCAGGTGACGACGGATGCGCGGATCTCTACCTCGGTGGATGAGGAGGTCAGCCGGTCCCGGTATTCGTCCAGTGAGAACGATGCCTTGTCCAGGGAGGCCGGAACGCCGGCGGTCTCTCCGTCGTACTCACCGCGCTGGTGCGCGAGCTCGCGCTGCTGCCTGCGGGACTTGGGCTCGGCCTTCGAGCCGGCCTCGATGTTCAGCCGGACCGCCCAGTCGACCGGGAAGCCGAAGTCATCCAGAGCGGCCAAGTACTCCGAGCCGGGGAAGCGGAAGGAGTCGGGCATTTCCGCCAGCACGCTGAAGGCCTGGTAGCTGCTGCCGAACTCGGTGGTCACCTTGGCGAAGCGGCGGCCGAACGGGTTCGAGGGCCCCTTACGGCTCTGCCCTGCGCGGCCGCCCTCGTCCAGGACGACCTGGGTGTGAGCGGCGACGGTGCGCCCGCGGCCACGCAGGCCGCGCGGTGCACCCTCTTCCGGGAGCAGCGGCTCGTCGAGACCTCGGCGCGCGGCGTGTCCGTAGATCCACAGGATTTCCGCTTCGGTGGCGGCCTTGAGCTGGATGCCGGCCGGCCAGGATGCGGCGATCCGGTTCGCCTGGAGAAGCCGCTCGGCCTCCTCATCTGCGGTGATGGGCGGCACCGGCAGCCCGAGCGCGGACATCAACTCGGCCTGCGCCGAGGAGGCGACGGCCCTGGCGGTCTGCTTGAGGTCCAGGTGCGGCAGGGGTATTGCCAGGAAGTCGACGCGGCCGGTCAGTTCGAGACCTTCCAGCTGGTCGAGGACCCTCAGCGACAGGTCGACGTATTCGGGACTCTTGTCCCAGTCCACCCCGGCAGTCATCCGCTGGACCACAGAGGCGGCGTCGACCTGCGGGCACAGGCTCAGCAACAGGACCTCACCGCGAAGGCTCTTGAACAGCGCCTCCAGGGCGTCGAGCCTCTCCCTCTTCGTTGCCTTGGACGCATGGGTGTAGTTCTCGGTGTCGACCTTCCATACGCCCCACGTGGCGGCGTTGGTCGTCCAGATGAGGTTGCCGCTGATGTGCCGGACGGGGAGACGCATGGCTGAAGTCCTTCGTGGATGAGGCGCAGGGCGCCGCTACGAGCGGGGGTGCTGGTCCTCGAGCGAGGCGAGGAGGCTCTGCAACTGGCTCCGGCCGCTCGGGCGGGGCGGCGTCGCCTGAGCCGGATCGGCGGGGCCGGCCGGCCGGGCCGAGGAGACGGCGGCCGAAGCCGGGCGGCGTGCCGGGCGGGATTGGGGCACCGCAGCCACCTGCCGCCGTTGCGGCGCCGGGGCGAGCCCGTCGGAGTCAGGGCCCCCGACGGTCCGGACGGTTGCGGTCGTCCGCGACAGCTGGGGGCGCGGGTGCCGCTGGGGGCGGCCGGCAAGCCGGCCGCCTGCGGGCGCCGAGGCGTAGATGAGCAGGGAGCGCAGCGCGCGTGCCGGATCCCGGCCGTCAACCCGCGCGTAGCGCAGCACCCAGGCCAGTCCCCAGGGGAGCGCGACCATGATGAGGATGTTCGCGAGGCCGAAATGCGCCCAGAGGGCCTGTGTGATGGCCAGAAGGCCAAAGACGACGACCATGGTGACGATCTGGGTGATCGTGTACGGGCCTCCCGGGAGCCGTCCGGCTCCCGGGAGTTTGCCGATGACGAGCGGATGCTTCCGGGCCCGGGTGTAGGAGTGCCCGACGAGGTCTTCCTCGGACGCACTCACAGCAGCGCCTTGGAGTTGCCGGAGTCCGGCCCGGGCACCTGTGGGGCAACGCTGGAGGCCTGGTCGTCGATCTCCGAGCCGACCTTCGACTGCAGGGACGGCAGGTTGGCAATGCCCCACAGGACGAGCGCGCCCAGGAGGAACGCGACGAGGGTGGCGACCCAGGACTTGGTCCTCCAGTACGCCATCGCGACGGCGGCCAGGACCATGACGCCGACGACCAGCTTGATGAGGGTGCCGATCTGGTTGGTCTTGAGCGTGGCCCAGTCGAGCAGGTCGCCGGCGAGGACGACGGTGTTCGGATCTGCGGTCAGCGTGTGCATGAACGTTTCCTCTTCGGTGGTGGGCGGACGGTGGTCAGCTGCCGGACGGTGATGCGGCGCCGCTGGGTGTGGCCGGGGCCTGGGCGTTCGGGGCGCTGGACGGCTTGCTCTGGGCAGCGGTGGCCGGGGCGTCGTCGAGGGTGGAGATCTCCCACCGCCCGGCGCGGGCGGTCAGGCCGAGCGCGTACGTGAGCGGGAAGGTGTTGCCGTCCGCGTCGGTGGCGTCGACCGAGACCAGCAGGCGCCTGCGGACGCCGTCGCTGGGGACCTTGTTGTCGGCGCTGTCGGGGGAGTCGTCCTGAACGGCGGTGAGCTTGATGGAGGAGTAGGGGGTCGGCGTCACGGGAGAGATGTGGACGCCGGGGGCGGTGTAGCGGTCCAACTCGCCCTGGCCGGCCACGTACGCCTTCAGAAATGAGGCGGCGGTATCCGATGCGGGGTCGGCGGTCCCGCTGCCGCGAGAGGTCGGGTAGCCGAGGTCACCGGGCTTGAGTGAGCGCGGCGCGGCGACCTGCGCGGGCAGGGAGACGGCCGTGTATCCGGAGGTGGCGTCGGCGGTGGAGCCGGTCGACTGCACGGCGACGCGGAAGTACTGGACTCCGGCGTCGGTGTAGCCGCCCTTCTTGGACTTCGCCGCGACGTTGACCGCGACGGTGACGGACCAGTAGCCGGAGGAGACCTCGCGGGCGTCCATCACCTGCGTGCGCAGGGCGCTGCGGGTGCCGGCAGGGTGCGTGAGCGCGATGCTGCCCGAGTAGTACGGCGCCAGGTTCTTCTCGGTGCCCTCTCCGGCTTCCAGGTAGGAGCCGACAAAGAGCTGTGCGAAGCCCGCCGGCCCGGTGGCGGCGGTCGACTTGACCGCGGCCTGCGGCTTGGGCGCGCTTTGGGCCGGTGCGGAGGAGCTGAGCAGAGCAAGGACTCCGATGACCGGGCCGGAGGCGATCAGCGTCCATGCCCCGAGGCGGGCCAGGCGCGCGAGTCCGGTCAGGCCGGCCGTGCTCGTCTTCCAGCCGGCGGTCTCCTCCGTCTCGTCCTGTTCGGCCGGCCCCCGTTCGACGGTCTCGACAGCCGCGTCCTCGGGCCACGCCTCGTTCTCCCGGCGAGCCTTTCGGCGTGAGCGCTTCACGACGCGCTCCGCTGGGCCTGCGCCGTCAGGAGTGCGGCGATGCGGGACTTCAGCTGCTCGGGGGTACGGGACTTCAGCGTCTCCCAGGACATGAGGGCGGGCTCGGAGTCGTGGTCGAGGAAGTGGCGCATCTCCTCGTGCACGGTGCGGTCGAGCGGGTCGCGCACCAGGGCGGTGCCCAGGCGGGTGGCGGTGATGCGGGCGGTGGCCACGCGGGTCTCGTCCTCGTCGGCGAGCGGGCCTGCAGCGCGAGTGGGGCCGGAGGTGTGGGCGGCAGTCATGAAGGTGCTCCCGTGAAGTCGATGGTCAGAGCGGGGAAGGGGGCCGTGCGCGGATCACCCGTAGAGGTGTGGTTTTGGTCCGCCGTGTGACAGCCGGAGGGCAAAAAGTTCAGGCGGCGGTGCGGACTGCCTGGCGCAGCGGCCGGACCGCCCGGCTGGCGCGCTGGCGCAGGCGCGCGCCTTCATTGCCCATCGACCGGCGGGTGCGCGGGGCGCGGCCGGGGACGGTGGAGGCTTCCAGGTAGTAGCTTGCGATCCGCTGGGCGTCGGAGATCGTGAGCGCCTGGATGTCGACGGCCCACATCACGAGGGAGAGAAGTTCGGCGCGGGGGTCATCGGCGCAGAGCTCGGGTTCGTCGCTGCTGACGATCTCGAGTTCGACGGCCCGCACGAGGCAGTCGGCCAGCTGCACCTGCGTCGCCGGGTCGGGGTCGCCGGCCGGCAACAGTGCGGCGGACCGGTCGCCGACGAGCGGCAGCAGCGAGTCTCCTATGTCCCGCAGGGCCGAGCGGTCGTCGTAGTCGGCCGCCATGGTCTTCTGCGCGAGGACGAGGGTGTCCATCGAGATGTTCGCGAAGACGCCCCGGGGGCGGCGCTCCAGCGGGTAGGTGCCCACGACCTCGAACAGCGCGCTGAACATCGCCGAGACGATGTCGTCCCAGCGGATTCCCTCGCGCTGCTGCGACTTGGCCATCGAGACGGTCTTCGGCAGCATGACGCGAGCCGCCGTCCGCCAGGCCAGATCCTGATCGGCGCCGGTGCCCTTGGCGCGCCGCAGCAGGATGGACATCGCCTGGTCGTGGTCCTCCCAGGCGCCGCGGCGGAACAGGGCGCTGATCTTGTCGACCACACCCTGCGGGTTCTGGGCGCCGGCGAACAGCGGGTGCTCGGCGGCCCAGTCGGCGACCAGGTCGCAGGCGCGGTGGTCGTTGGAGAGTGCCGCCCAGTCGCGGTTCAGGCTCCGAAGGGTGCTGGAGCCCTCGTCGGTGGCCGAGGCGGAAGAGGTGCTGAGGGGGCTTGTGCGGTGCGACATCCGAGACCGTCCTTAGTCATCCGGTGGGGATGCCGCTGACGATCTTTTGACCCCCCTAGTCCGCGGTCTGACCGCTCAGGCCGAGGCAGGCGGCCAAGGAAGAACGCGCTTCGCATTGCGGTGGCGCGCGCACCGGACAAGGGGTGCGGTGGACGTGCGCGCACCGGTGCGCGAGGTGGACAAGGGGTGCGCGCACGGTGCGCATCGCGCGCGCGGGCCGGCGCACCAGCGCGGATTTGGTGCGGTGCGCGGTGCGCGCGGCCGGGCGCACCGGTGCGCGCCTTCGCTGGCAGGTCCGCAACGCGCGGCGCGCCATCGGGACCTTCGCCGGGCGCACCGTGCGCACCTCGCCCGGCGACAGTGCCACCTGCCGAACGGAAGGCCGGCGCGCGCGGCGCGCCAGTTCCCTGCCTCCCGCCCCGCGGCAGCGGTGCGTCCACCGCCTTCTGCTGACGCAGCGTGATGCACGCGAAGGGCGGGCCCCGTGAGCGATGTTTCCCCTGAGACCCGCTGCGGTCGGGCCGCGTCCTACCCGGACCAGGGCGACAGCTGGCCGGTAGCGAACCTGGTCAAGGAATGACGCGCCAGGCCGCAGCGGTGGACAAGGGGCGGAAGGAAGGCTTCCGCAAGCTGGACAAGGGGCGACCGCCGCGTGGTCATCAACCTGGACAAGGGGTAATCCGCCACGGGTGCATCGGAATTGGGGAGTACATCCGCATCACTGACGACTACAGCACGTCACAAGCGGGACAGCTCCGTGAAGCCCCTTCGAGCCGCGTCCGATCAGTTGACCGACCGGTGCGCTCGGCACCGCGCGCGGGAGCCCGGTCGCCGCCGACCGGCTTGGCGGCGCGCCGCGTGGGTCGACCGCGTACGCGCCGCGCGCCTGCCACAAGCGCACGTCGGTGGGCACCGCGCGCGCCGCGCGCGACGACGTCACCCGGCGGCGCACCGAGGAGGCAGGCCCGCACTCCAACGCGCGCTTCGGCGCGCGCACGAGTGCGGACGAGGCGGCTGGTCATCGTCCGGCCACCTCGGCGAGAAGTTCCTTCGCCCGGTGCCGCGCGCACACCGGCCGGGTCGGCAACGCCAACCGCTCACAGGTCTCCCCGGGCCACCCAACGCACCGCTCCGAGGCGCGCTGGCGCTCCGGCGACGTGGAGGCGGCCGGCGCACGCAGTTGCTCCCGGCACGGCTTGCAGAGCTGATCACCGAGCGCGGGGCCGAGCAGGTTGATCCGGCAGCCACAGTCCCGGCAGACCGAGCGGCGCGGAGCCGGGAGCACGTGTTCAGGAGCCGGACGGGACGCCACCGACGGAACGCACTGCGTGCATGGTGTCCCCGGTCCGCCGAGGCCGTGGTCGGGGCACTGGCCGAGCTCGATCCGGTGGAGCCGTAGGCGTTCCCAGCGCCGTGTAGTCGCGACGTCGGAGCATGCCGCGCAGGCCTCGCCGCTCGGCCACATCACACCGGACTCACAGGCCTGGTGGCCACAGCCCCACCGTGGCAGCGCGACCCCCATCAGCCATCGGGCGGGGTCCTTGATGTCCGACATCAGCACGCTCGCGAATCGCGCCGTCAGCCGTTGGCGGAGCCGGAGGACGTCGCAGCCGTGATCGAGTTGGCGCCCGACCTCGCGGGCAATTCGCCGCTGCATGAACGTGTTCGCCTGCCGGTACAGCGGCTGCACGGGCTCAAGGACTTCGACGATCCGCGGGTGCAGCGTCAGCGCAGGGCCGTCGTAGCTGGCCCGAGTGGCTTGGCCATCCTGGGACAGCGCTCGTTTGGCACCCGCGCGGAGCGCGAGTTCTCCCTCGGTCCCACCATCTCGCGCAGGGCATGAGCCGGAGTTATCCACAGGTGAAGCGCCCTTTACCACCTGTACTTCGCCTACGGCGGGTGAGTCAGGGCGGCGCTCGTCATCAGGTCGGTCAGTTCTCTGGTCTTCCCTAGTCGCGAGCGAACCTTCACCGGGCGCCACACCCGATCCCTCATCAGGTTGCGAAGACGCCGAGTCGGCTTCCGCCGCCGTCGAGGGCGGCGATGTCTGCGGCGCGGGGGGGACGTCGTGCGCGATGAACTGGTGCCGGCCCCGTACCCCGGCCCGCCGCAGCACCGTGATCCACCCGGTTGCTTCGAGCGCGTCAACGACCTTTCCCGCGGCCGCCGCCGACAGCGCTGTGCCCGCGCGCGCACCGGAGTGGTGGTACAGGTGGCCGGCCAACTCGCCCTCGGTGAGCGGGATGCGCTGGACCTGGGCGAAGCAGAGCACCGCGAACGCACGAAGCTCCCGCGGACTGAGGTCTTCGCAGGCGGCGACGGGCAGCCAGATGAAGCGCTCGTCCCGCCGCATCGGACGCACGCGACGCCGGGCCGTGGTGCCGGATCCTCCCGGCAGAGACCGGCGCTGGTTGAGCGGTAGTTCGATGACCCCATCCGGACCCGGCCTGCGCAGCTGGGCGATGCCGCGTTCGACGGACGAGCGCGACAGCCCGAGGTAGGAGGCGAGAACCGTCATCCCTGCGGTGCAGCCCTCCGGACGCTGGCCGAGCGCCTTGATCTTCATGTAGACGGTCAGGGCGACGTCGGCGTAGTGCGCAGACTCCACCAGGCGCATCGGCACCTTGACGCGCTGGCGCCGTACGGGTCCCTGGTTACGGGACACGCGGGAAGAGCCCGACGCCTGCTGTGGCAGGACCGGAATGGGCGGGTCGATGGTAGCGAGGAGTACAGAACTGGACACACTTCTCCCGCACGCCGTCGGCGGGGTGACGAACCGTCGACGAGGTGCTCGAGTCGCCGTCCTCCCGGCTGTGCGGAGAAGACGGCCTTGCAGATATGGGACCAGGCGCCCGGCTGCGGTCAGAGGGTGTCAACCCTGCGGCTGCATCCGTGCACAGTGATGTGCCGGACGCTCGCCTGCTGACGCACGGCATGCCGTGCAGCTGGGCGCGGAAAGCCCATGGCCAAGGTGTGGAGCGAGGGGCGAAGCCCCTTGTCCGGACCCCTTGGCCGCGGGGGCGGGTTCAGCGCGCGGTGCCTGGTGGACATGGCGCGGAAGGCGCCGCCAGCAGGTCGCGTGAGCAGGCCGCCCCGGGGCCGCGCACAGAAGTGGATGACACTCCTGAAGCGGGCACACGGGGAGAAATCGCCATCACGTCATGTGACCTTGACGTGACAGTTGAGGGACGAATGGCTGAGAAGGCTGGTCCCGGACGGCTGCTGAGCTGACAAAGGCCATGGTGGTGCTGCAAGATGTACTCCGGTTCCTCCCTGGTGCTATCCAGGGACGACTGAGGCCCCTCGGGGCCAATGCTGCTGGGAGGCAGTGATCATCCAGACCTAGCGGTCTGGCTCTTCGCTCGACGGAGCTGGTAACTCCGTAGGAGCGGTGACGGCCGGAAGAGGAGCTGCTAACTCCGATCCGGCGCGGAAGGGCGAGGAGCGTTCCCTGCTAGGGGACGCCCGCCCGGCATCTCTACGACATCCCGCCCTCCTCGGTCAGGGCGATGAGCGATGAGCGGTGTCCGCACAGCAAAAAGCCCCGGTCCGTCGGCGTCTTGGACGCAGCGACGAGGCCGGGCTGACTGTGCATTTGTGTGTGGGTGCGGGTACGCTCCACCACGAGACACCGCCTTATTCGGTTTCTCGAACTCGATACACGCCCTCGGACTTGCTCAAGGTCCGGGGGCATCGTGTTGTCAGGGCTAGCAGTAGATCAATCGAGGGTCACCCTATCCCCAACGACAACAGAAGTGCACAGCCTGTTGATGGACCGGTACACGCCGCGCGTCGCGCTGATCAGGGATCATTTCGCGTCAGGTTCACCATAGTTAGGCACATTTCCAGACCAATCAGTCAAGCTGACTCTATCGGCCCGGATGATCATAAACTCACAACTCCGCGCCTGCTCCCCGCTGTAGCTCACGCGCTGCACTGAAAGCGCCACGGCGGTCCGTGACTTGAGTAGCGCCGTCTCCTGGTCCGTCGCCAGCCGCGCCGAGATGGTGTGCAGGTGCCCGGTCTCCTTCAGGCCGGCCGCGTCCAGGATTCCGGCCTCGTCGACGAGATCTGGATCCAGGAGCCGGGGGGCGGCGTCGGCGATGCCCCGCGGCACGTACATCTCTCGCACTGCCCAGGGGGCGCCGGTTCGGCCGAGGACGCTCTGGCGCAGGACGACGCTCATCTCCGGCGGTCCGCCCAGCGCGTCGGCGACAACGTCGGACGCCTTGCAGAACGCCGTGGTGACCGGCTCGGCCGTGTCGCCGGCCTGCGCGAGGGCGGGCCGGACGTGGCCGTGTTCGTCGACGCGTGCCTCGAAGGCGGCAGCAGGCGAAAGGATCATGTAGCCGACCTTGGGAACTGCCCTGATCAAGCCCTCCTGCTCAAGGATTTGCATGGCCGCGATCAGCGTCTTGCGTGCACATCCGAGATGCTCGGCGAGCTGACGCCCGGACACGATAGTGCCGGGCGCACGGTCGGGTTCGCCGTTGAGGATCTCAGTACGCAGTTGGTCGGCGAGGCTGCGCCTGCTGGTCGGGGTCGTGGCCATGCGGCACATACTGCCGCACGCGCAAGGGCCGGGGTGTGCAGGGCCGCTGTCGCCGTAAGTGCTCTTGACGAGATCGGCAAACCGTTGCACCATCTGGACTACCTGGAGTACCCCAGGTAGTCCAGATGGTTTTGTGCTCACGCAAATGGCCTCCGAGGGATTGGAGCCCTCGGAGGCCGTGGTGAGGCAAGCCGCCCCCTCCCGTCACGAAGGACAGACGACGCAATGACCAGCATGACAGCCGACTTCCCCCCACAGGACGCCACCGAGATCGGCAGCGCCCTCGCCGAGACCTACTCGGTAGCCGCTCTGGCCAACGGCGGCTACCTGGCCGGCCCCGACGGGCAGACCGTCGCCAGCCAGATGCGCGAGCCCCAGCTGCGCGAGGCCCTCCTGCTGGGACGCTGCGGCGGCACGAACGACGTCAATGCCTTCTACCAGCGCGACGAAGAGCCGGCCGAAGAGTGGATGACGCGTCGCGAGTGCACCATCGCCCAGTACTGCGCACCGTGCCCGGTGGCCGCCGCCTGCCTCGAACTCGCCCTGCGCTACCCCGAGCACCCCCGCGACCTGGCGGTGCGCGGCGGCACCACCGAGGAGATGCAGTTGACCCTCGGTAAAGCCGACCACGAGCGACTGGCCAAGGCCTGCGCCCTCGACGCCAGGCCGGCCGAACAGCGCGTCGAGCGGCTGCGCGCGGCCCGCGAGGTGAAAAGGCTGACCCAGTCCCACATCGGCCTCTCGGTCAAGCCGGACGTCCGGAAGACGAACCACACCGAGCTCAAGGCCGCGGTCGCCCACCACGAGCGGCTCCAGGGCGAGTACCGGCGCGTGACGGGGTGGGCCGCATGACAGACCACACGACGCCGGCCCGCGACTCCTCCTCCGAGATGAGCAAGCTCCGCGCCCTCAACCACCGTCTTGTGCAGGCCCTGCAGGCGAAGGCCGAGACACCGGTCACCCTCCTGCCTCTGCCGCAGGACGGCACCGAACCGCAGCCGACCGCCCTCGTCGGTGTCCTCCTGATCCTGTGGCACCGGGCCCGCCTGGAGGCCGACGCCTACCGAGCGTGGATCGAGCAGCCGGCGCCCCCGACGGACGCCGTCGTCCACGCTGCCGCCGAATCGGCGCGCGCGCACCTTGACCACCAGGCGCCGTCCCAACAGCCCGGGTCCCGCAGGGAGGAGGACGACCTCGATGAACACAGTCGGCCCCGCTCGTGCGGCAACTGCTGACGACCTGCAAGCCGGGAGCCAGGGCCCGCAGCGAAGGACATTCACCGTGCTCCTGCAGATCATTCCCGGCTACGAGCAGCAGCCCTTGTACTACTGCGCGTCGTGTGCCGGGTACTACCCGTTCCAGCACTTCTGCGAGTAACGACATGACACTCACGAAGAACGAGAAACGCCAGGGCAAGCGGGGCGTCCACAGCGGCCGGCTACGCCGCCCGGCCACCTGTCAGCTCGCGATCGCCGCCAGTGTGCTGGCCCGCTACGGATTCAAGGACCAGGCCGACGCCCACAACAACGGGATGTGCGCTCGCCTTTACGCCCTCGGGCGCCGGACGGCCAACTCATGAGCCGCGTGACATACCCGCCGCTGGACGGTCCGACCGCCAACGAGGCCGACCTGGACCGCGCGCTGTTCGGTCCGTACGAAGCCGAGGACGCGCAGGGCGCGGGCGAGCCGGAGTAGGCCGCGGCACAGCCGCGGGAAGGCCAGCCCGCCCGGCGCCGAAGATGACCGCCGCGTTGCCGACCTCGCCCCCCAACTACCCCCCCGACGCTGCGCCCGCCAGATCAGGCCGAAGGCGCACGCCACGAAGAAGGAGCACGACGGTGAGCAGCAAGGCCCGTCGCCGACGTCGCCAGCCCCCCAGGGCCTCGTCGCAGCCACAGAGTCCGCAGCCTGCGGACAACCCCAGCCAGGTGCTGGATGCCGTCGAGGGCCTGGCCTTCCTCGCCGACGCCCGCGACCGGTCGGCCGACATCCTCGACCTGACGAAGGAGGAGTGCGAGGCCTTCAGGACCGAGACGACGATGCAGGCCGAAGCCAGTCTCGCCGCGGCCCGGGCCCAGGCCACTCGTGTGTGCGAGGAGGCGGAACGCCGGGCCCGGGAGCTGCAGGAGCGAGCTCGGGAAGCGGGTTCGGCCGTCGCGGCCGGTGCCGCTGAGCAGGCCGCCGCGACCAAGGAAGCCGCCGACCGTGAAGCATCCCAGGTCCTCACCGCCGCGGAAGCGGAAGGACAGCGCCTCATCGACGAGGCCACCACCCGGGCACTCGCTACCCACGAGACAGCGCAGGTGCACGCCGAGCAGGTGCTCGCCGACGCCCAGATCCAGGCCGACCAGCTCCGGCGTGCGGCCCGGCGCGACGCCGATGAGGCCAACAGCCGTCTGCGTAACGCCGAGGCCGAGGCCAAACGCATCCGCCAGGAAGCGGCCGACGCTGACACCGAGCGGCGCCGCCAGTCTGCACTGGACATCAAGGCAGACCGGGAACGGGCCGCCCGCGACGCCGAGGAACTGCGCAGCGCCGCGGCCGCGACGGTCGCGTCCGCCGAGAAACGGGCCGCTGACCTGCTGGAGCAGGCCAACAACCGCCAGACCGCGGCGACGGAGAAGGACGAGGAGGCCGACCGGCTGCTCGCCGAGGCCAAGAAGACGTGGGAGCGCGCGCGTTCGCGCCCCGCGCGCCGGCAGGAACGAAAGCGGGTGCGACAGCAGGGCCGTCACCAGCGGTCGACGGCTCGGCGTGAGCACAAGCAGGCCAAGGGGCGCCCCACGCTCACCTACCGGCTCGGACAGATCCGCAGTTGGGTGCGTGAGCTCGTGCGCAACCAGGCCCGCCGTGTCCTGGTCACCGGCCCGATCCTGGCCCCGATGGCGGTGGCCTGGTGGTCCCAGACCGAATACGCCAAGGACGCGTTCGGCTGGTGGACCGTCTTCGCGCTCGGATTTGCCGCCGCGTGGGAGCTCACGACAGCTTTCACCGGCTGGATGTACCACCAGGCCCGGCAGCAGGGCGACTCCGGAACCATCTACCGGATCATGACGTGGGTGTTCGCGTCCGGAGCGGCCGCGATGAACTACGCCCACCACTGTGGTCCCGGCGGGCGGCCGACGCAGGCCTCCGTCGCGTTTGCGACCATGAGTGTCGTCGGCATGGTGCTGTGGGAGCTGTACGCCTCCCTGGTCCACCGCCAGTACCTGCGCGAGCAGGGGCTGGTCTCCCGGGCACGACCGAAGATCGGCCTGATCCGCTGGATCCGCTTCCCGGTCCGGTCCTGGACGGCTTGGTCGCTGACGATCGAAAACGCTTCTCTCTCCACCCTGGAACGAGCCTGGAACGCGGCGAGCATCGAGCTGGCGGACCGGAACGCGCTCCGTTCCGGAACGGCCTTGCACCGCATCGTGATCCCCCACGTTCCACTCGCCGGTCTCTACGACGGCGCCGGTCCGGCGACGGTCCCCCTGTTCCGCCAGATCGGGAACGCACCGAACGGAACAGGCAGCGGCGCGTGGGCGCACTGGAATGGAACGCCCCGGACACCGCTCCCGCCGGCCGGCACGCACACCGGCGGAACGGACCGGAACGACAACCTCGTTCCGCTCGGCCGTCCCTCAGCTGACCAGGACTCTTCCAGCGTCCCGTTCCGTTCCGCCCCACTGGCCGGCGCCCCGGACGGTGCGAGCGGCACGGGAGCGGAACGCGCACCGGGCGCGGCGACGCCGGAGGGCCGCACCGCGGAACGGGGCGGAACGGAGCCAGCGGCGAAACGGCACGCGCCGGGCGGAACGGAGAACGCGGAACGGAACGACCGGAACGGACGCGAGCGCACCAGCGGTGCGGAACGAGAGGGGGAGGAAATGGTGCTCGAGGACAAGGAACGCGCCGCGGTGGAACGCCTCGTCGCCAGGAACCAGCCGCTGAGCAAGCGCAGCATCTCGGAGGAGGTGCGATCAAACGGAGACACGATCGCCGACGAGCGCGCACTGAAGATCGCCAACTACCTCAACGCCATGGCGAAGAGCCAGCTCGGCCAGCACCTCGCAGGCGTCTGACATCCGCTCTGGCCGACTGCCGGCTCGAGCGCCAAAACCGGGAGACCCGGCCCGCTTTCCTAGGGCCCGGCCGGGTCTCCCCACTCCATGAATCGGGAGCCCGCACATCATGACCCACGACCCCGGCCAGGGACGGCCGTTCCGTCGCCGACGGCCGATCAGCCTGCAGTGGCTGCTCGTCGGCGACGACCACCGGCTTGCCCGGGCCCGCTACGGAGCCGGGGAGTCCGCCACCGAGCGCGCCGACCGCCTGGAGGCGGCCGGAGACCGGGCACGCCGCGCACGACGTCAGGAGCAGGTCCGCCGCGCCGCCCGTAAAGGCCAGCAGTGGGAGGACTCGATCTACACATCCTCCCCTTCGGCGGACCAACGTGCTGCTCGCAGCCGCTATCGGGCCTGGGCACGCCGCCTGCTCCGGGCCGGCGCCCCCGCGCAGCCGGCCGAAGCGCTCCTCGCGGCCAGCACGGTAAACGACGCCCGCTGGCCGCACAGCAGCTGCCTGCCCGCGCTGCCCCCGGGCTTCGCTCCGGCCACCGAGGACGCGACCCCGTCCCCGCAGGCGCATGCGAGTGAGCGATCGGACTGGGCCGTCGTGCCCGAAGGCGCACCGACCGGACGACCGGAGCTCGCGGTGAGCATCGTCGGCACGCCGTACGGCGGATTCCGCAGGCGGGGGCTGTACCTGGTTGGCGGCACCTCGACGGTGCCGAGGACGGCCACGCCCCGTCACGCCGCCGCGGGCCCCGCGCCCACGGCAGCCAAGGCGGGAGGCCACCGATGACCTCACCGCACATCAACGTGTCGAAGGAGCAGGGAGAGCCGGTCCCCGCCGCCGCCCCGAAGGGCTGCTGCCCGGGCTGTCCGCTCAGCGACACCTGCACTCTGGCCGACCCCGGGCTGACCCGCTGCGCCGTCACCGGGACCGCCCCTCCGCCCGAGCCCCCGGACCACACCCCTACCGCGGCCGCAGACTCCGGCCTCGACATCACGGAGGTGGTCAGCCGCGGCGTCGAAAAGGCCGTCGGCGCCGCGTTCGGGCTGGGCTGGACAGACCTGCTCGCTGCTGTCATCGAACGCACGCACAGCACCGATTCCGAGGGCAACGAGGTTGACTGGAGCCGACTGCAGCTCGGCCGCAACCTCCTGTGCCTGGCGGTCGCCAACGTCGTGCCCATCCACGGGGCCCCCGCAGCGCGATGGGTGGCCGACGCCTTCATGGCTCACGGCCCCGCGGCACCACTCGTCTCCGCCGGCGCCGTCCTGGGCTTCGCGGGCGCGGTCGGCATCGGAACCATCGTCGGCGGCGCTATCGGGCTGCTGTGCCGTGCCGCTCTGACCGCGGCCAAGTCCGCAGGGCGACTGACCTGGCGCTTGGTGCGCTCCCGCCTGGGCTGGATCATCACCCGCCCCGTGATCTGGGCCGGCGTCTCGGGCCTGGCGATTCTCACCTGGCGTGCCCTCGTACACCTTCTTGCCGGAGCCTGATCATGTATTTCGCCATTGACCTCTTCAACAATTCGACCGCCAACGCCTCCTTCGGGGCCCTGCTGTTCGGCGCGATGGCCACTACGGCCGTCGTCGCCGGCTTCAAGTACAAGGTGCTCAGGAAATGGAAGACGTTCGTCCTTGTCTTCTTCTTCGTCCTGCTGGTCACGGTGAACTCCGGCGGCCTCTTCGGCGAGATCGCCGGAGCTCTACGACAGGTCATGAACGTGGCAGGTGAGACGGCGGTGGAGAAGGCCGCCGGTGCCACCGCCAACGCGAACCCGCCCCGCTCCGCAGTAACCCCTGTGTCCGCGGGCGGCGCCGCGATCGGACTGTGCGGCCTGGTCTGGTATGGCGTCCGGCTGTACGCGGCGAAGGGGAAGCCCGCGGACTGGAAGGAGATGGCCGGAGGGGCCGTCGTGGCCATCTGCTACGGCACCTCGCTCGGCTTCATGGGTGTGATCGTCAGCGCCACCACCCTGACCGGCAACAACGTCGGGCTCTGGATCTTCGGCGGCTGACCGGCCGCAGACGGTCGTCCACGCATTGCCCGGTGCGTGAACGGCCGCCCGCGCCCGGCCCGTCACCAGCGCCCCAAGGAGCCCTGCACCCATGCACCACCGCCCCCACGACCCGCCGGACAGCACGGAACTTGCCCCGTACGGCGAACTCGTGTTCGCCGAACTCGTCGATGATGACGACTCCGACCCCCAACAGGAGTCGCAGGCACAGCCGGCCGACCCTGGCACTCGCAGGCGGCCCTGGGTCACGGCCCGGCGCGTAGCCCACTGTGCGCGCACTGCCGCGGGCGCGATCGCCGGACAGATCCTCCCCGGCCTGCGCCATGCCCTGACCGCGGCACGGTACTGGCTGCGCGCCGGCTACATGTCCGACGACGAGATCCGCCGCCGGATCATCAACAAGCCGCTGGAAGCCGACCTGGCCCGCCGGGAAGAGGCCCGCAGCGCGGTCCGCCGAGCCGAGAAGAAGCTCAAGCGCCTACTCGAAGACGCCGCGGCGTACGGCCTCGAGGCCTCCGAGAAGCAGAGGATCCGTGACCTGAGCCTGGAGATCCGCCGCCGCCGCAACGGTCTCACCGCACTCCAGTCGGTCCCCTTCGCCGCCGAGCAGCCCACGGAGGAGCAGATCCGCAGGGCCCGCTCCCTGATGGCACTGGGCCGCTTCAGTGCCCTCGTTCCCGCCCTCGGCGCCGCGGGCACCGCAGCCGCCGGCGTCCCCGCGAGCCTGCTCGCCGTTGCCCCGATGCTCGTCGCAGGCGGATGGTGGCTGACCCACCACCCCGTTGAACTCGTCGAACGGCCCATCCCCGAGGACCTGCTGCTGCCCGAACTGGCCCCTCCTGTGCAGGAGGACGCCGCGGGGGCCGGCGCACCCAGCGGCGACGGCCTGGAGGAGGACCGCACCCCCTTCCCGATCGCCCAGGCATCCACCACCGAAGAGGCTGGCGAAGCCCTGCTCCGAGCCCTGTTGCACGAAGGTCAGGACGTCGATCACGTCACCGACGTCACTGGGGAGCCCTGGGGATGGTCTGCTCGTGTCACGTTCAACACCGGCACCCCCGACGACCTCAACAAGGACGACACCTACAAGGGCCTGATCACCTTGCTCAAGCTACGCCGCAACGGCCTGCTCATCGAAGGTGATCCTGACGCGGGAGACGCCTGCACCATCCGCATGATGCAGCACTCTCCCTTCAGTCCGGAACTCGTCGGCGACGTCCCGTACCGCGCCCCGCTGTCCATGTCGATCACCGAGCCGGCCGACTACGGCGTCTCCATGGACGCCCGGCAGCTCACCTTCGCCCTCGCAGGACTGATGCTGCTGATGGTCGCCGACTCCGGCGCTGGCAAGAGCGGCGTCATGCTGGCGCTGGCCGAAGTGGTCACCGCCTGCCGCGACGCCGTCGCCTTCAACCTCGATCCGGTCGGAACCGGCGTCGGGGACCTCGGCGAGGCGATCACCCTCGACGCCTGCATGGATGACGACAAGATCGTCGCCACCCTGCAGTTCCTGCTCGCACTGTGCTCCGCCCGAGCCCGGCTGCGTGCCCGCTACGGCTGGGGCAACAAGTGGCGCGTCTCGCCCGAGCACCCCGCCATCGTCGTTTTCGTCGACGAGTGGGCCCAGCTCTCCGCCCAGGCGAAGAGCCTGCTCATCCGGCTGCTCCTGGTCGGCCGCAAGGAAGCGATCTGGGTGGTCGGCGGAAGCCAGTTCGGCACCAAGGACTGGCTCGGTGAGGCGGTCGGCCCGAAACTGTCCGGCAAGCTCCTCGGTTCCTGCCGCCGCGTCGACGTCACCGAACTCCTGGGCGGCGGCGCAATCGCCGAGGGCTACCGCGCCGACCTCCTGCGCGCGGCCACTCACACTCAGGTCAACGATGCGGGCCAGATCTACGCGCAGGGCCTGCCCGGCATGCCCGACCGCCCGGTGCGCTACAAGGTCCGCGAGGTCACTGCGGAGTACGCGGCCAAGGTCGGCGTCGAGCGCGCTGCCGCAGGCCGGCCCGACCTCACCTTCACCCTGTCTGAGGCCGGTCTCGGCGCCGAATGGCGCGCACTCCTGGACCTCCTTGCCGCCGACACACCCGCCGCACACCACGACAGGCCCGAGGAACTGCCGGCGATCGTCCAGGTCCTGCGCGGAGCCTTCATGCTCGAGAAGGACCCGGCCTATCTCACCTACGACCAGCTCCACCCGCACCTGCGGGCCCTCGACGCCGAGCGCTGGGGGCGGTGGGACGAGAAGAGCGACATCTACCGTCTCCGGGAGCTCGGCAAGGCCGTACGGCGCGAACTGGACGCCGCGCAGGTTGAACTGACCTCCGAGCGGATCAGGGAAATCGACGGCGCGCCCCGCGGCTTCTACCTGGCCGCGCTGGAGGAGGCCATCGAGTCCCTGCGGTGAATGGCCGGCTGATCGGCGCCCATCGGATCCTGATTGGCCGTGATCAGCGGCCCCAGCCGAACAAGGCCAATGCCCGGCGTGATCAAGGACCGATGGTGGCCTGCGAGAACCGATCCAGCCGTTCAAGATCCACCACCCCGGCCTGCGAGCCTTTTCAGCGTTTCGCCGGCGAAGCGTGCTCCCGGGCCCGGGCGCCGGGAGGGGGAGGAGCGGCATCAACCTCGTGCGTGTGTTGCTTAATTGGAAATATCGCTGTACTCTTTGAATATCGCAGGGCGTTGCTACCTCCGCCGCCCCACCCCCGCCGTCACCGACGGGCTCTCAACGCCGAAGAACAGGAATCATCCATGGGCTTTCCCGGTTTGGAACAGAAGATCCGCATGACGCTCGTGACCGAGCACGACGTGCGAGTCCCCGTGCCCGTGAGGCTCTACTACCTGAGCGCCGACCCCTACGCCGTCCAGCTCTCCTTCGACATCTCGCCCGACGAGGTGGTCCGGTGGACGTTCGCCCGCGAACTGCTGGCGCAAGGCATGACGGCGCCCGCCGGCATCGGGGACGTGAAGATCACCCCCATCGGGACCACCCAGAACCCCAGCTTCAGCATCGAGCTGGAGACCTCCGAGGGATTCGCGCGCCTCGAAGGCATGGCGACCCCCGTCAAGTCCTGGCTCGACAAGACCTACGAGGCGGTCCCCGCAGGAAGCGAGTCCGACGCGCTCGACATCGACAGCATCCTCGAAGAACTCCTGGCCCACTGACCGCGCGGGAACACGGGGCCGATGCCACGGGGTGACGGCCCCTCCACCCCAGAAACTTCACGCCGCGATGTCACACGGACGCCGCGAAGCACACCTCTAGTAGTGACCAACCACCGTTCCCAGCCAGGAGTTCGCCATGCCCACTACCCACTCCCTTGAGAAGACGTCGGCCATCAGCCTCGACGAGGTCGCCGGAACCGCGCCCGACCTCATCGACATGTACAAGGACGCTGAGACCAGTCTCCGAGACCGCGACCTCATCGGCAGGCGCGCCGCCGTCTACCTGGTGATCGACCGCTCCCTCTCGATGAAGCCGTACTTCGGCAATGGAACCGTCCAGCGACTGAGCGACCAGATCCTCAGCCTCTCCGCGCACCTCGACGACGACGGCACGGTCCCGGTCGGATTCTTCTCCGACGAGATGCACACACTCGCACGGAGCCGTCTGCTCCGGCGCCCGCAGGCTTTCGAGGAAGTGGCCCTGGGCGCCCACCAAGGCCGCATCGCCCAACTCCACAACTCCCTGGGCCGCATGGGCGGCACCCACTACCGCCCGGCCATGGAGGCGGTCCTCGACCACTACCGTGGATCCAAGGCATTCAAAGCATCGATCCCCGCCTTCGTCGTGTTCCAGACCGACGGAGGACCGCAGGACGAATCAGCCACCCGCGACTTCCTCCATGCCACCGCCCACGAGAACGTGCGCTGGCAGTTCGTCCCGTTCGGCGCGGAGCGTCAGTTCGACCTCCTCGGGCGACTCCCCGGAAACACCGGCATCAGCGCCGTCGGCGCCAACCCGCTGGCCCTGTCCAACGCCGAGCTCTACAACCGCCTGGTCACTGGGCTTCCCCGCATCTGAGACACGCAGGGCGGCCGCGCATCACCGCACGGCCGCCCACCGGCCTGACCACAACAGCCACAGACCTCAAGGACCTACGTTGCACCGCACCACCTTGCGCCCGATGACCGCGGCAGGAGCACTTTCCGTGGCCCTGATCCTCACCGGATGCGGCGCCACCGACCTGGACCACGGAAAGGTCGTCGAAAAGCGCGCTCGGCCCGCCACAGGCCCGATCTACGAGAACGTCGAACGGCCGGCCGCGTGCCGCTCCGCGCGCACGCAGACCCTCCGCACCAGCCTCTCCCGGCCGAAGCCTCCGCCGCGTACCGACACCTCCGACGACCAGCCCGATGTGCAGAAGCCGCCGCGCACCGCCACCTCGAAGCCGAAGTCGAACCCGCCCCGCAGCGACGCCTCCAAACAGAAGCCGACCCACTCCGCCCCGAGCCCGAGCCCGAGCGCACCGGGGAAGAGCAACCCCTCCGCGCCCTGCGGGACGACCTCGGTCCCCGTCTTCAAGGGGTACCGGACCCCCCCGAAGTGGGAGCTGAAGCTGCGGGACGGCAACGAGACCGACTGGGAGACCGTCACTCGCGACGAATACGACAGCGTCGAAGTCGGCGACCACTTCTGAACCTTGACCGGCGAAGGGCCCGGCACTGCCGGGCCCTTCGCCGATCCACGGCCCCCGCCAGATACCGGAGGTCAGATGGCCAGCCCGCGGACACCGACCGATCCCAGCCCCGCCGAGATCCTCGTGCACCTGGCGCGCGCGGACAGCGCCACCACACAGGGCAGGCCCGTCGTCCTGGTCCTCGGCCGCAGGGACATCCGCCAACTCGCCGCACGCAGCGCCGACGACTTCGCCCACAGCACCTGCGGCCTCTGCCGGCGCCCGCACGCGGACCACCGAAGCCTCGAACTCGAGCTGTCCTACGACGATCAGGGGCGGCTCGACGGCATCACCACAACCACCTGCACCACGATCACGCCCGTGCACCACTCCCTCCGACCGAACAGGAACGACACCTGTGGCCACCTCGTCGACACATCTGCCTGAACACGCCATCGCCGCCTACGCCCAGGAACGCGCCTCCGTCCAGCGCATGATCCTCGAAGCCCGCTGGGCCAACCTGCAGCGCGACGACACCTACGAACACCCCGACACCTACCGCGACGACCAGCTCCACCGGATCAGGCGAGCCCACCTCGTGCACCTCGGCGCCCTCTACGACGTCCTCGCCCTGCGAGGAGCACGCGACACCGAAGTCCACGACACCGCCCGCGGACTGGGGACCGAACTCCTCGCCCACGACGGCTTCCACCTGCCGACCACCCGCCGCTCCGGCATCAACCATCTGCGCACCGCCTACGCCGACCTGCACCACCACGCCGGCCCCCGTCCCCGAGCCGCCCTCCCGCCTCCCGCCGCGGACCAGCAGGCCGAGCCCGCCGCCCTGCCTGGGCGCTACCCGACCGAGTCCCGGCTCGTGAGCGACGTGCTCCGGTCGTACGCCGTGGCCAAGGCGTGCCAGAACGACGGTCTGACCACGGACGCGTACGCCCAGATGCGCCGACACCACATGGCACGCGGGCTCCTGCTCTGGAAAGCGTCGGCACTCGCACCCGCCGACCGCGCCGCAGCGCAGGCAGCAGCTCAGGCTGGCCACCACGTACGAAAACTCGACGGGCACCCCCGCACGACCGAGGAGAACGCCCGCCAGTACCTGCTGGAGGCGTATCTCGAAGTACTCGGCGAGAAGGACGAGGACGACCAACTGCACGAGCCGGACTGCCCCGGCGGCTGCGGCGGAGACGGCATCGTCATGGCCACCCTCACCTGGGACGACCAGGGCGACGGCATTTTCGTGCCCGTCTGGGCCGAACCGATCGACTGCACGGCCGGTGTCCGGCAGGAACACGACCCGGACTGCCCGGAGTGCCACGGCCACGGCTACACGTACAGCCGTGGCGAACGGCACCTCTGCTGCTGTCTGCAGCCGGTCGACCTCACCGCATAATCCGCATCCTCGGAGCACCGCCCTTGGGGCCGCCACGGTCGTGCGCCAGGGAGGAATCACCCCCCGGACCGTGGAGCCACCAACAGGACGCCGGAGGTGATTTCGCCTCCTCTAGGAGGGGCGAATTCACCCTCCAACGTCGGAGCATGGCAGGGAGGAGAGATCACCCCGGCAGGACGGACCGTCCTTGGTGACGAGGGAGGCGGAATCGCCCCGGTGGCCGCACTACGGCAGCGGGGCGATCTCACCCTCACCTCCTGCGCCCAGTTATCAGGGAGGCAAATTCACCGTCTGGCGGGCGGAACACCGCGCACCTCGGGTGAACCGGGCCTCCGGCCCGCCCGAGACAAGCAGCCGGCGCCGGGCGCCAACGGCGGTGGATCGTCCGTATGCGGTGGGCCGGACGAGGTCGCGCCTCTGGTCGCGCCTCTGGTCGCACCTCTCGTCGCGCTCCTGGTCGCGCCTCTGGTCGCGCCTCTGGTCGCGCCGGGACCAACCTCTGAAGGTGGCAAAAGACCAGGTCAAGCCCTGTATTCGGAGGACCGCGGAACGCCGACTACTTCCCTACAGGGCTAGTTGGCCAGGAACAGCATGCGAGAACGGGTGGGCGATGCCGGCGAGTTGAGGAGGAGGAACAAGAGGAGCAGAGGAGCAGAGCAGAGGAGCAGAGCAGAGCAGAGCGACGGAGGAATGGAACTGGACACAGATACGAGAGAGGACGGATGGCACGCGATCGTGGAGAGGGTGAGGCAGTGGGTTGGGTTCGGGGTGGCGGTTGAAGGCTCTGGCTGACGTCTCGACGGAGGCCGGGGCAGTTCGGTGGGGCTCGGCGGATGCCGGGGAGTCCGGCCGACCGGGGTGCGGGCGGCGGCCCGCAGAGGGGCGCGATTGCATAATTGGAAATACCTATGGCCGCTCACTTCTGAGCGGCCATAGGGAGGGGCGGAGCGCGGGAAGGGGGGAGGAATCACCCCTCCCCGCGATCGCTGCTGCGCCGGGGCATGGTGAGTACGAAAGCGAAGAGTGCCCCGACGGCCGCGACGATCACGGAGGCGGTGCCCACGGCGGAACTCACTCCCACTGCCAGCGCGAGCCCGACGACGCCCAGTGCGACGGCGGCGCACGGTCCACCCCGGAGGAGGGCCCAGCGGGGCCACGGGGTGGTTGGGATGGCGCCGAACCTCTTCATGCTGCGTACCTCCGTAGTCGGGGGAGGCGATTTCGCCGCCCCGCACAGAATGCCCGCTGGAGAAGTTCTCAGGGGGCGGTCGCACCTCCCGGTCGTGGGCCGGGCGTCGATCCTGTACATGTGCGGCGCACAGGGGCCTACGGCAGGGGGAGGCGATTTCGCCGCCCTGGAGAGGGTCTCAGGTGATCCGTGCGACGTGGGTGAAGATCGAAGATCACTGTTCCGGCGGCGTCGCCGTCGCTCGACCTGGGTGCGGCGTTGTTGCGGGCCTCTAGTGGTGGGCTGTGCGGTCGGCGTCTCGCGCGTCGAGGTGATCCACGATGTGCGGAGCGAAGAAGGAAGCGAGTCCAAAGAGGGCGAGAAAGGTGACGAGTCCAGCGACTATGCGTGCGTCGCTCGCGTCTCCGGGGAGCACGATGGAGGCCAGGATCCCGAGAGAGATGGGTGCGGGGATGTAGACGCCGACGGCCTGGCAGCGTCGGGAGTATCGCTCGGTGTTGCCGTAGGCGAACTTGGCGGGAACAGCGGGGAGCTCGTTGCTATTCATGTTCCTCAGCCTACAGCAATAAAGGCAATTAAGCAATTATCATGCCGCCTCTTTGGTCGCCGCCCAGCGCGTACGCCGCTGTGTTTGGAGGACCGCACCGAAGACTTCAGCATGCAGGTCAGGCAACGGCCAGCGCGTCACCCGCCATCGAGCCCAAGCTGACGCACGGCGCCTTCCGGGTCGTCTCGGGCGGCGTCAGCCGCGATCTGCATTCCTGCCGTGTCTAGTGCGTGGTACAGGCCATACTCCCGGGTGATGAACGAGAAGTTGGTCAGGTGGTCGCGGGGCGCCAGCCGGTAGCCAGGAGGTAGGGGATCACCGTCGGCGGGCTGTTCGACCAGCCACAGCCGCCAAACGATGCCGTGCCGGTCCTCGGCCTCGTAGGTACCGCTGCCGTAGCCACCGACAATTTCCCATTGCGGCAGCGGGCCGTGTGTGTAGCTCACAAGGTGTTCCTCTCCTGTCCGCCTGTACGTCACGGCGAGCGGACTGAACTCTTCGGTGCCGTCCGACAGTGTTCTCCAGGACCTGCGCGAGCGCAGGGGGCACCGGGCTGGCAACGGCCGGACCGCTCCCCGTGCGGACGTGGCGCGCAGGCCTCCTGTAACAGGGGAGGCGATTCCTCCGCGCCCGGTACACGCTGGCGGGGCTAGAAGCCGGGCTTCCTGCCGAGTGCCCGGTGAAGGAAGACCTCGGGGTCGAAGGCATCCGCGAACACGAAGCGCTCCTCTCGACGGACCTTCCGCGCGAACTCGGCGGCGGAAGGCGCGAGGAGCGGCAAGGGGTAACCGTCCTCCAACTTCCATGCCTGGAACAGGTCCAGTCCGTTGGGCTGCTCCGTCCGCGCGGTGACCACAGTCGTTGCCCCGGCCGCACGGGAAGCGATCGTCATGTAGAGAACGTGGTCCCGCTCGCCCCCGATATGCCCGTCGACGAGGTTCATCGTCGCCAACAGACGGTCCTGCTCGTGATTGAGGTGGATGCTCACGTAGTGCGCACCCTCGCCGAGACCGGCGACGATCCCACGGAGATACAGGTCGGGGAGGAGCCCGTAGCCGTTGAGGAACTCGTCGTGCGTCATGCCGTGGGCCGCCCCTTCGGCGTTGATCAGCTGCTTGCAAACGGCCTCGATGCGCTCGCGGCGCTGCGTGTGCGGATCTGCCGGATTGGTGTCGATCATGGCGTGCCTCCTGTGGCGGAACAGTGGATGTCCAGCTGGGTCGGGGAGCTCTCTGCGCTACTGCCTAAAGCGTACCGCAACAAAACCAATTAAGCAATTAATCTCACGATCGCCAGCAGGGACGCCGCCGCGTTCGCCGGGCCCTGCGGGGGCGCAGGGGGTACCGGGCTGGTATCGGTCTACTGCTCCCCGTGCGCATGCGGCGCGCAGGAGCTAGAGCGGGGGAGGCGATTTCGCCGCCCCCTGTTGGGGAGGGTCTTAGGCGATCCGTTCGACGTGGGCGAAGACCACCGTTCCGGAGGCGTCGCCGTCGAAGGAGCGTTCCCCGGAGTGGTGGGTGAACTCGTACTCACCCGGCGTCACGTCCACGATGGTGTCGTTGTCATCAAGGTTGGCGGGGTCGCCACCTCGGGCCTTCCAGTGCTCGAAGTCCGCGATGGAGTAGGCCCACAGATCGGCGGTGATGTCCGCCAGGCATGTGTCCTCGGGCAGCGACGGGTTGTCGTCCTCGTCGAGGTCCGGATTGGCGATGATGTATCTGTCCGGCCCCGTGCGATACAGGCCTGCGCCGTGGAGGATCGGACCGAAGGCGCAGCCGAGTGCGGCCATGGCCTCCACGGCCTGGGCCTGCCCGAGGGTCGAGTTGTAGTCGGCGGCGACTGCGCGGCTGTCCCACCAGTAGACGGGGCGCAGAGTGTCGGTGACGATGAGCTTTCCGGACGGGACGCTGAGGGTGATCTTGGTGGTGATGCCGTTCGGGTAGGGGCAGGGGTCCAGCACCTCTACGACGTTTCCCGCGACCTGGAATCGCGGGTGTCGGTCGCAGACGGTGCAGGTGGCCATGGGGGCGGAGACCCAGGGTTCCATGTCGTCGAAGCGGTGTACCTCCGCCTCGTCGTATCGGGGGATGGTGTGTCCGTTGGTGTCCCGCAAGGGCAGTCTCTCGGTGATCATCGGGTGCGCGGCCCCCTGTGGCGCGCGGCGCGTTCCTCGGCGCTGCGCCGGTCGCGGTCTGCTTGTACCTCCGCCTCGGACGCCCACACGAAGTTGCCGGGGCTCACGTACAGGCTGAGGAGCCTGCCACTGCGGATCGCCTCCAGCTCGGCGAGTTCGGCCGCGGCGAACTCGCGGATCTTCCACTGGTCGTCCGGAAGTCCGTTCGTCCCGCCTGTGTTCCCGTAGATGATGTCCCGGGCGTCAGCCGCTGCGACTTCCGCAGCCGGCCGGACCTGCTTGCCCAGGCAGGGAAGGCAGTACGCGCCCGAGCGCCAGACACCCCTGTCGGTGTGGTGTTCCAGGACGCGAGTGGCCGCGTTGAAGCACATTCCGGTACTGCACTGTCCCCCGGGGCCGATCCCCAGTCCGCACGGCATCTTGATCTGCATGGTCTTGTATCTCCCTTCAGGCCGGGGCGCAACGGCGGTCCGTGCGCGCCCCGGTGAGGCGATCAGGTGGCGGGGCGTCGGGGGCCTGCCGCCGGTCGTGTGGTCGGTCAGCTGTTGCTGCCGGACAGACGGGCGGCCACGCGCTGCCCGAGCCTGCCGCCGATGAATGCAGCGACGAATCCGATGATGAATTGGGCGACGGGCCCGTCGAAGGGGAGCACGATCCTTGCGATGACGGCGAGTCCCATCGCCCCGGCGATGTCGGGGCCGTGGCTAGTGAGGGCGGCGGCGACCGAGCGGCGAACAGATGTGGTGTGGTCCATACGGAAAACCCTACAGCCGTATTTCCAATTAAGCAATATGCGAGCGCGGGTGTTACAGGTCTCGCGCGTATCTCAAGCCGCCACTTTCGAGCGATTGTTACGAGTCTGGGAGCGCGCCGCATCTGGTGAGGGGCTAGTGTTACTGGTATGCCCTGTCTTCTTGTTACGGGTTGATGTGTCGTGGCGGCGTGCGCCGAGCGTCGGTGCCTCGTCTTCTGGAGTCCTCCATGTCTGATCGTTCTGTTCTCTCTGATGCTGCGTCGGCCGACCGGAGGTCGGTGTGGGTGGGCGCTGGCCTGGACGGTGCCCCTGAGGTGTTGCAGGTGTCGGTGGCGCGGGGGCGGCTCTTCGAGCTTGTGACTCAGGCCCGGCCTCAGGGCGGTGAGCCGGGTGTGGTGACGGTCGTGACGAAGGGGAGGGGGAAGAAGGAGGCGCGGGCGGCCCTGGTCCCCTTGGGGTGCCTGGACGAGAGCGCACGGTCTCGGCTGCGTGGGTGGCCGTCGTGGGCCCAGACGGCAGCACGGCCCAAGCTGGGGGACTTGGTGGTCGCGGCGGCCGCGGGAGATCCGGAGCAGGGCGTGCCGGCGACACCGCAGGTGCTGCTGGACCGCACGACGCCGGCCGCGGTCCTAGTGAACGCCGCCCTGCTCCCGGACGACGGCGGGCCGGTGAAGGTGCCGGTGACCGGGTGGCGTCATCTGACGCTGTCGGCGCGCGAAGTGGCCCGGGGCTGGGCGACGCTGCTGGGCGAGATGGCAGCTGGCGAAGTGTGGGTGGAGGTGTACCGGTCGGAGGCGTCGACGTCGCCCCGCGCAGCGTTGGTCCCGGTGGTGGCGCTGAACGCCGAGCACGCAGGCCTGCCCGAGACATGGCCGGTCCGGGACGAAGCAGCGGTGCTCAGCGAACTCGACGCCCTGGTCGAGGAGGTGACCGGCAAGGCGACGGCGCAGGATGATGCGCACGGCGTCGTCGTAGTGCGCGAGGGGGCTCCGGTCGCGGTGCTGATGGACGCGGGTCAGGCGGCCCTGGCCACGGTCGGCCCGGCGGGCCGACCCAGCGTGGCACAGCCCGCGCGGGCGCGGCCCGTCCCCGGTGGGGTGCAGGGCCCGGCGGCGGGAGACGTCGAGTTGCGAGTCGCTTCGGTCGCTGCACCGGATGAGGCCCACGACGCTGCCGCGCCCGGTGAGCTGGCCACCGTGGATCCCGAGCCTGCGGGGGAGTCGGCGGAGTCCGTACGCGGGGTGGGTTTGGCCGAGGCGAGCCGCCGGTCCGTGTCGGTGTTGGGAGATGTGCTCCGGGACGTGCTGGCGCTCCAGGGCTCGGACGGCCCGCCGACGGAGGCGGCGCGGTTCGGGCTGCGTGCGCTGGATGAGGTCGTGGGCGGCCTGCTGCCGGGGAAGCTGACTCTGGTGGCGGGCGCCCCCGGCGCGGGCCCGTCACTGCTGGTGGCGGCGGTAGCTTCGGACACGGCGCTGCGCCGACGGCTGCCGGTGCTGTACGCGGCATCCGGGTTGACGCGGACGGACGTGGCGATGCGGGTCATCGCAGCGCAGGCCGCGGTGAACTACCGCGCTCTGCGCACAGGCCAGCTCACCGACGAGGAGCAGGAAAGGGCGGCCACTGTAGGCGCGCAGCTGTCGGGTCTGGCGGGTTCGGTGTGGCACATCGACGACGGGGCCGGGCTGACGGCGTCGGACATCGCCGAGGTGGCGCGGGACATCGAAGGGTTGGCGCTGGTCGTCGTAGACCGGTTGCAGCGGGCTCACGATCCGGCCGTACCGCTGTCCGGCCGGGCCCTGCCCGCAGCGGTGCAGGCCCTGACTCACGTTGCGCGACTGCTGAAGGTGCCGGTCGTGGCCGCAGTGGACACCGACGAGGCGGAGCTTGTGGCGGCCTTGGACGCTGACGTCACCCTGACCGTGCGGCGGCGGGACGATCGGGCCGAAGTCGATTACTCAGAGCGGGACTTCGGGACGCTGGCGAGCGCCGTCCTCCGCGCGGATCTGCCGCGTGCCCGCTTCACCGATACGCCCGACTCCGTCGGCACCTCGAACCTGGTCCAGGCGCCGCAGGCCACCGAAACGAGTGGACCCAGCAGCGTGGCCGCCTCTCAGAATGCGCCGGCAGGCGACGTAACGGTCGAGGAGGGGGAGCCCGAGCTCATGGCCCGCCAATCGGATCCTGAACAGGCGGGGCCGCAGCACGTCCATTGAGATCCACCCCATCAACCAGGACTTCGTGGAGCAGACCGCACGTCGTCGGAACCTCATGGGAGAGCAGGCCACTTCCTGCCCAACGTCCGCTGCATCTGGGACGCCGTCATCGCCGACCTGACAGCGACTGGGGACCATGCACGCACGTTGCCTACATCGGCCTCGGCGCCTGAGCAGTCCCGCGCTCGCGAGATGCAGGTTCGCCGGCCGAGCCCGAACGAGAAGGCGGGGCGGGAGGCTATGCCTCCCGCCCCGCTTCAACTTCCTCCGGCGGTCAGTAGTCCCGTCGCTGTTCGGCGCAGCACGTGGAGCGCCAGCACACGCATCGGTGGCAGTCCTGGCAGTTCTGGGTTCGCGGGCAGCCGCATCGGCAGTCGTGCGGGCGGCACTGCGGGCGGTGTCCGGGCGTGGTGATGTGGCAGCGGACCGCTTCGAGATTCCGCGCGGCCTGCGCCCGCGTCTCCGCGTCCTCGCCGCACTCCACGGCATGGACCAGCTGCCAGGTGGAGATCGGCGCCGTCTCGGCTTCCGCGCTGGTGGGGAACGTGGCCTCGTCGACAAACCGGGAGATGTCGTAGTCGCGATAGTCAAAGTCCTGCACGCACACGACGCGAATCGTCCCGTCCGGCAGGAGGTATCGGCGGTAGTGGGGATCGCGGTTGTAGTTGCCGGGTGAGGTCAGGTCGAGCGGCATGTCTGTTCCTTGGATGTGCTGCGGCGCGTACCGAGTGTGTGCGGGCAGTGCCCGGCGCGAGGGGTAGCCGCCAGCGGGCCTAGCCGGACGGCTGCTGTGCCCGCCTGGAGGCAGGCTGGGGCGGCGCGTGCCGTGGCCATAAGCGGTCCCGGGGCAACTGGTCGCCAGTGCGGCGGCCCGGAGTTCGCAAAACGGGGAATGGACACCGGATCCTGGACACCTCTCCCAGGCTCTTGCGCCTGCTGCCAGTCAGCGTTCGATCACTCCGTCCTGTCCGAGGTAGTAGCGGGGACCGGTGGGACTATGGGTGGGGCAGGAGTTGGTCTCGACGTCTACGTAGTTCGGGCCCTCGTGCTCGGCGTCGATCTTCCGGGAGGGGCGGCGCGCCAGCGTCGATGCGAGCTGTCGGATGCGCTGCTGCATGTTCATAAGGGGCTCCCGAGATGTGAGTGAGGGCCGGGCCCGGAGTGGCCGACCGGTAGGACCTAACTCTACATCAGTAAATCCAATTATGCAATTTACCGTAAGGGTCGAGGATGCCGCCGCCGCACCTGAGGTAGCGGACGAGGTCGTGGCTGCCCTGTGCCGCGATGCCGCCCAGGCCCTGCCCGCGCAGGGCGTCGGTGCCGACGACGAAGTGAGGCCGGACGACCAGCTCGCCCACGACAAACTGGTGGGTGCGGGTACTGCCGTAGTGGAGCGGGTGGGCGGGGGTGCTGACTCGGCTGGAGCCGACGAAGGAGACTGTTCCGTCGCCTACCCGCTGTACGTACATCCACGCGGGCACATGACGGGCGTGAGGGTCCAGGCGCAGGCCGGCCAGGGCGGCGTCGGTGGGGCGGAAGTCGTTCATGGTGTCCTGTCGATAAGTGGGGAATGGCTGCGCCCGCCGGGCTGTAGGCCGCCGCGGACGCTAGTCGGCGGCGAACGCGGTCACGCGCGCCGGTACCGGTTGCACTCACGGTCATGGCGCCGCCCGTAGCGCTCCTGCGAGTAGCAGTCGCAGTGTCGCGAGACGGGAGCGCTGACGAAGTCGGCGATCACCGCCGCGACGGCGGCCGAGTCACCGGCGCAGTCCACGAGCCCCCCGCCGCCTGCGATGTACAGCGGATCGCCAATCGGTTCGCCCTGGTCGTCGTGCACGAACACGGTCCATCCCGTGTGCGAGGCAGGCACATGGTCCACGGAGGGATCCCGGTCACCCACCGACAGGTGGAAGCCGGAGCGAACGTTCCACGACGGAGTCTCGGGGTCGAAGGCGACGGCGTAGCTCATGCCGACGTCGTCGGAGTCGGCACGGATGCCGTACTCGGCGAGCGCGCCCAGCAGCAGCGCGCCTGCGGTGGGGCGCGGACTGCTGAACCACTCGTCGACGGCGCGTGCGCACTGCTCAGCCTCGGCCGCAAGGGCGCGCCGCACGGGTGTCGTGTAGACGGTGCCGAGCTGCTGGAAGCCCGGCCGCCCGTCGGGAATCCACGCGGTGGCCTCGAACCGCGCTCGGTCCTGGTGGGGACTGTCCGGGACGGCGTCGGCCGAGGCCGAGACGGGCGCTGCGGTGATGCTGGGCATGAGGGCCTTTCGAGGTGCTTCAAGGGGAGCGGACGGAGGTTCGTGGGTCACCCGCCCACCTCGTTCCCGGCGTTCAGGTCGATGGTGACGCGCTCACCCTGCTCGTCCTCGACCTCCAGCACGGGCGGCCACGCGTCCGTGGCGTAGCTCCGCAGCTGTTCGTACGCGAGCCGCGCCGCCTCCTGCGGGCTGGACGCCTCGAAGTCGTTGTGCCACGTGACGGAGTAGACGGACTCGGACTCCGGCGCCTTCTCGGCGGCGGCTTCAGCGCGCGCCACGACGGCGGCGCGGATGACGGCCACGGGCCGGTTGCGCAACACGAGGGTGCACGGCTCGCCGTCCTCAGCGGGGGCAAGGCAAATGAAGCGCAAGGCGACGTCGGCGACGCGGCCGGGCTCGGCGAGCGTCCAGGCGTCGAGGTCCTCGCACTCCTCGCACCCCTTACACGGGCAGTCGCGGACCGCGTGCGGATGGGCGGGGTACGGGGCGGGGACGTGCTCGGTCGGGCGGATGCCGGTTCCGTCGGAGAACTCGGCGACCAGTAGGTCACCGGCGCGTACCTCGTGGGCGCGGACGGCCACGGCGTCGTTCAGGGTGAGCCCATGGGGGAGGGGCAGGAAGTCGTCGTCGGTCGGCCGGTCGGGGAGGGAGAGTACGCCGGAGCCGTCGGGAAGGGTCAGAGTGTGCATGGCCGGAGTCTTCTTACGGTGTCGTGGTGTTCATGTGGTGACGGGCTCGGGGCCCAGGGCGGGCCCTCACCGGAGCGCCCGCCCTGCTGCGCCGGGCCTAGCAGCGTGCCCATCCGAAGAACAGCCATCCGCAGTGCTGCGGCGCTCCGCCTGTCGAGGGCGTCTTGTGCACCGGGATGGCTCCCGCCGGATCCGATGACTCCGGGTAGAGGCCGTCTTCCATCTGTTGGTAGGCGTACGTCTCGGCCCGGTCCTGCGACATGCTGGTGTCAGTGACGACCTTGTACTCGTCTTTCTCGGCGATGGTGCCGGTATACCCCCTGTTCGAGGGACTCCCGAACTCCTCTTCTGCCTCTTCGCGAGCTGTGCGGAACGCCTGTTCCACGTCCGTTCCGTCTTGGTATGTGGTGATGAACTCTCGGCCCATGATCTCGGTCCTCTTCTCGGGTCGGTGCGGGGCGAGCCAGGGTCCAGCCGTGCGACTGAACCCCGTCGGCGGGGGTCAGCTGACCCGGCGGAAGGAGTCGGCGGCGGCCCGGGCGAAGTCGCGGTTGGCGTCGAGCCACAGATGACGGCGGGCGTCGGCAACGGGGTTTCCCATGCCGCCCCCCGGGCGCTCCGCTGCCAGCTCCGCCTTCGCCATCTGCTCGTGCCAGGTGGCCACGGCATCGCGGCTCGACTGGAGGGCGTCGAGGAGGTCCTGCCACAACCCGGTCTCGTACTGGGCGCGCGTGATGGTCTCGAAGAATCCGTCCATGCGGACGTTCTCGGCTGTCAGCTCCGGCTCCCGCAGACGCTCCAACGAGGTGGTGCCCCGCCGCTGCGCGTTGGACCTACCCGCATGTGCAGCGGTCGCGAGCCTCCCCGCGTGCATCCGGCGGTCACGCTCGGCACGGGTAGCGTCGCTCGTGCGGGTGCTGCTCATGGGGGAGTCCTTCCTATGGGCGGTCGGGAGGCTGCCGGGGCGCGCCCCGCCGGGGAGTTGGGCGGACTGGCCGCCCCAACAAGCCCAACTCTACATCGATAAATCCAATTAAGCAACTAACAATGAGAGGGGTTAAGGCGCGAAGATTCGCGGAACCGAGCCGCATCCGAAGGCGCCCCCGCAGGACTCGCCCGTGCCGGCCCAGACTTCCCACAGAGGCTGCCGAACTAGCGCGCCCACAGTCGGACAAAGCAAGCCAGGACTGCGTCGATCCGCCATGAACCCTGGAGATCCACGGCGCGATGAGCCCGCCGGCACAGAGCCCGCCTGCACACCGTGGGGGAACGAACCCGCCGGGACTGCTCGCCCCAGCAACCGCAGGGCATTAGGGCGTGATGTAGCCGGCGCTCAGGAGCCAGTAGGGACCACCGTTCGGCCCGAATCGGCGGCCGATGTCCGCCGCTGTACTCGACGGCATGTCCGGCAGCGCCAGCACGCCCACCGTGCCGCCCGCCGCCAGCGCGAACGCCACCCAGGCCCGGATGCTCACGCTGTCGGGGATCTCGAACCGCGCGCTGCCCTCCTCAGCGTGAAAGGAGAACACCACCCGCCCGTCGCACTCCACCGTCCACCGGGCCCGCGAGTCCTGCGCCCTGGCCGTCATCCCGCGCGGTACGAAGCGATGGCGCGTCGCAAAGGCGTCCAACTCGCCAGGGGCGGCTCCGGGCACGGGCACCAGGGCGACCACGGGGGTAAGGCCGTCGGCCAGAGGAAGCCCGATAGGCACCGCCTCCACGGATGGCATCCCTTCCCCGCCACCCACTACCAACACCCTGCGCGAACCGCCGGATCCGCCCGGCATCACACGTCACCGGCCTGGATCCGGCTCTCACACTCGGTGGCGAGCGCAGCGATGGCGCGATCCATCTCCGGCATGGTGGGCCAGTAGTTGGACCTGCATACCGTCTGCGAGGGCAGCCCGGTCAGGTACTCCCGGTAGAAATCCTGTCCCGCTTCGGTGGCCCGTACGAAGCTGTCGTTCTCCGACTCCTCGCCATCGGCTAGCCAGGCCACCAGACCTGCACCTACCAGCGGTCGGACGTGCAGCCTGTAGCCGCCGAGGGTGTGGTTGTACTTCGAATCGTTGCCCTCGGCAGCGCCCCGCAACAGTCCGAGGGTGTGGGTCCAACTCACGTGGCTGAGCTTGGCCTTGCTGTCCATGATGATCTCTCTCGGTGAAAGGAGCCGGGCGTTGTCCCCGGCGGCTGGCCGGTGTCTCGCCTGGGGCGATCGGCCTGCCGCCGGGGACGCTATTGCGAAGGTGTTCCGCTACCGGGGGGTCAACGCCGCTTGGCGCGGAGCTGAAGAGTGCGGTCGTAGTTCTGGTACCGGGCCTTGGCGATCACGGACCGATCCATGCTGCGCAGAACGATGCCCTCGGGACGACCGCCCGCACCCGCGTCCAGGGCCACGAGCGTGGTGGAGAGGTGATGCGCGAGGAAAGCGTGCATCGCCTCGATGCCGGTGGGCAGCTCACTCCCCTTGAGCGTGGCCAGGCGCGGCACCATGTCGATGCCCTCATCGACGGCGATCTCGGTGAGCTCCTGCTCGGTGTGGAAGTGCTGCCCGCCCTTGTCCCGCCAGAGCGCGATATCGGCAAGGGGCAGCCCCAGATAGGCGGGGTCGATCGCGGCGACGTCGAAGAGGCGGTGACCCAGGGTCTGCGCACCGGTGTACTGGGCGCTTGCGCGGCTGATCTTGTTGCCGCCGTAGACCTCCAGGTAGTACACGCGAATTCCCAGTTCGGGCGAGGTGATCCGTTCGGCCAGCGGCCGCAGAGCCTCAACGATGCCGAGCTTCTCGTTCCAGACCCTGTCACCCCGCGCATAGAAGAGCGTCTCGCGGCTGCCGAGGAAGTAGTCGCCCCCGGGGAGGGTGATGATCCGGGCGTTCGTGCCGTCCACTTTCTCGGTCAGCACGACGTCACCGCTGAACTCAGTGACCTTCTCGGTCAGCCCGCCGTTGTTGCGCTGGTCAAGCTCGTGGTAGGTGAGGATCGAGGGGTACTTGGTCGCCGAGTTCAGGGCTGCAAGATCGAGGTCCGCGACAGCGGGCATGAGCGCTCCAGGCGTGCGTGGTTGGGAAGGGGGTTGAGGCGCTCCCGCGCTCCAACAGCTCTAACTCTACTTAAATAAATCCAATTAAGCAATACCCATGATGGTCACCCCTGGCGAGGTTCCCGCGTCTCCCGGCGCGCAAGGGGCGGGAGACGGGTGCCGGCCACCACCGGCGGTATAGCCGGATCGGCGGTGAACGTGACGGTCCACCAACCGAAGTCGTCTGCACTGATCGCCTGCCCATGCACGGCATAGGCTTCCTTGCTGGGGGGTGCGGATGCCGCGCGCACGGCGCCGCTGGGATCGCAGATCAGACCGAACACGATGAACGCGCGGTGTGGCCTGGAACATCGCGCTTGCCCTGGGGATCGCGCCGTCCCGCGCTGCCGCACCCGTGGGTGGTGGGGCGTTACCCCGCTACGTCGTAGCGGCGAACGTCGCTCAGCGGATGAACCTCATGATGGAAGGTGAATCCGCGCTCGTTGCGGACGCTGATGAAGCAGGGAGCCTTGTATCCGTCCTGTGACGGGTGGAATGAGACAACCTCGCCTTCAATGCGATGTTCTTCGTCATCCTCATCGACACCAGGAGGAGCAAAGCTGATCATGAAACCCTCTTGGACCTCATGAGCCTCAAGATCTGTGTACGCTCGGGCAGCTTTGGCCTTGAGAACCGTGACCTTCGTCGCCAACCCGTTGATTTTCGTGACAAGCCCAGAGAGGCCTGCGAACTCCTCGGCATGTGCGATCAGGAGAGAATGTAGATCTTCAACCTCGCGGGCAGTAAGGCTGACGTTGGCCTTGAACTTCATTAGAACTTCCTCGCGTTGAGATGAAGTGGCTTGACTTCGGGTCGTGCTCTGGATCCCGACCCGCCGCGCCCGCTGTTCGCATGCAGTCGCGAGAGGGTCGC
Source organism: Streptomyces sp. NBC_00582 (assembly GCF_036345155.1). Lineage (GTDB taxonomy): Bacteria > Actinomycetota > Actinomycetes > Streptomycetales > Streptomycetaceae > Streptomyces. The sequence goes on from NZ_CP107773.1 coordinate 344,734, forward strand.
CACCAGGCAGCCGGCGTCTCGCCCACGCCGCCTCTGACTCTACCTGAATAAATCCAATTAAGGAATATGCGCTCTCGCGCGTGCCCGTTCCCAACTGTCCGCCCGCGCCGTCCCGCTGCCTCGGCGTCCCGTGCTGTGCCGGTGGCCTGCGGCTTTGTGTACTGGTACGCGGTTGTTCGGGGCTGTTCGGCGAACATCGGTGAACAGTCCTGCCCGCGCCGCGCGCGCCGTTCGCCTGGCCTGGCGTGCGCTGTTCCTCCGGCCCGGCGCCGCGTGCCTCAGCGCGGCCCGCCCCGGGCTCGCGCCCTGCGACCGTCGGGCCGCGCCCGCAGTCCGGCGTGCTCGTGCCGCTGTCGGCTGCCCGTCCCCGGTCCCCGGCCCGCCTGTCCCCGCGCCCTGCGCCGCGGCCCGTCCCGGGCGTTGTCCCCATGCTGCCGCGGTCGCTGCGCCGGTGGGGACGCGTCGCCGGGTATCCGGCCCGCCATGGTCCCGTGGCGCCGTGTCAGGGCAGCGCTGCTGTACGCCCCGCGCCGCACGGCTGGCCCGCGCCGCCCGTCCCCGGCCGTGTCCGGCCGCGGTTGTGTCGGGCGTCCCGTGCCGTGCCGCCCGCCGTCCCGCGCGCGTTGCCCGTTCCTCGCTCCCGGCCGTGTCGCCGGGCTCCCGCCCGCCGTCCCGCGCCGCGTGCGCGTCCGCCGCGACCCCGTTGTCCCGGCCCTGCGCCCGCCGGTCGCGTGCGCCCGCTGCCGGGGGGTGGGTTGTTCGGCACTGTTCGGCGTTGTTCAGTGAACAACGCCGAACAGTGCCCGTCCCGGCCGTCCTCGTGGCGTCGCCGCCTGCCGTTCCCGTCCCTGCCGGGCCCGCGTCGCCCGCGCCCCCGGGTCTCTGTGCAGCCGGGCTCCCGCCCGCCGCGGTCCGGCTCCCGCCCGCCGCGGTATCCGCGGAAGCCTCCCGTTTCCCGCCGCCTGCGGCCCACGGCCGTCCCCGCCCGTCCGCCGCCGCCCCGGCCGCCGTCCGGCGCGCCGCGCCGTCCGCTGTCCGCCGGTCCGTTGTCCGGCCCCGCCGGGTCCGTCGAGTTCTCAGCCCGTCGGGTTCTCGCCCGTCGCCGTGCGGCTCCCCGCCGGCCGTCCCGGTCGGTGCCGTGGCTGCGCCCTGCGGTCGGTACCGAGGTCACTGGCCCTCTGCCGTGCCGCGTGTCGTCCGTTCCCGCCCTCGCCCGGGCGCTGGACGAGGAAAACGCTGAACACCTGGTGCCGCGCGCTGGCGCGTGGCACAGCAGGCGGAGGGACGGCGACAAACAGAACCCGTACCCGCCCCGCGGATGCAGTCGCCATCATGGGTACCGGCTTCGCCCTGCCCTCGTGTTGGAAGGATCCGATGACCCGTCAGGCCGACAGTGACGCGTGGCGTGCCCTGCTGCACGAGACCTACGCCGTCGAACAGCTGGGCAACGACCTGACCAGGCAGGCGCTACGCGACGGTGCGGTCGACGGGCCGTCGCAGCGCCGCTATCTGCTGCGCCGCGCCGCTCTCGCCGACCGGGCCGATCCCCTCCAGCGGGAGACCGGTTTCGCCGCGGCCGGGGAGGTCGACGCCGATCTGGCCGCCCTCGGCCTGCTGGAGTGGGACCGCGGGCACGGCACCGGCCGCGGCCCCGTTGCGGCCGCCGATGGGCGATGGGACGCCGATCCGCGCGGCTACCTCCATCAGGAACACGCGGTACTCGTCCTTGACGAGGACCAGGGGGAGCCTGGCGCCTGACCTGCTGGTCCGTTGGTGAACTCCCTGCGCGGCGCCGGGGCCGCTGTCGAACGAGTTCCGGCTCGCGCGTGATCACGGCATGTCGCGGCGACAGCGGTGCGGGCTCCGGAACCCCTCTGGGTTACGAGCCCAGCGAGCTGCTCCACCCCGCGTCGATGCCCCGCCGGGAGACAGCCCGGCGAACTCGTCAGCGCCGTGTTCCGCTCTCGCCTGCCGGGCCGGCCCGCGCGGCGATCACGGCGAGTTCGGCGCGCAGGTCCCGCCCCGTCCCGGACGGGGGTCGCACCTGGTGCGATTCCTCGTGCTCGTCGTCGATGAGTCGTCGACCCAGACGGCTGTCCGCCGCTCCTCGGGCTCTTCCTCGTCGCGTTGATGCCGCTGGTACCAGTCGAGATCGTCCTCGTCCTTGATCCAGTGGCGCACGTCCGTGTCCTGCGTGCGCCGGGTCTCGGCCCGTTCGGCGATCTGCACGGGTATCCCGCCCGGGGCGGGGGCTGGGGTCCGGCCAGGATCCGTGCGCGGGCGGCGTCCACGGCCCCGGCCCGCCCGGCCCCCGGCACGAGCCACGGCTTCCCCTCCGCCTCACCCCCCGCCCTGCGTCCGGCCGTCGGCCTACCGCGGTCGCGTCACCACACCGCCCACCTCACCCACCCCCACGCGTTACACAAACCGTCCCCGGTTATGTACCGGAGCGCTAGACTCACCCTCAAGGCGTTACACCCCTGTGCGGCGTGTGGCCGACCGCTGCGCGCCTGTCCTCCGCCGGCCCTGGCCGCCCGCCCGCCCGCCCGCGACGCGGCGGCCCGCTCCGCCCCCGTTCTGCTTCTGCTGGAGTTGCCCGTGTCCTCCTCGCGTTCCGTCTCCGCCGCCAAGACCGGGGCAGCTACGGGCCTGCTGCTGCCGCCCGCCGACGACCCGGTGTGGGGGAGTGTGCCGCTCGCGCTGCGTCAGAACCTGTCCGTGCCCGCTCATGGTCTGGTGAACCCGGCGCGCGGGGGGCTGGCGGAGAAGTCCGGCCGCCCGCTGCGCCTGGCGCTGAGTGCCGCCGCGAAGATGCGTACGACCGGCGCTCACTGGCACGTGCTGCTCATTGCCCCCCGTGCCGCGTTCGGCGGTCCCACCAGCGACCGCGCCGGGCGGGCCTACGCGCTGCTGCAGCAGGTCGTCGTCGACTACCTGCGCCCCGCCCTGGCCGCGCGGGCCGGAGCGAGCGGGAAGGCCCCGGCCGAGCAGCCCCCCACAGCCCCGGCCCCCGCCTCCACCCCGGCTGCTCCCGCAGCCGTCCCGGCCGAGCCCACCGCCGCGCCGGAGTCCGCCGACGGCTTCCTTCCCGATCCCGCTGCCGCTCCCGACACGGTCTCGGCCGCCGGGCCCGAGGGCGGCGCCGTCGAGGAGGCACCCCACCCCCTTCCGGCCGCCGACGAACTGGCCGCCGACGAACTGGCCGGCGCCCTGCACGAGATCACCGAACACCGCACCGTCCTGGTCCTCACCACCCCCCACCCGGACACCGCCCACACCGCCCTCGCCCAGCACCTGCCCGCAGGCCAGCCGGCTGTGTCCGTGGCCGGCGCAGACCGCGCCTCCCTGGCCCGCGCCCTCTACACGCAGCTGGGCCTCGGCCGCCGACAGCGACGGCCCCACGCCCTGAAAGACGCCGAGGACCTGATCGTCGCCGAACTCAAGCGAGCCCCCCGCCTCATCATCGCCACCGCCGCCCCCGGCCTGCGCTCCTCCGCCCTCCAACTGCTCTACAGCCTGTGGGCGCGCGAGAACTTCGCGCTGGTCCTGATCGGCGACACCAACCTCGCCACTCTCCTGTCGCGTTCGGACATGGCGAGCCTGAACTCCCGCGTGACCCTCCGGCACCACGTAGCGCCGACTTCCCCGGGCACCCCCGCGCCGAGCGGTACAACTCCGGCCGAGCAGCAGGACCCCCTCCCCTCACCGTCACAGCCGGCACCCGCCGAGCCCGCCACCACCCCGGCACCGGCCGACACCTCCCCGCCCGCCGGCCCGGCACCCGCCGACCCCGCGGCCGCCGACGACCCGCGGACCACCCTGGACCCTGCCGGCACCGCCCACGGCGAAGAACTGGCCGATCACGTACGGGAGATCGCCCAGGCCCGCGCCATCCTGACCGTCACCGGCCCCGACGCCACCACCGTGCACACCGCCCTCACCCGCACTCCCAGCCCCCCGAACCTTCCAGCCGTGCACACGGGCGGCAAGGACCGTTCCTCACTGGTCCGCGACCTGTTCGTACAGCTCGATCTGGACCAGCGCATGCCACAGCCCGGCACGCTGCGGGCCACCGAGGACCTGATCGCCGCCGAACTGCGCCGCGCCTCCCGGCTGGTCATCGTGCCAAAGGCCCACGAACTGCCCACCGCCGCCCTGCGCATGCTGTACGACCTGTGGTCGGCCGACAACTTCCCGCTGGTCCTGGGCGGCGACGACCGCCTCGACGACGTCCTTCAACGTCCCGCCCTGGCGAGCCTGAGCTCGTGCGTGCTCCTGCACCACCACCTGGACCCGGCCGGCGAAGAAACCCCCACCCCCACCCCCACCCCCACCCCCACCCCCACCCCCACCCCCACCCCCACCTCCACCCCGGCTGACGGCCCGAACGCCCCCGCCCCGGCGCCGCTCGCTCCCGACCCCGGGGCGACTGCCTCACCGTCCGCAGCCGGCCCCGACGCCAACCCGGAACCTGCCACCGCGCGCCCCGCCCCGACCACACTCTCCGCCCCGGGCCAGGCCGCCGGACCGCCCACCCCCGGCGCCGCGAAGCCGACGGCGCCCGCCGCGCCGGCGCCCGCCGCCGACTCCGACCAGCCTGCAACCACCACATCCCAACCGGCCCCGCCGCCCGGCAAGACCAAGGCAGTCCCGGGCAAGACCCCCGCCACGCTCCACCAGGCCCGCGCCGCGCTGCCCGACCTGATCCGCGCCGCCGCCGACGGCACCCCCACCCCCCTCACCCGCGAGGACACCGACCACGCCCTTCTGACCACCCCCCACGCCGCCACCACCCTGGGCTGGGACCTCGAGCACGCTCCCGCCCACGGGATCGCCGACGCCCGCAAGAAACTCGGCGACCTCATCCACGAAGCCGCCCAGGGCCACCCCCAGGTCCTGCGCCGCCACACCACCCCCGTCGCCGTGCTGCTCCCGGCCACCCCCACCGGCACCCCCCACCCGCCGACCACCCCCACCCCCGCCAACGCGGCGCCCCCGGCCACCGCTGCCGTCCCACCCACCGGGCCCACCCCCCTCGCGGAGCCCGCCGGTCCCGCCCCGACCGGCGCCGAACCAGCACCGTCGCCCCAGCCCACCCGTACGACCGCGGCCGACACCGCCCCGGCGTCGGCCGCACCGAACGACCCGACCCCGGCCGAACAGCGCCCCCACCCGGCCCCCGTCACCCCGGCCGCCGACCCGAAGACCGCGCCCGACACCACCGATGACACCCCCGCGGCCGCCGCCCTGCACCACGTACCCCCCACCGACACCGCCCCCGCCCACACCGACGTCCCGGCCGCACCACGCCCCTCACGCCGCCTCGCCCCCCTCGGCGAGGCCTTCGACACCGTCCTGGCCCCCACCACCCCAGACACCGACCCCACCGACACCGTCCCATCCCCGCGCGGCCTGCCCACCGGCATCCCCAGCCTCGACCACGCCCTCGGCGGCCTCCAGCCCGGCCGCTTCTACCTCGTCGCCGCCACCCCCGGCACCGGCGGCAGCCTCCTCACCACCACCGCAGCCCGCACCACCGCCCTCGACCACCACCAGCCCGTCCTCTACGCCGCCTCCGGCCTCACCCGCGCCGACATCGCCGCCCGCATCGTCGCCGCCCACCTCCCCGTCGACTACCGCCGCCTGCGCGCCGGCCAGCTCACCGACACCGAACAGGCCGACGTCGCCGCCCTCCACCACGACCTGGCAGCCGCCCCCCTCTACATCGACGACGGCACCGACCTCACCCCCGCCGCCATCGCCGAGACCCTCACCGACCTCACCGGCACCGCCCTCCTCGTCGTCGACCGCCTCCAGGCCGCCGACGACCCCCACCTGCCCCTGTCCGGCCCCCGCCTCCGCGACGCCGCCCAGACCCTCGCCCACCTCGCCCGCACCCACCACCTCCCGGTCCTCGCCGCCCTCGACACCGACCACCCCGACCTGATCAACACCCTCGGCCTCGACACCGTCCTGCACCTCACCCCCGACCCCGACCACCCCCACCACCGCGTCCAACTCGCCATCACCGAACGCGACCTCGGCCTCCAGACCACCCTCACCCTCTACGCCGACCGCGCCCACGCCCGCCTCACCGACCCCACCGACTTCGACCCCTACGCCCACGACCCCGAACCACCCGAGCACACCGCCACCGACCCCACCCCCCAGGCCCCCGCCGCGCCCGGAGCCTCCGCCTGGCCGCCCGTAGCCGTCCCCGGCCGCTCCACACCCCTCGCAACCAGCGAGCCGACCAGCACTCCGCACACACCCGCACCACAGCCCACTCCAGCCCCCGCGACCACCACCAGCGACCCCGCGACGCACCACACCCAGCCGCCGCGCACCACCGCCAGCAGCGGCACCTACGCCGGCCGCGACTACTCCCACTACACCGGCCAGATCACCCGCGCGGTCGACCAGGCCCTCCAAGAGCACGGCGGCGACGTCGAAGCCGCCACCGCCGCCCTGGTGAAAAAGGCCGTGCCCGACGCCATGGCCCTATTCAAAGAAACCCGCGTCGGCTCGAATTACGACCACACCGTCTATCCAGAACTCCTCGAAATCCTCCGCAAAAAGACCAAGGACGGCTCAGACGAAATCTGGGAAGGACGCCACAACTGGACCAACACCCACCTCACCGACCAACTCAACACCGGCGCCCTAGACCCCGTCACCGTCGACGCCCTCGACACCAACGCCTCCTTCATGGCCGCCTTCAAGACCCACCTGCCCATCGGCGCCCTCAGGCACAACCCCCACGGCGGCTTCGACCCCAAACTCTCCGGCGTCCACCTCCTCACCCAGCGCCCCACCTGGCACCACCCCCACCTCCCCGACCCCATCGGCAACCGCCGCGAGATGGGCCCCGTCGTCCTCACCGACGCCACCATCCGCCTCCTCATCCGCTGCGCCCGCTACGACCTGTGCGACCAGCCGGTGATCGCCGAGAGCTGGACCAGCGGCGCCAGCGAAGGCCTGCTGGAGAAATTCCGCCGCGTCCTCACCGAAGCCCGCCACACCTCCCTGGAACGCGAAGCCGCCGGATACGCCGACGGAACCGTGGCCGTCGAATACATCAAAGCCATGTACTCCAAATTCACCTCCACCCTCGGCGAATCCAACGCCAACCTCGAAATCCGCCGACCCGAGTGGATGCACATCATCCGCTCCCAGGCATTCGCCAACCTCTGGTACAAAGCCCACCGCGCCCACAAAAGGGCCTCACCGTCGTCCGCGTCCGCGGCACGGACGAACTCCACGTCACCGGCGGAGACTGGCGTAACGTATTCACCGAAGGCCGCAGCCCCGCCGAAATGAAACTCAAGAACCAGTACACCCTGCCGAGGAAGACCACCGCCTGATGTCCACCGACGGATGGAAAAACTTCGGAACATACGGGGCCAACCGCGACCCCGGAAACATCCACGGCAAATACGCCCTCGGCCGCGCCCTCGAAGACGCCCTGGAACGCATGATCATCCACGGCGGCATCAGGTCCCCCGCCAGCACCCGCCGCGGCCTCATGGCCCGCATGAACTACCTCACCACCACCGGCGGCGGCGCCCAGGCCATGGCCGAAGCCGGCATCACCGCCACCCGCCCCACCATCCGCGCCTGGACCAGAGGCACCCAACACCCCCGCCCCGAGAACCAGGAAGCGATCGACACCGCCTACTGGAACCTGCGCGCCAACAACATCCTCAACAACCCCGGCGCCCTGAAACAGCACCTCAACCGCGGCGGCCACGGCACCGAAGTGGAGATCCACCCCATCAACCAGGACGTCGTCGAGGCACCGCGGCGCCGCAGCAACCTGCGCGTACGCCGCTTCCAAGTCCGTTACATCTGGGACGACGCGGTCGACGCCTTCGTCGCCGGCGACATCGCCGGGCTCGAAGAGATCTGGGACGACATCATCGGCGAGCTCGACTCCGACTGGGGCGCCTACACCTACGTCGCCCACATCGGCCTCGGCGCCTGACCGGCCGGGCCGGCCGCCTCCAACCGGCCGGCCCGCAAATTCCCACCCCCGGCGCCCTCCTCACCCTCTGCCTTGCGCTGTAGAAAGACCTCACCACCGGAAAGCACGAAAGACAGACCTAGCAATTCGCCACGCTCCAGGATGAGAATTCAGACAGCAGAGAAGGCCGGTACATACATATTCACCCCGGCAACAGCGGTGATAACGTAACGCCTTTCCCAAACTCAGGTACATAATCAACGCGTATCGCCCCGCTAGCCCGCTGCTCCAATTGCTAGAATTGTCTAGAGGTCTAGACCTCTAGGAGAGAGGGGCTGTAACGATGAGTCACCGTTACAGAACTTGCGCGGTACACAACCACGTGACATAATTAGGTACACAAGACGCCGACACCGGGAGCCCGACACGATGTGCAAGTGCGGATCCGACACCTACACGAGCCACGTGGAGCGCACCAGCAAGGGCTACCCGGCTCACGTCTACACAGGCCACTACTGGGCCCCCAGGGATGGCCGGTAGGGCGAGCTCCGCAGTACGCGGGCCGGCACCGCGCACGCCGCTCAGCTCTCCCAAAAGATGTAACGGCATCCCCCGGAGCGCCACCCCTCCACCTAGCCAGCGCTCTTGAGTCGCGGAGCGACGTTACAACTTTCCGTCGCGTAGTGACGGCGCGTCATGTCTC